>NZ_JAUQOO010000060.1:0-884 GCF_030580745.1 Pseudomonas serbiensis
GGCTGATCGCTATGGCCTTCGGCGAGGCGGTAATCATGGCGGTGGCGTTCCAGTGCCCGTCGGGCCAGAAGGTTGCCACGCTCACGGTTGGTGAAACGGCCGGGGTAATCGTAGTCCTCAAGGTCGGGCAGGGTTTTGTTCTGGACTTCGCTTTCAAGGGGAACCAGCGGTTTCTGAAAGTCATAATCCCGCCGCGTGGTGCGTGTGGTGCGGGTTTCAAGACGCACATTGAAGCGCTTGACCACCGGCTCATCGGAAACCATCCCGCTGTCCTGTCGATAGGTCAGCGGCTTTAGCCTGGGGAAGACCGTCTGGTCATCGCCGAATACCAGCCGGTGCATGGCCCTGCTGTGCTGGAAGTGATAGTGCAGGCCTTCTTCTTCACAGAGTCGCTGAATGAAATGCAGGTCCGATTCGTCGTACTGCACGCAGTACTCGCGTTTCGGGTACGGCAGACCGAGTTGAAAGTGATAGCGGTCGGCCAGGATGCCGTGCTCTTGCAGGATCCGGGCAATGATGTCCGGCACCGACTGTTGCTGGAAGATGCGTTGATTGATGCGATGGCTCAGGTAGGCGAGGTGCGGTCGCAGGGTCATGGCGTAGTGGGTCAGTCGCTTGCGTGAGTCGCCTTGAGCGATACGGTCGATCAAGCCATGCACGCCAGCGTCGTCGGGGCCGAACTGCAGAAAGGCAGAGCGATTGAGCAGGCTGTCCAGATCCAGCGCCGGGTTTTCGCTGACCAGTTCCAGCTCAAAGACAAAGGGCTGGTTGATGGCCTCCGTGCCGGTAAAGGCCAGCACCTGAAAGTCGTGTCTGACGTCCTCCAGATGCAGGCTGAAATGTGTTTGATGGGCGGGTGCGGACATCACGTATTACTCCACATC
>NZ_JAUQOO010000061.1:0-860 GCF_030580745.1 Pseudomonas serbiensis
GCGCCCGGCCGTTCCGGGAACTCGAAGCGCAGCACCACTTCATCATCCACCCGCTCGGCATGCCCGCCGACCATATGCCGGATATGCAGCTTGGCCAGTTCGTTATCGGTCAGGTCCAGCACCGGGAAGCCTTGCTCCGTCAGGCTGGCGATCAGGGCGCTGCGTGGGTCAGTATCCGGGTGGGTCTGCACGCCGACAAAGATGTGGGCTTCGCGGTCGGTGTGGTAGCGATAGTTGAACTCGGTGATCTGGCGCTTGCCGATGGCCTGGCAGAACGCCTTGAAGCTGCCCGGCTGTTCGGGGATGGTCACGGCGATGATGGCTTCGCGGCCTTCACCCAGTTCGGCGCGCTCGGCCACATGGCGCAGGCGGTCGAAGTTGACGTTGGCGCCGGAGTCGATGGCCACCAGCGTCTGGCCGCTGATGCCACGTTGCTCGACATACTTCTTGATCCCGGCCACGCCCAGCGCACCGGCCGGTTCGGTGATGGAGCGGGTGTCATCGTAGATGTCCTTGATGGCTGCGCAGATTTCGTCGGTGCTGACGGTGATGACTTCATCGACGTAGTGACGACAGACCTCAAAGGTGTGATGGCCGATCTGCGCCACCGCCACGCCATCGGCAAACAGTCCGACCTGATTCAGCACCACACGCTCACCGGCAGCCATGGCGACTTGCAGGCAGTTGGAGTCGTCCGGCTCGACGCCGATGACCTTGATGTCCGGGCGCAAGTATTTGACGTAAGCGGCAATGCCCGCAATCAGACCGCCACCGCCCACCGGGACGAAAATGGCGTCCAGCTGGCCCGGTTGCTGACGCAGGATTTCCATGGCCACCGTGCCTTGCCCGGCAATGGTGTC
>NZ_JAUQOO010000062.1:0-740 GCF_030580745.1 Pseudomonas serbiensis
CAGCCAGGACGGTCGCCTGACCAGCACCGAGGCCTTGCGCCTGACTGCCGCGCAGGTCAATAACAGCGAAGCGGGGCGTATTGCCAGTGCCATGGCTTTGACCGCTGTGGTCACCGGCCTGGATCAACACGCCGACGGGCGCCTGTACAGCAACGGCGACGTCAGCCTTGACCTCGGCAACGGCCACCTGAATAACCAGGACGGTTTGATTACGGCCCCCGGCCAGTTGCTGCTGACGAATCTGGGCACAGTCGATAACCAAAGCGGCGAGATCTCCAGTGCCAAGGGCTTTACCCTGGCCGCCACCTCGCTGGACAACACTGACGGCTCGGTGCTCAGCGACGAATCCCTGATCGTACGCATCGACAAGGCACTGACCAACCTGCGCGGGCTGGTGTCCGGCACCGGCGTGGACCTCTCTGCCGATACCCTGACCAACGACAGCGGTGAGGTGAGCAGCGAGGCGGGCCTCACGCTGGACGTCACCGGCGAAGTCAGCAACCGCCAGGGCCTGCTGAGCAGTGCAGGGGCCATCACGTTAGAGGCCAAGAGCCTGGACAACGCCGAAGGCCAGGTCATGGCCGACGAGGTGCTGACCGTCATTCTGGCTCAAGCCCTCGACAACCAGGCTGGCACCCTGGGGGCCGGCCTGGGTCTGAACCTGCAGGCCGCGAGCCTGGATAACCGCCTGGCCGGTGCCGTGCTCACCGATGGCCAACTCGATATCACCCTGACCGGCA
>NZ_JAUQOO010000063.1:0-740 GCF_030580745.1 Pseudomonas serbiensis
CAGCCAGGACGGTCGCCTGACCAGCACCGAGGCCTTGCGCCTGACTGCCGCGCAGGTCAATAACAGCGAAGCGGGGCGTATTGCCAGTGCCATGGCTTTGACCGCTGTGGTCACCGGCCTGGATCAATACGCCGACGGTCGGCTGTACAGCAACGGCGACGTCAGCCTTGACCTCGGCAATGGCCACCTGAATAACCAGGACGGTTTGATTACGGCCCCCGGCCAGTTGCTGCTGACCAACTTGGGTACGGTCAACAACCAGCGCGGCGAGATCTCCAGTGCCAAGGGCTTTACCCTGGCCGCCACGTCGCTGGACAACACCGATGGCACGGTGCTCAGCGACGAATCCTTGGTCGTACGCATCGACAAGGCGCTGACCAACCTGCGCGGACTGGTGTCCGGCACCGGCGTAGACCTCTTTGCCGATACCCTGACCAACGACAGCGGTGAGGTGAGCAGCGAGGCGGGCCTCACGCTGGACGTGACCGGCGAAGTCAGCAACCGCCAGGGCCTGCTGAGCAGTGCAGGGGCCACCACCCTGGAGGCCCAGAGTCTGAACAACGCCGAAGGCCAGGTCATGGCCGACGAGGTGCTGACGGTCATTCTGGCTCAGGCCCTCGACAACCAGGCTGGCACCCTGGGGGCCGGCCTGGGTCTGAACCTGCAGGCCGCGAGCCTGGATAACCGCCTGGCCGGTGCCGTGCTCACCGATGGCCAACTCGATATCACCCTGACCGGCA
>NZ_JAUQOO010000064.1:0-689 GCF_030580745.1 Pseudomonas serbiensis
TGCCAAGGCATCCACCGTATGCGCTTCTTCACTTGACCATATAACCCCAAGCAATCTGGTTATACTGTGAAGACGACATTCGCCGAAAATTTGCAATTCACTCACAAATTTTACCTTAGCCTGAACATACACCAGTGAAAGTGCTGTCCAGTCTAACTTTCTATTACATACCCAAATTTTTAAAGAACGAACTAGTCAAAGACTAGAAATCAACATTCCCATAACACTGTATGGAATGCTCATTTCTAAGCTCTTACAACAGAAGCAGTAAATGGTGGAGCCAAGCGGGATCGAACCGCTGACCTCCTGCGTGCAAGGCAGGCGCTCTCCCAGCTGAGCTATGGCCCCGTATCACTACAGGCATTACCACACAAAATTGGTGGGTCTGGGCAGATTCGAACTGCCGACCTCACCCTTATCAGGGGTGCGCTCTAACCAACTGAGCTACAGACCCAATTTCGAGCTTGTAGCCGCTAGCCTGGAGCTATCAGCTTGGAGCTTAAAGCTGCTTCTAATCGTCTTCTTCAATGAATCAAGCAATTCGTGTGGGAGCTTATGGTATAGCTGAGTCGTCGATTAAGGAGGTGATCCAGCCGCAGGTTCCCCTACGGCTACCTTGTTACGACTTCACCCCAGTCATGAATCACACCGTGGTAACCGTCCCCCCGAAGGTTAGACTAGCTACTTCT
>NZ_JAUQOO010000065.1:0-654 GCF_030580745.1 Pseudomonas serbiensis
CCAGCAACTGGTCTTGTCGTCGGCCTGGCCTTCGCGGTCCCAATGGAACTGGACTTTGACGCGGCCGTATTGGTCGCAGTGGATCTCTTCACCTTTCGGCCCGGTGACCACGGCGCTCTGGCTGCCGAGGATGCGCGGCTTGGGGTGGCTCAGCGGCGGGCGGTTCGGCACGTCCCAGGGCGTGGCCTGGAAACGGTTGCGATAGCCCTGATGGAAGTCGTCCTTGAGCGTCGTCGTGTCGCTGCTGACCGATTCCTCCAGCACTTGCGGCTGTTTGCCTTCGTGGAAGATTTCCGTCAGCAGCCACAGGTCGTTCCATTTGGCCTTGGGGTGTTGGGTCAGGGCAAGGAAGTGGCCGCTGACCAGCAGCGGCTGATCGCTTTTGCCTTCGGCAAGCTGGTAATCGCTGCGATGCCTTTCAAGCGCGCGCTTGGCCAGGTGCTTGCCACGCTCGCGGTCCACGAAACGGCCCGGATAGTCGTAGTCTTCAAGGTCGGGCAGGGCGTCGCCACGGTTTTCGCTTTCCAGCGTCAGGCGTGGTTTTTCAAAGTCGTAGTCGCGGCGGGTGGTGCGGCTGGTGCGAGTCTCCAGGCGCATGTCGAAGCGCTTGATCACCGGGTCGTTGGCGACCATGCCGGAGTCTTGCTGATAGGC
>NZ_JAUQOO010000066.1:0-567 GCF_030580745.1 Pseudomonas serbiensis
TGTATCGCACTGGCGACCTTGCCCGCTGGACCGCCGAGGGCAGCCTGGATTATCTGGGCCGTAACGACGATCAGGTGAAGATTCGTGGTTTCCGTATCGAGTTGGGTGAAGTCGAGGCACAGCTTGCGGCCTGCAATGGTGTTCGCGAAGCCGTAGTTATCGCTCGGGAAGACATTCCAGGTGATAAGCGTCTGGTCGCTTATGTGATTCCTGAAGAGGGCGCGACGCCTTCTGCCGCCGAGTTACGTGACCAGCTATTGCAAACCCTGGCCGAGCATATGCTGCCAAGCGCCTTTGTGACGCTTGAGTCGCTGCCACTGACCACCAATGGCAAGCTGGACCGCAAGGCCTTGCCAGCGCCGGACCAGTCGGCACTGGCCAGCCGTGCCTATGAAGCTCCGCAAGGCGAAGTCGAAGTGATCATTGCCCAACTCTGGCAAGAACTGCTGGATGTTGAGCAAGTAGGTCGTCATGACCACTTCTTTGAGTTGGGCGGCCATTCGCTGCTGGCGGTGAAGCTGATCGAGCGTATGCGCCAGCAGGATCTCAGTGCCGACGTTCGCGTGC
>NZ_JAUQOO010000006.1:0-286594 GCF_030580745.1 Pseudomonas serbiensis
GGATTGGTCTTTCGGAATCGTCACATTTTTTGAGCTGCACCCATCGTGGGAGGGAGCTTGCTCGCGACGAGGCCGGTGAAGTCAGCACACATTTCAGCGCCCGAAAGATGGCTTCGCGGCTGAAGCCACTCCTACCGGGTTTGCGGTGATTCACGAATACGTCAGGCCCCAACCTCAGAAACCCGCAGAAGTGTTTCTTCGAGTTTGATGGGTG
Source organism: Pseudomonas serbiensis (assembly GCF_030580745.1). Taxonomy (NCBI): domain Bacteria; kingdom Pseudomonadati; phylum Pseudomonadota; class Gammaproteobacteria; order Pseudomonadales; family Pseudomonadaceae; genus Pseudomonas; species Pseudomonas serbiensis. The sequence continues at coordinate 215 of NZ_JAUQOO010000006.1, forward strand.
GATCGGGGGTTACTTTTAACATGATGAAACTCCTACACATTCCGGAGCCATCTCTTGCCGTTTCCACACGACAAAAGGTGGCAGCTATGAACGGGGTGGAAAACCAGGCTGTAGGCACCCGGCCAGACCGAAGTCTGCCCGCACATAGCCGCCATAGTGCACTCGCCGATTACATATCCGGCAAGCAACTTGGTGACGCTTGTGCGCCTACAGAAAAGAACAGGTTTCCACACCCGATCGCTGATTTTGCAGCGACGGAGCGCAGACTAGTTCCCGGATCTGGCAGGCACAAACGGGTTGGATTGTCAGGGAAGTTTCATGCAGAAGATATGGATTGGTCTTTCGGAATCGTCACATTTTTTGAGCTGCACCCATCGTGGGAGGGAGCTTGCTCGCGACGAGGCCGGTGAAGTCAGCACACATTTCAGCGCCCGAAAGATGGCTTCGCGGCTGAAGCCACTCCTACCGGATTTGCGGTGATTTTGTGGATACCTTCAATGAAGTCGCCAGCATGCTGCCTCCCATAAAGTACTTCTACAGATCAGAACACCGGTTGCAGTGCTGCAGACCGGTGGGCGATAGTGCGGCTCCATGGACTCAGGAGCTGCTTCACCGATGCTGAAAACTCTGGCCGTTGCCAACTATCGTTCGATCAATAATCTGGTTGTGCCCTTGGGGAGGCTCAACCTTGTTACGGGTGATAACGGGAGTGGCAAGTCCAATCTCTACAAGGCTTTGCGGCTATTGGCGGAGACGGCTCAAGGCGGTGTGGTGGAAGCCTTGGCCCATGAAGGCGGACTGGACTCGACCTGGTGGGCCGGTCCTGAAGTGGTCAGCCAGCGTATGAAAAAGGGCGAAGTGCCTCTAGAGGCATCCGTGCGTCGAGAGGCAAAGCGCCTGCGCCTGGGGTTTGCCACCGAGGACTTCGGTTTTGCCATTTCCCTGGGTTTGCCGGAACCGCTGCCGTATCCCACCGCTTTCATGCTGGACCCGGAGATCAAGCGGGAATGCATCTGGGCCGGGCCGTTGTACCGGCCGGCTTCCCTGCTGGTGGATCGCAAGGGGCCTATGATCCGTGCACGTCAGGGCCGGGAATGGGACATCCTCCAGCAACATGGGCAGCCGTTCGACAGCCTGTTCGCTCAACTGGGCAGCCCGAGAAATTTTGCTGAAATCGCCGAAATGCGTACGCTCATAAAGGGCTGGCGTTTCTACGACCATTTCCGCATAGATCGGGATGCCCCGGTTCGCCAGCCACAATTGGGTACCCGCACACCGGTGCTGCATCACGATGGGCGCAATCTGGCGGCGGCCTTGCAGACCATCATCGAAGTGGGCGAAGTGGAGGATTTACAGCCAGCACTTACCGATGCATTTCCCGGAACCCGTCTGGAAATCGACGCCACGCCGGGAGGTTTGTTCAGCTTGCTCCTTCATCAGCACGGGCTGCTTCGACCGCTGACGGCGGCTGAGCTTTCGGATGGAACGCTGCGTTATCTGCTGCTCATGGCCGCACTGCTGACACCGCGACCACCGTCGATGATGGTCTTGAACGAGCCGGAAACCAGCCTTCATGTCGACCTGTTGCCCGCCCTGGCGCGATTGATTATCCGCGCCTCGGAGCGTTGTCAGGTCTGGGTGGTGTCTCACTCAAGCATCCTGATAAGGGAGCTGAGCCGCCATGAAGACTGCCAGAAAATCGTCCTGCAAAAGACCTTGGGCCAGACCGAAGTGCAAGGCCAGAGGCCATTGGATGCACCCGCGTGGCATTGGCATGATTAAGGTTGTGTGGGGGTGAATTCATTCGCCAAGGCTAATACCCCTGCCCGCGATCCACTTGCCCCTCCATCGACTCGCCTCTTTCAAAGCGCCGAATGTTTTCCAGCAGCCCCGCAAACGCGCTTTCCGGTTGGGTCATGGCGGCAATATGGGGTGTCAGCAGAATCTTCGGGTGTTTCCAGAACGGGTGATCGGTTGCTGCCGGTTCCTTTTGCAGCACATCCAGCACGGCGGCGCTGAGCTGGCCGCTGTCCAGCGCCTCCAGCAGGTCGTCCTCCACCAGATGCTTGCCGCGACCCATATTGATCAGCGCCGCGCCCTGCGGCAGGTGCTTGAACAGGTCGCGATTGAGGATGCCTTCGGTCTGTTCTGTCAGGGGCAGCACGCACAGCAGGATGTCGCACTGCGCCAGGAACGCAGGCAGTTGTTCGGTGCCAGCATGGCATTCGACGCCTTCGATACGATGCTCGCTGCGTGCCCAGCCTGACAGGGCAAAACCAAAGCCTTTCAGGCTCGACAGAATGTGCTGCGCCTGCAACCCGAGCCCCATGACCCCGATGCGCCTTTTATGAGCCGGGATCAGTGGGTGAGCCTGCCAACGGCCTTCGATCTGCTGTTGACGATAGCGCAGCATTTCACGATGCAGGCTCAGCACGGCGAAGCAGGCGTATTCGCACATGCCCTGAGTGATGCCGGGGTCCAGCAGGCGCACCACTGGCAGTGATTGCGGGATACGGCTCAGGTCCAGTTGATCCACACCGGCTGACAAGGCGAACAGCACCTTGAGATTGGGCAGCACCTGTTCCAGATCATCGGGAGCCAGCCAGGCCGCCAGATAGTGGATGTCCTGCGGGTCGCCAATGTCCGGCCATGCGCGCCATTCGATATCGGGAGCGTGCTCGGCAAACAAGGCTTTCCAGCGCTCGCTACGGGCAGGATCGGCTTTATAGAGCAGGGCGGGCATGGGCATTTCCTGAGCGTGAAAGTGGGCCTCCATCATGCCTCAAGGCTGGAGCAGGATCTGTTGAAAGAGGCACTGCAAAGGGGCGGCTCAGCCTGTAAACAGGGCGTTGCGCGGCAGATTGCATGGCCAGAAGGAATCTGCCGTTTGCAAGGGTGAAAACAGTGGATATGGGCATCTGAGAAGGCAAGTTCGGCTTAGATCGTTTCGCTGAACGCTTAACCTGAACAACATCGCAACCACCTGCCGGTTGCCCGGTCCACTACAGGTAAAGTCATGAATAGCAAAGTCGACGAAACACCTCATCTGCTCCGTCAGCGCGATCAGTTCGTACCCCGTGGTGTGGTCACCGCTCACCCGTTGGTCATCGAGCGCGCCCAGGGTTCCGAATTGTGGGATGTCGATGGCAAGCGTTATCTGGACTTCGTTGGCGGCATCGGTGTGTTGAACATCGGCCACAACCATCCCAATGTCGTCAAAGCGGTGCAGGGCCAGCTGGAGAAGGTCACCCATGCCTGCTTTCAGGTCGTTGCCTATCAGCCCTATCTTGATCTGGCCAGGCGCCTGAGCAATCTGGTGGCAGGTGAAAGTGCTATCGAGCACAAGGCGGTGTTCTTCACCTCCGGTGCCGAAGCGGTCGAGAATGCTGTGAAGATCGCCCGTGCCCACACCAATCGCCCGGCGATCATCTCGTTTCGTGGCGGTTTCCATGGCCGCACCTTGCTGGGCACGACCCTGACCGGGATGAGCCAGCCGTACAAACAAAACTTCGGCCCTCTGGCACCTGAAGTGTTCCACACCCCGTATCCCAACGAATACCGTGGTTTCACCAGCGAAATGGCCCTGGCCGCGCTGCATGAGTTGCTGGCCACGCAGGTTGCGCCGGATCGCGTGGCAGCCATCATCATCGAGCCTGTGCAGGGCGATGGTGGTTTTCTGAGCGCGCCGGTGGCGTTTCTCAAAGCGCTGCGTGCCCTGACCGAGCAACACGGCATTGTCCTGATTCTCGATGAAATCCAGACCGGTTTCGGCCGGACCGGCAAATGGTTCGGTTTCCAACACGCAGGCATTCAGCCCGATCTGGTCACGGTCGCCAAAAGCCTGGCTGGCGGCTTGCCGCTGTCGGGTGTGGTCGGCCGTGCCGGGATCATGGATGCACCGCTTCCGGGCGGCCTGGGTGGCACATACGGCGGCAACGCTCTGGCCTGCGCCGCAGCGCTGGCGGTGATCGATACCTACGAGCAGGAAGAACTGCTGGAGCGTGGCGAACAACTGGGGCAATACCTGCGTGCCGGCCTGCTCAAGCTGCAGTCCCGTTATTCCTGCATTGGCGACGTACGCGGCCCCGGTTTCATGCTGGCGATGGAAATCGTCAAGGACGACGCCGAGCGCAGCCCGGACGCGGACCTCAATCAGCAACTGATCGATCAGGCTCGCGTCGGCGGCCTGCTGGTCATCAAGTGCGGCGTTTATCGCAACGTCTTGCGCTTCCTCGCGCCGCTGGTGACGACTGAGGCTCAGATCGATGAAGCCTTGACCATCCTCGATGCTGCCTTGGCACGAGTATTGAAGTCCAAGTAGTCGCTCAAGCCTGGTCGCGCAGATATGCACACTGCGCGGCCGTTGGGACTGAATGTTTAATGGAGGCTTGACCTGTCATGGGGCTGACTGATTACCGAGCACTGTTGATCGACTGCGATGAAGTTCTGGTGGACCGTGATTCCGGTGTCTGGGCAGCGTTGCAGCCATTGTTGGAGCACAGCGCTGATAAACCCGACAAAGAGCAGGTGCTGGCGGTATTCAGTGAGGTAGTGAGTGCGCTTTATCCGCGCTTTGGCGAGCTGGGTTTCAGCGGTTTGCTGTGCTTTGCCCATCGCCAGTTGTCCGAGCGTTTCGGTGCCCGGGCCACGTGGGAGGAGGGTATGGCTTTCGCGCGGTCAGTGGCCACCTGGACCTTGTTCGAGGATGCGCCGGGTGCCATGTTGTACCTGCGCAAGTTTTACCGGTTGCTGGTTTATGCCGATCGCGATGCACAGGATCGAAATGCCTTGTGCGAGCGTTTGGGGCTGGAGCCCGACAGCTTGTTGTCGCTGACCACTCATCCGCTGGATGATACGAGCTGGCTGGCCGGGATGGATCTGGCCCCCAGTGAAACCTTGCTGGTGTCCCGGCCTCCGGCGTCAGCGCTGGGCAACGGCGGCCTGTGTCTGATCCGTCGCAACCGTGCCGAACATCGCCAGCCTTGCACTGCCGATCTGTGCATCAACAGCATGGCTGACCTGGTGGCGCAGCATCAGCTGTCTTTAAGGCGCTGATTTTGCTAGAAGAGAGCTTTGGTGAATGGCAATCAAGAGGTAGGTGATGGAAGGCTTGGTCAAACTGGATCGGATTGATATCAACATCCTGGTCGAGCTCCAGAAAGACGGTCGCATGACCAACGTCAGTCTGGCAGACGCTGTCGGGCTATCTGCCAGCCCTTGCCTGCAACGGGTCAAACGTCTCGAATCAGCCGGTTATATTTCCAGCTACAAGGCCCACCTGAATCTCGCGAAGATCACCGAATCGGTCACGGTCTTCACAGAAATTTCCCTCAGCGACCACAAGCGCGAAGACTTTGCCAAGTTCGAAGCCAATATCCGTCACGTGGATGAAGTGCTCGAATGCCACCTGATCAGTGGCGGTTACGACTATCTGGTGCGCTTCATGACCCGCAGTATTCAGCACTATCAGGAAGTGATCGAAGAGCTGCTGGACAAGAATATCGGCATTTCCAAGTACTTCAGCTACATCGTCATCAAGTCACCGGTCATGAAGGACGGTGTGCCTTTACGCAAGCTTTTGCGTCACTGATGGCTAAACGCCAATAACACAGTTGCGCAAGATCACCGATTTGACACATTCTCTTGCGTGTCTTCGAGTCATCCTATGACTTGGCCGGGCTTTTGCTCGTCCATGATGCTGGCTGTCTGTTGTTTGGTCCTCTCATAAGGAAGTGTTTGATGCTTTCAGCTCCTCGTTTTCTTGAGCATTACCGCAAGGCCGACCGCATCATGCTTGGCTTGATCTGGCTGCTGTTTGTGTATTCAGTCGGTCTGGCGTTCTGGCACGACACCTTTACCCAGGCAATGGTGGTGGGCGGTGGCACTGCCTTGGTGCTGACGGCACTGTATCGCGCCATTGGCGGGACCCGATTGATGCGCTGCTGTTTTGGCGTCGGCCTGATGGTCATGGCCGCACTGCATATCAATCAGGCTCAAGGGGTGGTGGAAATCCACTTCGGTATCTTTGTCTTCCTGGCCGTGCTGACCTTCTACCGCGACTGGCTGCCTATCCTGGTTGCGGCCGCAGTCATCGCCGTTCATCACGTGGTATTCCACGCTTTGCAGCATTCGGGGTTCCCGGTGTATGTCATGCACCATGCCGGTGGCTGGGGCATGGTCATGGTGCATGCGGTCTACGTGGTGGTTGAAACGGTAATCCTGATGTACCTCGCCGTCCAGAATCAGGCCGAGGCTGTCGAGAATCAGGACATGCTCGACAAGATGCTCGCCACTGCCTCGCAGCTCACGACTGAAACAAAGGCTGACGAACGGGCAGGCAAGCATGTTTCCCTTACCCAGCGCTTCGAGAGTTTCCTGTCACAGATCACCGGGCTTGTGGATGGCGTGGTGCGCGACACACGCGGCCTGGGCGAGCTGGGTCATGATCTGGCCAGGGCCAGCGGCACGCTGGAAACCGGTGCTCAGCATCAACTGAGTGAAATTGCCCGCATGACCGATGCGATGCAGCGCATGGGCGATGCCATGAACGATATTTCAGGGCATGTCGCACAGGCGGTGCAACGGGCTGGCGATGCCCGCGAACAGGTTGCGCACGGACGTGAAAGCGTTGACCGGGCACAAAGCGAAATCACCCGACTGGCTGAGCGTATCAATACCACCGACGAAACCGTGCAGGCCCTTGCCGAGCAGTCGGAGCAGGTCGGCAAAGTGTTGGACGTGATCGGTAGCATTGCTGAGCAGACCAACCTGCTGGCACTCAATGCCGCCATCGAAGCCGCACGCGCTGGCGAGCAGGGTCGCGGTTTTGCCGTCGTGGCCGATGAGGTCCGCAACCTGGCCCAGCGCACGGCGTCGTCGACCAAGGAAATTCAGGGCATCATTCATGGCCTGCAACAAGGCAGCCGCGAAGCCGCCACGGCCATGCAGGACAGCCTTGAAGGTGTCGAGCGCTGCGTCGAGAACAGCCAGCGGGCATCCGAATCATTGCGTGCCGTGGGCGACGGCATTGGTCATATCACCCAACTGAACGGTTTGATTGCTACCACCACCGATGAGCAATCCACCGCCAGTCGCGAAATCGCCGACCAACTGCGCTCGGTGCAAAGCATCGCCGAAGATACCGCCGCCAACATCGACGTACTGTCGCAAAGCAGCCAACGCCTGCCTCCTTTGGCAGTGCGTCTTGAGGCATTGGGGAAGACATTTCACAGGTAGGGTGAAGGGGGGCGCCTGCCTGTACGGGTTTTACCGGACACAAACAGAATCAACTCCAGCGTTTACAGGGAACTGTGATTGCCCTAGGGACACTCATCAGCACTTAAACGTTCTCGGAGTGCTCTGAAATGTTCAATTGGCTCGCACTTGTACTGGGCAATATCAGCGTCAGATCGAAACTGACTCTGGGCTTTGTAAGCGTCTTGTTGCTGACGACTCTGATTGCGGCTTTCAGTTGGGTGGAGATCAATATCCTGCGTGAACGAGGCCAAAAGCTGACGGCCATCGCAGAGCTCAATGAGATTGTGCGTGACATGCGTATTGGGCGTTTGAGTTACACGATTGAAGCCAGTGCGGACCGCGCCGCAGCAGTACTCAGCACGAATGAAAGCCTGGAAGCTCATTATCAAGATATCCGCGGGATGTTTCACAGCCCTTCGGATCTGAAACTGCTCAGCCAAGGCGTGGAGTCGAGCAGACGCTATCGCGTTCACTTCCAGGATTTTGTTCAGGCCACACAGGCCCACGATGAGGCGAAAGCCAGAAAGGCGCAGGATGGCTTGAATACAGAGGTTGCCAACCTGTTCGAGGACAGCAGGCAACTGCATATCAGCCAGACCACCAAACGCGATAACGATGTCGATCAGGCCAAGAATCTTCTGGTTGCTGCCGCGATTTTTGCGCTCATTCTCGGTGCGTTGGCAGCCTGGCTCATCACCCGTCTGATCGTTGGCCCACTGAAGGAAACCCTGCTCGCTGCCGAAAGGGTGGCAGCCGGTGACCTGAGCGTCGATATCACGGCCAATCGCAAGGATGAACTTGGCCTTCTGCAAGCCAGCATGCAGCGCATGACAGTCAACCTGCGTGAGTTGATTGGTGGCATTCGCGATGGCGTCGTGCAATTGGCCAGCGCTTCGGAGCAGCTCTCGGCGGTCACCGAGCAAACCACTGCCGGGGTTACCAGCCAGAAGAGCGAGACGGATCAGGTCGCGGTTGCCATGAACGAAATGGCCGCCACTGTTCAGGAAGTGGCCCGTAATGCCGAGGATGCTTCCAACGCAGCCATCGCAGCCCATGACGAGGCCCGTAAAAGCGATGAGGTCGTGCTTCAGGCGATTGACCAGATCGGGCGCCTGGCAGAAGAAGTCCATCACTCGACCGACGCAATGAACGACCTGAGCCGCGAAAGCGACAAGATCGGCACGGTGCTGGATGTGATCAAGTCGGTCGCCCAACAGACCAATCTTCTTGCCCTCAACGCCGCTATCGAAGCAGCTCGTGCAGGCGAAGCCGGTCGTGGTTTTGCCGTGGTTGCTGACGAAGTCCGCAGCCTGGCTCAGCGCACTCAAGCCTCTACAGAAGAAATCGAAGGGCTGGTCAGCAGCCTGCAGAACGGCACTCAGAAAGTGGCGACGATTCTCGATAACAGCCTGTCCCTGACCAAAAGCAGTGTGGAACTGACCCGCCGTGCGGGCACCTCATTGATGAGCATCAGCCGCTCTGTTTCCACCGTCGAGCAGATGAACACCCAGATCGCCGCAGCCGCCGAACAACAGAGCATCGTCGCCGACGAAATCAATCGTCGAGTGGTAAACGTGCGGGTGATCTCGGAGCAGACTTTCGTCGCCAGCGGCGAAACCGCGATGTCCAGCACCGAACTGGCAAGGCTGGGCGGCAGCCTTCAGGCGAGTGTGGGGCGGTTCAAGTTTTGAGGTGACCCGTGCTTCATTCGGGCTGGTTCTGTTCATCGGCAACCAGCCCGATTCGTTTGCGCCAGAACCAGGTAAGCATCAGCAGACCGACCACCACAATGGGTGCCATCAGATAGATGGGCATCATGCTTTTTGTGAACAGCGACACTCCCGCCATCAACACCATCATCGAACCAGCGCCCATGACCTTGGCCCAATATCGGGTGCGATAGAAATTCAGCCAATAGCGTTGCAGGTTGACCCGCTGCTGCTCACGTATGCGTTGCGATCTGGCTGATCGCTTTTTCACCTTCATTGCGTTTTATCCATCCATGGTCGGGGTGGACAGGAATGCCATGAGCGTTCCAGAAATCCTTGAGCCAGCGTGGTCCTTCATGCACTCCGGGCTCCGTATTTCAGGGCCATGATGCAAAACATGTCTGCGCTATAGCTTCGGACATACGGTCGTTTTTATCAATCATGGCTAACAAAGGTATAACTGGCGGCCTGCCCTGCGTATTATCGGTGTTTTAGTTTCGGGCGTACCCGCGCAGCCTCGGTGTACAATCTCCGAGACGTGTTGTATGCAGGGGCAGGGATGGCAAAAAAGCATTATGCACCTCTGGTACAGAACGCATGGTGACGGCTGAGCCATACGGTTTCGTATCGATGGCCGATCTCGATGAATTTTTATACGGCGCCAACCAGAAAATATAGCGGAGCATGTTAAGTGAGCATGATGAAATGGATTGACTTTCCCAGTCTGGGCGATGAACGAGGAGGGTTGGTCGCTCTTGAAATCGGTATGGAAAAAGCAATACCTTTTGATATTAAGCGCGTTTATTACATTTATCGAACCGGCGAGGGTGTCAGTCGCGGTTATCATGCTCACCGTAACTTGAAGCAGGTTGCCATCTGTGTGGCCGGAAAGTGCCGCATGGTGCTGGATAATGGCGAAGTTCGTGAAGAAACCTGGATGGACAGTTCTACCAGAGGGCTCTTGATCGAAAGTATGGTCTGGCGCGAAATGCATGACTTTAGTGATGACTGCATATTGCTCGTACTGGCCAGCGAACATTATGACGAGTCGGATTACATCAGGAATTATGATCGCTTTCTCGCGGAGATAAATAATGTCTGAGATTCACGCTCTGGCCGATGTTAAAAGTTCAGACATTGGTAGTTCGACACGTATCTGGCAATACTCCGTTGTTCTGCAGGGAGCGGTTATCGGTCGTAACTGTAATATCTGTGCCCATACGCTGATCGAAGGCGATGTCATCGTAGGGGACAATGTTACCGTCAAGTCGGGTGTTTTCCTGTGGAGCGGCACGCGGATAGAAGACAACGTGTTCATTGGCCCAAATGCAACTTTTACCAACGATCCGATGCCCAGGTCAAAAGTATACCCTGATGCTTTTCAGGGGATAACGGTCAAGGCCGGAGCAAGTATTGGTGCCAATGCAACATTACTGCCGGGGATCACCATCGGTAGCAATGCAATGGTAGGGGCAGGTTCTGTGGTCACTAAAGACGTGCCCGACAGCGCTGTTGTAGTTGGCAACCCGGCAAGAATTATCAGGTACCTGGACAAATGATCAGTTTTCTGGATTTAAAGAAAATCAACTCGACGATGCGCGACGAGTTGATAGCGTCATGCACCCGCGTCATCGATTCGGGCTGGTACATCGGCGGTAATGAACTTTCAAACTTTGAAGAAAGTTTTGCAGCCTATAGCGGCAGTCGGCACTGCATCGGCGTTGCGAATGGTCTTGATGCGCTGAACCTGACGCTGCGTGCCTGGAAAGAGTTGGGGAAACTCAAGGATGGCGATGAAGTCATCGTGCCTGCCAACACCTACATCGCCAGTGTTCTGGCTATCACCGAAAACCGGTTGGTGCCGGTGCTGGTCGAGCCTGATGCTGCCACCTATAACTTGTGCCCTGCCAAGGCCCGGGCTGCGGTGACCTCCAGAACCCGCGTCATCATGCCTGTCCACTTGTATGGGCAATTATCCGACATGACGGCGTTGATGGCGCTGGCTGAGGAAAAGGGACTGCTGGTTCTTGAAGACTCTGCCCAGGCTCATGGTGCGAGCTTCAATGGCCGAAGGGCAGGCAGTTGGGGAAATGCCTCGGGCTTCAGCTTCTATCCAGGGAAAAACCTTGGTGCTCTGGGCGATGCCGGCGCGGTAACTACCGACGATGACGAGTTGGCGAAAGTCCTGCGCGCACTGCGCAACTATGGTTCCCATGAAAAATACAAGAACCTTTATCAGGGCGTGAACAGCCGCCTGGATGAGATTCAGGCCGCCATGCTTAGCGTCAAGCTCAAGTATCTGGATGACCAGACTGCGCGCCGCAGGGAAATCGCCAAAATGTACATGGAGGGCATCAGCAACCCCGCCGTAGAGCTGCCGCTTTCTGCTGGCGTTTGCCCTCTGTCGCTGCAGAGCCATGTCTGGCATCTGTTCGTTGTTCGATGCCAGCAGCGTGATGCATTGCAGCAGCATCTGGCTGATCAGGGCATTCAAACCATCATCCACTACCCTATTCCGGTTCATCAGCAGCAGGCATATAAAGAGCTGAACGGGAAAAGCTACCCGTTGACCGAGACGATCCATCAGCAGGTTCTGAGTTTACCCATGAGTCCTGAAATGACCTCGTCTGAAGTCGAGGCGGTCATCGCAGCTGTTAATAATTTTTCTGGCGAAGAGTGACTCAATGATTCAGTTGTTAGGCCGTCTTTGGAAGTGTTTTACACTCAAAAGAAAGCTGCAGTTCTTTGTGATCCTCGGGCTCATGGTGGTCGCATCGCTTGCAGAAATCGTCAGTATCGGGGCAATCGTTCCGTTCCTGGCGGTTTTGATCAACCCCGAGAAACTTCTGAGTCAGCCGCTCGTTGGTGATGTTTTTGCTGCGATGAATATTGACTCTGCCAACGGGCTCTTGTTGCCGTTGACCGTCATTTTTGCAGTGGCCGCCATATTTTCCGGTGTCAGTCGTTTTGTCTTGATGTGGGCGCAGAACAGATTGAGTTCGGCAGTGGGGAGTGATCTGGCAAGCGATATATACAAGACAGTCATTCATCAGCCTTACAGCAAGCACATCTCCAGGAATAGCAGCGAAGTCATAACGGCTATTTTCAACAAGGTCGACACGGTGGTGCGGGAGTTTCTATTTCCGTCGCTGACCATTGTCAGCTCGGCTTTCATGATGTTGGCAATTCTTGTCATTGTGCTGGTCATCCAGCCCATCGTTGCCTTTCTCGCCTTTGCGAGTTTTGGTGGCGTCTACCTGGCGGTTGTGCTGGTGACAAGAAAGCAACTGAAAAAAGACAGCCTGGTGGTGAGTGTCACTTCCGATAAAGAACTGAAGTTGATGAGTGAAAGTCTTGAAGGTATTCGAGACGTTATTATTGACTCGTCTCAGCAGACCTATCGCAAGGACTTTGATCGCACCGATTACACGTTGCGTCGTGCCAGAGCCAATATCCAGATCATCGCCAACTCGCCACGCTTCGCTATCGAATCGTTCGGTATGTTGATGATTGCGGTTTTTGCGTACTGGCTTGCGCAGCAACCCGGTGGGCTGCTTGCATCGATCCCGATGCTGGGCGCGTTGGCGCTTGCGGCACAACGCCTGCTTCCGGTGTTGCAGCAATCCTATGCGGCCTGGGCCTGTATCAGTGGCGCGCAAGACTCGTTACGAGATGTCCTGGACCTTCTGCCAGAGAAGCGCGACGAGGTCGAAGTCGAGTCGACGCCGACCCCTCTGGATTTTAATGACTGCCTGTCGCTGGATCATGTGTCGTATCGCTACGGCAAGGATGCTCCATGGGTGTTGAAAGATATAAGCCTGAGCATTCCCAAGGGTTCGCGAGTTGGCCTGATGGGAGCCACGGGGAGCGGAAAAAGTACGCTGATCGACACGTTGATGGGCTTGCTGACTCCAACGGAAGGCGCATTTTCGGTTGATGGTGTTGAAGTGAATACGGGCAACAGCCGCAACTGGCAAAGAAACATTGCCCATGTGCCGCAGCAGATATTCCTGTCCGACGCCTCAGTGGCTGAAAACATCGCTTTTGGGGTGTCTTACGAAAACATCGATTTCGATCGTGTGCGGCGAGCCGCAGCCAAGGCGCAAATTTCCGATGTCATCGAATCGTGGTCTGCCGGCTATGACACGCCGGTAGGAGAGCGAGGTGTTTTTCTTTCCGGCGGACAGCGCCAACGCATCGCGATAGCCCGTGCTTTCTATAAAGAGGCAAGCGTTATCATTCTGGATGAGGCGACCAGTGCGCTGGATAGTAAAACCGAACAGGAAGTCATGCGCGCCGTCGATGATCTGGGTGATGGCACCACGCTGATCGTCATTGCACACCGGCTTAACACTCTGGAGACCTGTGATACTGTTATCGAGGTTGAAGGTGGAACGGTGGTAAGGTATGGCTCTTATGAGTCCGTGTGTTGTGCTGTTCGTTAGTTTTTAAATGAACAGGTCTTTGGAGATCCTGGGCTTTCTTGGCCCAGGACCTCGCTATGCATACCGTCGATGCCAGAAACATTCATGCGCCCTGCTCTGGAGCAGGGCGCAGGTGCGTCCGCTGCAAGATGCGCCTCATAGCTGAAAAACAGAATTGAGCGGAAACTATCCACATGGATAGATTTGCTGCTTTGAGAATCAGGGGCAGCAGTCAGAAATGCATGGATATTTCAGGCTCTCCCCGGCGGTTTACGTTGGAGTGGGTCATGAGTGATAACGTTGGCAGGGTGAGTGGGAAGGATTGCACAATCATTGTTAACTCCTGCGACAGTTATGAAGATGTGTGGCTCCCTTTTTTCTATTCACTCAAGGAGATGTGGCCTGACTGTGACTGTCGGGTCATATTGAATACGGAGCGTAAAAGTTTCGAGTTTGACGGGTTTCAGGTTCGTACATTGAAGCTGTCGGCTGATGAAGCCAAGCGACCTTGGGGCTGGCGGTTACGCAAGGCCCTGGCCTTGGTTGAAACGGAATTCGTTATCACCCTGTTTGATGATTTCATTCTGGAATCACCCGTCAATCAGTTGAAAATAGCTGACTGTATCCGGGCGATGAAAGAACGCTCCGAAATCGCTGTTTTTTATTTCAGCAACATTCCTGGCGTCAACAGGGTTGAGGGCGACCTTGACGGCTTTGAAGTGGTCGGAGCGCGAGATGACTACCGCTTGAACTCTGCGCCCGCCCTCTGGAGAACCCGTAAGCTGGTTGAGTTCACCGGTGAAGTTGATTCGCCCTGGGCATGGGAATTTTTCGGTAGTGCGCGAACTTATGGCGGCGGCGACATCTTTTACTGTGCCCAGACAGGCAAGGAAGATACGTTTGTCTACAACTACACGCTTGGCGGCGCCATCCGCCGAGGGAAGTGGGTGCCTAGCGTTATTACACCGGTACTGAAGAAGTATGACTTGCCGATCGACATCAATAAAAGGGGTGTGGCCAGTGAGTCTTTGTCTGATGGAAAGTACAGCTTGAAATGGAAAGTCGATTTTTTTGTACTCGGCTTCAAGATGGTTGGTTTTAAGGCTTTTATCTTCTTGTACAGAGTCTTGGCAAAGAAATTGAGTGAAGGTGTTTCTCGTGGTTAAGAAAAAATTTACGTTTGGTGTTTTGACCTATAATCACGAGCTTTATATTGTCGAGCACCTCGAAAGCATAAGATTCTTGATAGAAAGCTTCGGTGCCGACTACGATTTTTGCCTGGTGATCGCGGATGACTGTTCCCGGGACAATACCATTGAGCTGGTAAACCGCTGGCTGTCTGTTCATGGCGGCTTGTTTCATGATGTCAAGATTCTGGACTACACTGTAAACAATGGCACCTGCTTCAACTATACCCGCATCTGGACTCATGTTGAGGGTGAGTTATTTAAAATCACCGCCGGTGATGATGTCTATTCGTGCGTGAATATTTTTGAAGAGGCCGAGCAGTTAGGAGCGAATGACTATTTTTCTGGTCTGCCCTTGCTGTTGATCGATGGTGAAATCATCAAGTCGCCCTCGACTATTTTGCATATCCTGGCTTCTGATGTCATCTATAAAGACAAGCCGTTCATGGCGCGATTGAAAAACATCAGCAGCATCAATACGCCGAATCTTTTCTGCAATAAAAAGTTTTTCCTGAATGATGAGCTTTCAACGTTCATTAATAGCTATAGCGTCACTGAAGACTTTCCGATGCTGGTGAAAACTGCCGAGCTTTATGGTGATGTCAGCTTTCATCAGTCAAGTAAAGTGTATGTTTATTATCGGCGCACGTCTGGATCGACCTATCTTGTCAGGGGGTCGGACTTTGACAAGGACAAGCTGAATATTTTTAATTATATGCTGTCTCTGGAGAAAAGCTGGTTCGGGCGTTTTCTTTTGAAGAATCGGCTGTATTGCTACAAACGCGATGACGGGATTTTGAAAAAGTTGCTTAATCTGAACTACTACGTTTACCTGTTCCGGTTGATGACAAGGCTTGTGCCCACCTGGAAGCGTTATTCTGAATCGATCCCGGATGTGTCGAGCTACAAGTCCCATTATGAAATGGTCAGTAAAAGGGCATCTGATTTTCATGCAGGGCACGGCAAGCCATGAGTGAGCAGTGGGTGAGCTTCGAGTTTCTGGATATTGGAAAAAGTTTAACCTTCTTCGGTGGGCTGGATGAAAACTGCTAAATTCTACATACCGCTTTTACTTGTTGAAAGCTACCTGCTTTTCACGCTGTGGCTGTTTTTTTTCGGCCCGGTGCTTTGGCCTGTCGAGAACAAAAAAGAATTCCTCTTTGTTATTTCTCTGTACCATGCGTTTTTCATAGCCGGGTATCTCCTGTCTTGTCGCTTCTCGACCAAGCAGCCGCTCAAGGCTGTGGAATCGAATGGCGATAATCTGTTCTTGAGATATTACTGGGTGGTGATCCTTTTTGCTTTTATTGCAATGGTCATCCTCCACCGCAATACGACTCTGTCCAGGTCGTATCTCCCTACCGGCTTTTTCTCGGAGTTACTGAAGGGATTGTTGGCGCCTGCAGAGGTGCGCAGCTTTTATGCTTCCTCTGCTTCAAGAGAGGGCTTTTCGGGGAATCCATATGTAACAGGGTTGCTCCTGTTTTTCGGAGTCTTTAAATACATATTGCTACCAGGCCTTGTGTTTTTTTGGGACCGATTGAGTACGGCACGCAAGCTGGTGGGCTTCACGGTGGTCATGATTCCGTTGTGTACGGGTATCATTGCCAGTTTGAGCGCGATAAATTTCTACTATCTTTTTGTCGTGTCGGTTTGCCTTTTTGGCGTTGTGGTTTCAAATAAATCTGCTGGTTTTTTTGTCGAGCTTGGAAGGCGCAAGACTTTTCTGTTTTTCCTGGGCTTTATATTCCTGTTCTCGTTCTGGCAGTTTTATAGTGTCAAATCCGGCGTGTCGCCATACAAGGTTCTTTTTGAAGACCAGAAACCTGTTTCGTTCAGTTATTTGAACGAAACGGGAAGTGTATTCAAAAGCGATCTGGAACCGGCAGAAAAACCCAAGGTTGCAGACGCCCCTGCAAAAGACACTGCTCCAGCCTTGCCAAAGAACGTTGATATTGCGGTTTTTCCTGCGAAGACCAATGTTGTTGCCTTGCCGGCGACTGTTGATCACAAGGGCGCGGCAGCGAAGAGTCATAGTGCTGCTTTGCCAGAAAAAGCGAGTGCTCCGGAGTTGTCTGTGAAGGCCAACAACGCCGCCTTGCCAGAGATTGCCAAGATTGCAGACGTGCCTGCTCAGGTTGCAGTTGCCGTTGTTCCTGAGAAGTCTAAACTTACCGACTTTTATGAGAAGCTGACAGTCTATCTGGTTCAGGGCTATCAGGGCGTATCGATCTCCCTTGGGGAAAAATTCGATAGCTCATATGGAATCGGGCATTCCGTCTTCCTGCAAAGAGTCTTCGCTGAGCATCTGGGCATCGATGTAAGGGATAAAACATTCCAGCGCAAGATAACCGCGCGTTGGGACGAAAATGTCTACTGGCATTCGTTTTATAGCTATATAGCAAATGACGTCAGCTTCTTCGGTGTCTCGATTGTCATGCTTGTTCTGGGCTGGTATTTCGCAAACGTTTATCTTTCGGTTGTCATCAATGACGACTTTTTTGCGAAAATGCTACTCCCGCTATTTGCCATCATGTTCTTGTACATTCCGGCGAATAATCAGGTGTTCAGCTTTTTGGAAACCATGATTTCTTTCTGGATCCTCACGGCGCTCTATATTTTCCACAAGCGTCGTACTGCTGTCCGGTATGCTCAAAACTTCACTGGGGTGAGCGCTGCCAAGCAGGCCTGAAGGCTGTCATGTTTTCTTGAGTGACTTCATACCCCACCCGTTTCAAGGTGGGGTATGCGCTGGGTCATTAAATGACATGCAGGACAACTTGCCGTCAACCTTGGCGGTTTGGGTTGGGTGCAAGAGAGTTTTTCGGCTGAAGCGACAACCCTTGGAACCAAGGGAAGGAAGATGGCGCACTCGGCGGGATTCGAACCCACGACCCCTGCCTTCGGAGGGCAGTACTCTATCCAGCTGAGCTACGAGTGCAACGCGGGCGCCATGATACTCATCTGATGGGCGGGCGTCCATGCTGGCTTTAGCTTCGGGCGGGAAATTATCCGGTTTCACAACTATGCTGCTGTGGCGTAACGGTAGCGGTTCCTCAGGAGAAGATGTCCATGCCCTGCTCAATCGTCAGTCCCCAGATTACCGATGCTGTCACCCAGTCCAACGTCAAGGTACTGGGGGAGTCCCCGCCCATGGCCATGAGCACTCTGTATCAATCGATGGCCCAGGCAACGGCGATTCTGTTTCAGAACGAGGTGGCCGCGCAACAGCAACAGAATACGTTGCCTCAGGCTGCTACCAATCAGGGAGTCATGCAGATCTATAACGTAGATACTGCTTCTGCTGCCAAGGCGACCGAAGCCGTTGGCCAGTCGGGAGCACCTGACAACCTCAAAAGCCTGCTGACGGTACTCAAAAGCTTTGAGTAGACCGGAACGTTCGTATTTCCGGTCGTCCCCCGTTCTTTTTTTTGAACAGCCTATTGTCCTTTACCCCAGCAGTCCCTAGGATTCGTTTGAGATTTCAAACGCTCTTGTTCGGTCCTCCCGTTTTTCCGCGACATGCGTCGCTGAGGCCGATGGAATGTTTTCCTGGCGATGGCTTCCAAATGGGGTGCATCGATATTCAATAGTTCGCTCCGCCCTCGTGCGGTGCTGTTTAGGAGGCCGACATGCAGCTCAAAGATTCCAAACTGTTCCGCCAGCAAGCCTATATCAACGGCCAGTGGCTGGATGCGGACGGTGGTCAGACGATCAAGGTCAATAACCCGGCGACCAATGAAATCCTCGGTACTGTGCCAAAGATGGGCGCTGCCGAAACCCGCCGTGCCATCGAAGCTGCCGACAAGGCGTTGCCGGCCTGGCGTGCCCTGACCGCCAAGGAGCGTGGCAACAAGCTGCGTCGCTGGTTCGAGCTGATGATCGAAAACCAGGATGATCTGGGCCGCCTGATGACGCTGGAGCAAGGCAAGCCGCTGGCCGAGGCCAAGGGCGAGATCGCTTATGCTGCCTCCTTCATAGAATGGTTTGCCGAAGAAGCCAAGCGTGTTTATGGCGATGTGATTCCGGGCCACCAGCCGGACAAGCGCCTGATCGTGCTCAAGCAGCCGATTGGTGTGACAGCCGCCATTACGCCGTGGAACTTCCCGGCGGCGATGATCACCCGCAAGGCCGGTCCGGCTCTGGCCGCCGGTTGCACCATGGTGCTCAAGCCTGCTTCGCAGACTCCGTACTCTGCCCTGGCGCTGGCTGAGCTGGCCGAACGTGCAGGTATTCCGGCTGGCGTATTCAGCGTGGTGACGGGCAGTGCTGGCGATATCGGCAGCGAGCTGACCGGCAACCCGATCGTGCGCAAGCTTTCCTTTACCGGCTCGACCGAAATTGGTCGCCAGTTGATGGCTGAGTGCGCGCAAGACATCAAGAAAGTGTCGCTTGAACTGGGCGGTAACGCGCCTTTCATCGTGTTCGACGATGCTGACCTGGACAAGGCGGTCGACGGCGCAATCATCTCCAAGTACCGCAACAACGGCCAGACCTGCGTTTGCGCCAACCGTATCTATGTGCAGGACGCGGTTTACGATGCGTTTGCCGAGAAACTTCAGGCCGCAGTTGCCAAGCTCAAGATCGGTAACGGCCTGGAAGAGGGCATCACCACTGGCCCGCTGATCGACGAAAAAGCCGTGGCCAAGGTCAAGGAACACATTGCCGATGCGGTGAGCAAAGGTGCAAAAGTGCTGTCGGGCGGCAATAGCCTGGAAGGCACTTTCTTCGAGCCGACCATTCTGGTCAACGTGCCCAAGGATGCCGCGGTGGCGAAGGAAGAAACCTTCGGCCCGCTGGCACCGCTGTTTCGCTTCAAGGACGAGGCCGAAGTGATCGCGCTGGCCAACGATACCGAGTTCGGTCTGGCTTCTTACTTCTATGCTCAGAACATGAGCCGCGTGTTCCGTGTTGCCGAAGCGCTGGAGTACGGCATGGTGGGTATCAACACCGGCCTGATCTCCAACGAGCTGGCGCCGTTCGGTGGCATCAAGTCCTCGGGGCTGGGCCGCGAAGGCTCCAAGTACGGCATCGAAGACTATCTGGAAATCAAATACCTGTGCCTGAGCGTTTGACGCCGCAGGCTTGACCGGTAGTCGGGCGTTGCAGCAGTCGATCATCGTATGCTGCTGCAACTCACCCCGGCTGCTTAATCCTTGAACTACGCCGACCGATGAGCGGCGAATGAGGAATACATGAGCAATACAAACGAATCCTTGATGCAACGCCGCCAGAACGCTGTGCCACGTGGCGTTGGTCAGATCCACCCGATCTTTGCCGCTTCGGCCAAGAATGCCACCGTGACTGACGTTGAGGGCCGTGAGTTCATCGACTTCGCCGGCGGCATCGCGGTACTTAATACCGGTCACCTGCACCCGAAAGTCATCGCGGCCGTGCAAGAGCAACTGACCAAGCTGACTCACACCTGCTTCCAGGTACTGGCTTATGAGCCCTATGTGGAGCTGTGCGAAAAAATCAACGCCAAGGTTCCTGGTGACTTCGCCAAGAAAACCCTGCTGGTGACTACCGGTTCCGAAGCTGTGGAAAACGCCGTCAAGGTCGCTCGTGCAGCCACTGGTCGTGCTGGCGTGATTGCGTTCACGGGCGCTTACCATGGTCGTACCATGATGACCCTGGGCCTGACCGGTAAAGTCGTGCCTTACTCGGCAGGCATGGGCCTGATGCCAGGCGGTATCTTCCGTGCCCTTTACCCGTGCGAACTGCATGGCGTGAGCGTGGATGACTCCATCGCCAGCATCGAGCGCATCTTCAAGAACGATGCCGAGCCTAAAGACATCGCTGCCATCATCATCGAGCCTGTGCAGGGCGAAGGTGGTTTCTACGTGGCGCCGAAGGCGTTCATGCTGCGTCTGCGCGAGCTGTGCGACAAGCACGGCATCCTGCTGATCGCTGACGAAGTCCAGACAGGTGCAGGCCGTACCGGTACGTTCTTCGCCATGGAACAGATGGGCGTTGCTGCCGACCTGACCACGTTTGCCAAGTCCATCGCAGGCGGCTTCCCGCTGGCGGGCGTATGCGGCAAGGCCGAATACATGGACGCCATCGCTCCAGGCGGTCTGGGTGGCACCTATGCCGGTAGCCCGGTCGCCTGTGCTGCGGCATTGGCGGTTCTGGACGTGTTTGAAGAGGAAAACCTGCTGGAACGCTGCAAGGCAGTGGGCGAGCGTCTGGTTTCCGGTCTGAAAGCCATCCAGGCCAAATACCCGGTAATCGGTGAAGTGCGTGCCTTGGGTGCAATGATCGCTGTAGAGCTTTTTGAAGACGGCGATACCCACAAGCCAAACGCTGCTGCGGTGGCGCAGGTTGTGGCCAAGGCGCGTGAAAAGGGCCTGATCCTGCTGTCGTGCGGTACTTATGGCAACGTCTTGCGCGTTCTTGTGCCTTTGACTGCCGATGAAGCGCTGTTGAGCAAAGGTCTGGCGATTCTGGAAGAGTGTTTCGCAGAGATTGCATGAGAAAGTGTGGTCACAAATTGAATGATTTGTGACCAGACAGACAGAAAAAACCCTGCCTCGGCAGGGTTTTTTCGTGTCGATGACCGGTTTTCTCGCTTATAGCTATATATCCGGACGAAGGCTTTGGCTAAGGTGAGCGAATCGATGTCGGAGAGTTCTGATGACAGCTGTAGATTTGCCTGCGATACCTCGCGTATTGATTGCTGAGTCTGATCCGTGGGTTCGTGAAACGCTCAGTGATCTGGTGCTGAGCGTGCGGGCTGACGTCGAATTGGAGATGTGCAGCGACGGCAAGCAGGCTGTTGAATGGATCAAGAAACATCTGCCGGATCTGGTGGTGGCTGCCAGAGAGTTGCCTGTTATCGATGGTTTGAGCCTGTTGCGCGGTATTCGCGCATTGCGTCGCCAGCCTCCCATTCCTTTCATTCTGCTCAGTAACCGTAACGATAGTGCCAGCGTGCGTGAAGTCCTGCCGCTTGCGCCCACGGCTTACCTGACCAAACCCCTGAATACCGAAGGGCTGCGCCAGCGCCTTGAGGGCCTGTTGCTTGAGCGACGTGCGCCGGTGCCCGGTGAGATGCCCGCTCTGACGCCAGGGCTGACCCTGACCAAGTTTCTCGAAAAACGGCGTGATGTTGCTGATGGTGCGCCGCTGTTTGTAGATGTCGCAACGGCGCTCAAGCTCAGTCAGGGTTCGGGCACCGTCGATGCGGCCTTGCTTGAGCAGGAGTTGCGTAACGATCCACACATCACGGCAGTTCTGATTGCAGCGGCCAACAGCGCTGCGCAACATCTTGGCAAGCCTGTCCAGACGCTGACTGGGGCCATGGGTGTACTGGGAGCGGTGCAGGCTTCCAATATCGTGAGCGGTCTTGCGAAAAAACGCATGGCGGTGTTGACCAACGATGCGCTGCTGCTCCAGGCCAACCAGCTCTGGACAATGTCACAGCGCACGGCCGACTACGCTCGTATTCTGGGCGGCATGCTGGAGCTGGATGTCGAGCGCTGTTTCTGCGCCGGTTTGCTGCAATCGCTGGGGGATCTGGCGGTGTTGGGCTGTCTGCAGGAGTGGTTGCTGGCAGGCGGTCATCTGGACGAAGAAGTCATCAGGCAATCCCTTGAGCAGTATTCCGCCGCTTACGGTTCAGCTTTGCGCACCCGCTGGCGTCTGCCCCTTGAGCTGCGTGAGCTGATTGCCGCGGTGTATCAGTACAACACCGGCATCTACACGCGCGAAGTGCTTGCCATGAACCTTGCCGGGCAAATGGCCCGTCTTGGGGAGCACGAAACAGTGACGACGCTGGTCAAGACCAAGTCTGCCAAGCTGCTGAAGTTGAGCGTGGGAGACTTGCAGCGTCTGCGCAAGAAGCTGACTGGCGTGACCGATCCAAGCCTGCTGGCGCCGGTTGCGGTTGAAGTGGCAGAGCCTGAGCCTGAAAAGGAAGCTGATACGGATCTGCTGGATATCACGTCAGAGTCTGTGGACCCAGGTGTTGCCAGTGCGGAAGATCCGGGCGTCGGGGTTCAGGATTTGCCCAAGGGGTGAGTGTTTTTCGCAAATGACTGCCCGACTGGCAAACCCTGATGTCAGCCCGTTCAGAGGCTGATTTCAAAAAGCGGCTGGCTGGGGTGTCAATCCGTGGGAGGGGCCTCCTCCCACAAAGTGAGCTACGCCGTCACACCAGAACAATCTGGTCCTTGCCCTGGCGCTTGGCCTGATACATGGCCGCATCCGCCCTTGCATAGAGCACTTCAAGGCTGGCGTCGTCCGGGCCGAGGTTGGTCAGGCCCTGGCTGGCGGTGATGCCAAACGTCTTGTTGCCGCATTGGAAGTTTTGGCGCTGGATTTCGCGTTGCAGGCGTTCGGCAATCTGCATGGCCATTTCGGGGGCGCAGCCAGGAAACACTGCCGCGAACTCTTCCCCGCCAATGCGCCCGAACAGGTCTCCACGACGTAGCGCCGAGCGACCGCTCTCGGCAATGCGCTGCAACACCACGTCGCCTTCCTGGTGGCCGTACGTGTCGTTCACCAGCTTGAAGTCATCGACATCCAGAAGCAGGAAAGCCATTGGCGTGCCATTCAGCCGGGCCAGCTCGAATTCGCGTTGGGCGCACTCGAAGAAGTGGCGACGGTTGCTGCTCTGGGTCAGCACGTCGGTGGTAGCCAGGCGTTGCAGTTCGTCTTCAAGATGCTTTTTCTCGGTGATGTCTTCAGCGATACCGACCACTATCAGGCGCTGGCTGGGGTCTGTCCGATGGCTGACGAAGCATTTGTCGCTCAGCCAGCGAATCTCGCCATCGGCACGGATGATCCGGTACTCGCGGTCTTCAATGGAGCCCTTTTCGATGACGTCGCTCAGGCTGCGCTCGGCGTAGTTCAGATCGTCCGGATAGATGCTGTCGCGCCATTCCGCGAAGTCGGCCAGCAGCAGGCCTGCCGAACGTCCAAAGATGTTCTCGTAGGCGGGGCTGACGTAGATCATGCGCTGGGTTTCCCAGTCGAACGCCCAAAGTACGGCGTTGACGCTCACCAGCAGTGAACTGAAAAGTTGTTCGCGCTCGCTCAAGCGAGCGACTTCTGCCTGGGCATGCATCAATGCCAGCAGGGTTTCTGCTGCGGCTGGCATCTCGGCCATTTGTGTGGCGGTGGGTAGAGCGATGGCTGTCTGCTTTTCCATGGTGCTACATCTCAAATGACGTGCGGCCAAGGCCGCAGCATCTACCCAAACGGATTATGGGAAAGCCATTGAGATTGATTTTGAGAGGGGAAGTTCCGGTATCGACGCGCCCGTGAGGGGCGCGCCGATCAACGGCGTCAGGCTTGGGCAGGGCGCAGGGAGTAGGTTTTCAGCTGGTCTGCAAAGTCGCGCAGGGACTGGATACCACTGGCCTCGGCCTCCTGAACCCAATCCTTGATGGCACTGAGCATGTCATGGCCGTTGCTGCTGGTCTTGAGCCAGATCTGTTGCAGAGCCAGACGCTTCTCGTAGATGACTTTCAGGGCATGGCTGTGTTCGAGCATGGCCTGGATGCGTATGTGATGCTTGTCTTCCAGCAGGCTGGTCTCCCGGGAAAGCAGGCGTTTGGCGCGGTGGAACTGATGACGAACCGATGCATCGGCCTTGGCCAGTTCCTGTGCTACCAGCGGGCCGATGACCAGCTTGCGGTACTGGGCCATGATCTGGAAGCGGTTGTTGAGGATCGCCATGGCGGTGTCCATGTCCATGTGGCCCTTGCCTTCGACCCGGTGGGCAATCGGCGCGACCCGCTGGACCTTGGCCAGACGCAACGCACTGAACAGCTTGATCCAGGCCCAGCCCATGTCGAACTCCCATGGCTTGACCGACAGCTTGGCCGAGTTGGGATAGGTGTGATGGTTGTTGTGCAGTTCTTCGCCACCGATCACGATGCCCCACGGCACCAGATTGGTTGCCGCATCCCGGCACTCGAAATTGCGATAGCCCACGGCATGGCCCAGGCCATTGACCACGCCAGCGGCCCAGAACGGAATCCACATCATCTGCACGGCCCAGACGGTGATGCCGAGTACACCGAACAGCGCCAGGTCGATAACGGCCATCAGGGCAATACCCAGCATCTTGTAGCGCGAATACAGATTGCGCTCGATCCAGTCTTCGGGGCAGTTCTTGCCGTAGATACGCAAGGTGTCCTGATTCTGCGCTTCGGCACGGTACAGTTCCGCACCCTTGCGCAGGACAGTGGACAGCCCCTTGACGACCGGGCTGTGGGGGTCATCGACGGTTTCGCATTTTGCGTGGTGTTTGCGGTGGATGGCAGTCCACTCGCGGGTGTTCTGCGCAGTGGTCAGCCACAGCCAGAAGCGGAAGAAGTGCTTGAGCCCCGAATGAAGTTCCAGGGAGCGATGGGCGGAGTAGCGATGTAGGTAAACCGTAACGCCGACGATGGTCACATGGGTCATTACCAGTGTGACTGCTATTAACTGCCAGACGGAAAGGTCGAGCAAACCGTTGTACCACATAGGCTGTTTGGCCCTCGTAGAGACACGTGTGAAGAAAAAAGTAACAGAGCGCATTATCACTTAGCCTTCACAGAAAACCAGTCGCTCTTTTAGATAAGAGTCGCAGGATGTTTCTTGCTTTATAATCCGGCCATTTTGTAAGGTTTTATGCATTCTTATGACCAATTCTTCTTATGAAGCCCTGCGGACAGCCATTTTGTATGGGGTGTGCTCTCTTCTGTGGTTTGTGGCGTGTGATTATCTCCTGCCCCATTTGATCGAAGAACCGGCTCAATTGGTCTTCTGGCAGCGGACAGGGGGTTACCTCTGGGTTGTCCTCAGTGCGGCCATGATTTTTATCGTTCGTGGACGATTGCTCAGGTTCATGGGCGTCGATGCGCAGTTGCGTCGTCAGCAGGAGGAAGATCAGGAGCGTTTGCGGCTGGCTTCGGCGGTGTTCGACAGCACCCGCGAAGGGGTATTGGTGACCGATGAAAAGGGGCTGATCGTTCATGTGAATCGCGCCTTCATGGAAATCACCGGTTATCAGGCCGAGGAAGTACTGGGCTTCAACCCGAGCAAGTTCAAGTCGGGTCGCCACGGCCCCGAGTTTTATCGGCAGATGTATCGTTCCATCCTCAGCGCCGGGCAATGGAGCGGAGAAATCTGGAACCGGCGCAAAAGCGGCGACATTTATCCTCAGTGGCAGAGTATCCGTGGCATCAAGGATCAGGATGGCCAGATCAGGCATTTCGTGGCGGTGTTCTCGGACATCACGGCCATCAAGCGTTCCGAGCAGGAGCTGACCCAGCTTGCTCACTACGATGGCCTTACGCAATTGCCCAATCGCCTGCTGTTCAGCGACCGCGCCACTCAGGCGTTGGCCCATGCCCGCTCCAGCAAGCGTGGTTGCGCATTGCTGCTCATCGACCTCGACCATTTCAAGAACATCAATGACAGCCTGGGCCACAGCGTTGGTGATCAGGTGCTCCAGGCAGTGGCTGAACGCCTCAAGAGTCTGTTCGATAGCGAATTGACCCTGGCGCGGCTTGGCGGCGACGAGTTCGCGCTGCTGGTGAAAAACTGTCAGCAGGCCGTGCAGGCGGCAGCCTTGGCGCAACAGATCATCGACAGCTTCAAGAAGCCTTTTCTGCTCGACGAGCATGAGTTGTTCATCACCGCCAGTATTGGCATCAGCCTGTTTCCCAGTGATGCGTTGACGGTTGTGCAATTGTTGCGCAACGCAGACTCTGCCTTGTTCAAGGCCAAGAGCGACGGGCGTGAAGGCTATGCGCTTTATACCGAAGAACTCACGGCGCATGCCCAGCAGCGGGTCGAACTGGCCAGTGAGTTGCACCGGGCCATCGAGCAGAAGGAACTGCGGGTGTTCTACCAGCCGATCCATGACCTGGAGAACAGCCATATCAAGGGCGTCGAAGCCCTTGTGCGTTGGGAGCATCCAAGGCGTGGCATGGTTTCGCCGGGAGAGTTCATCCCGATTGCCGAGCAAAGCGGGCTGATCGCCGATATCGATGCCTGGGTGTTGAATACGGCGTGCAGGCAGATGCGTGTCTGGCTGGAGGAGGGCGTGAACCTGTCATTTGTTGCGGTGAATATCTCCAGCCGGCTGTTCAGCCATGGTGATCTGGACTTGCGAGTGGCCCAGGTGCTGCGCGATACCGGGCTGGACCCTGCCTTTCTGGAGCTGGAGGTCACTGAAAGCGCGGTGATGGACGACCCCGAGCAGGCGATCGAACAACTGCATCGATTGCGCAATCTGGGGCTGAGCCTGGCCATCGATGATTTCGGCACGGGTTATTCGTCGCTCCTGCGGCTCAAGCGCATGCCGGTCCAGAAGCTGAAGATCGATCAGGGCTTTGTCGCCGGTCTCCCAGGCGATGACGACGACATTGCGATTGTGCGCATCATCATCGCTTTGGCCAAGAGCATGGGCATGCGGGTACTGGCCGAAGGGATCGAGCATGCCGAGCAGGCGGGTTTCCTGCTGGAAAATGGCTGTCAGCTTGGGCAGGGCTATTGGTTTGCCCGGCCGATGCCTGCCGAACAGATCGATTGGTTACGAGCGCCGGACTTTCGACAGCCTGTGATCTGAAAGATTTCTGGCTGTGGAATCCAGGCCTGCCGGGGCGTGCAACGCGCTCTGGCTGTAGGCTGTAACGCCAAATGACTTTTGGTTATATCTGCATTCTTAAATAGTCTTTTTAAGAATAACTCTGCGTATCTAATATTGTCCCAACGCCACAAGCCATCGCCCCCAGTCGCGACAGGCAGGCCTCTCAAATTTCAAGGAATACGATTATGAGCGCATCTCTACGTAGTGTTGACGGTCAGGACGAAGCAGCAATTCTGCGTGAAATTCAGAGTGCGCTGCGTGACCTGCGTTTTGGCGCCGTCGAAATCACTGTGCATAACGCCCAAGTGGTTCAGATCGAGCGTAAGGAAAAGTTTCGTTTGCAGAACTCCGGCGCCAAGCCGAGCTGATTCCGCACCCGACTGGTTAACCGGAGGGCTTCACTTTGACTCCTGATACACCCGTGAACAGCAGCGCTCCATTCCGAATGCGGTTTTGAAGCGCCAAGAAGAATTCAAAAAAGCCAACACTTAGAATTTCCAGGAGCTCCACCTTATGTCAATTCGCCGTTTTGCCTTGGCTGCTCTGGCCAGCGCTGTTTTTGCAGGTTCCGCTGTTGCAAAGGATTATGAATTGCTCAACGTGTCCTATGATCCGACACGCGAGCTGTATCAGGAATACAACGCAGAATTCGCCAGTTACTGGAAAAAAGCTCATCCGGACGACACCGTCACCGTCAAGCAGTCCCATGGCGGTTCGGGCAAGCAAGGTCGTGCGGTCATCGACGGTCTGCGCGCTGACGTCGTGACCCTGGCTCTGGCCGGTGACATCGACGAAATCGCCAAGCTGGGCAAGACCCTGCCAGAGAACTGGCAGACTCGCCTGCCGGATGCCAGCACCCCTTACACCTCGACCATCGTGTTCCTGGTACGCAAGGGCAACCCTAAAGGCATCAAGGATTGGGGCGACCTGATCAAGCCGGGCGTCTCGGTCATCACTCCGAACCCTAAAACCAGCGGCGGTGCGCGCTGGAACTTCCTGGCAGCCTGGGCCTATGGTCTGAAATCCGGTGGCAGCGAAGCCAAGGCCAAGGAATACGTGCAGACTCTGTTCAAGCACGTGCCGATCCTGGATACCGGCGCTCGCGGTTCGACCATTACTTTCGTCAACAACGGTCAGGGTGACGTGTTGCTGGCCTGGGAAAACGAAGCGTTCCTGGCTCTGAAGGAAGACGGTGGCAACGACAAGTTCGATATCGTCGTACCTTCCCTGTCGATCCTGGCCGAGCCGCCTGTCGCGGTCGTCGACAAGAACGCCGAGAAGAAGGGCAACACCGAAATCGCTACCGAATACCTGAAGCACCTGTACAGCAAGGCAGGCCAGGAAATCGCAGCCAAGAACTTCTACCGCCCGCGTGACCCGGAAGTTGCCGCCAAGTATGAGAAGCAATTCCCGAAACTGGAGCTGGTAACTATCGACAAAGACTTTGGCGGCTGGAAAACTGCGCAGCCGAAATTTTTCAATGACGGCGGTGTGTTCGACCAGATCTACCAAGCGCAGTAATCTGTGCAACCAGGCGGTACTGCCCCAAAAGCAGTGCCGTCCAGGACACGTTCATTAGCCCGGATTCGTTTCCGGGCTTTGTGCAAGCGGAACCAAGGACTTTTATGTCGCGTCGTATCTCCCCCGTCATACCCGGCTTCGGGCTGACGCTGGGCTACACCTTGGTGTACCTCAGTCTGATTGTGCTTATACCGCTGGCGGCCATGTTTGTTCATGCCGCGCAGCTCACCTGGGATCAGTTCTGGAACATCATCACCGCTCCGCGTGTGATAGCGGCCTTGAAGCTGAGTTTCGGTACCGCGTTCTACGCAGCCTTGATCAACGGCGTCATTGGTACGCTGCTGGCCTGGGTGCTGGTGCGTTATACCTTCCCCGGTCGCAAGATCATCGATGCGATGATCGATCTGCCGTTCGCTCTCCCAACCGCCGTTGCCGGTATCGCGCTGACCGCGCTTTACGCACCCAATGGTCTGGTCGGGCAGTTCGCCACGGATCTGGGTTTCAAGATTGCCTACACCCCGCTGGGTATCACTCTGGCGCTGACATTCGTGACCATGCCGTTTGTGGTACGTACCGTGCAGCCTGTGCTGGCCGATATTCCGCGTGAGGTCGAAGAAGCGGCTGCCTGCCTGGGCGCTCGCCCGTTGCAGGTGTTTCGCTACATCCTGGTGCCTGCCTTGTTGCCCGCGTGGCTGACCGGGTTTGCCCTGGCCTTTGCCCGTGGTGTCGGTGAATACGGCTCGGTGATTTTCATCGCCGGTAACATGCCGATGAAAACCGAAATCCTGCCGCTGTTGATCATGGTCAAGCTCGACCAGTATGACTACACCGGCGCGACGGCTATCGGCGTGATGATGCTGGTGGTTTCCTTCATTCTGTTGCTGCTGATCAACTTGTTGCAGCGGCGCATCGAAACCCCATCCTGAGGAGGCGCGCATGTCTTATTCATCTGTTTCTGCCGCCGCCGATGCCAACGCTGCACGCCGTGGTAATTCCACCGCACGCCGGATTCTGATCGGTCTTGGCTGGCTGATCTTTGCTCTGTTTCTGGGCTTGCCGCTGTTCATCGTGGTGTCTCAGGGGTTGAAGAACGGCCTGGGTGCGTTCTTCTCCGCGATTCTTGAGCCTGATGCGCTGTCGGCCCTCAAGCTGACGGTGATCGCGGTGCTGATCTCGGTTCCGCTCAATCTGGTCTTCGGTGTCAGCGCCGCGTGGTGCGTGAGCAAGTACTCGTTCCGTGGCAAGAGCATTCTGGTGACCCTGATCGACCTGCCGTTTTCGGTATCGCCGGTCATTGCCGGTCTGGTCTATGTGTTGATGTTCGGCGCTCAGGGCCTGTTCGGGCCATGGCTGCAGGACCACGACATCCAGATCGTCTTTGCCTTGCCGGGTATTGTGCTGGCGACCATTTTCGTGACGGTGCCTTTCGTGGCTCGTGAACTGATCCCGCTGATGCAGGAGCAGGGCACGCAGGAAGAAGAAGCTGCACGTCTGCTGGGCGCCAACGGCTGGCAGATGTTCTGGCACGTTACGGTACCCAATATCAAATGGGGTCTGATCTACGGCGTGGTGCTCTGTACCGCACGGGCCATGGGTGAGTTTGGCGCGGTGTCGGTGGTGTCCGGCCACATCCGCGGCGTAACCAACACCCTGCCGCTGCACGTCGAAATCCTCTACAACGAGTACAACCACGTCGCAGCCTTTGCCGTGGCAAGCTTGTTGCTGATCCTGGCGCTGTTCATCCTGCTGCTCAAGCAGTGGAGCGAATCCCGCATTAACCGTCTGCGCCAAAGCGCGGCGGAGGAATAAATCATGTCGATCGAAGTCCGTAACGTCAGCAAGAACTTCAACGCCTTCAAGGCCCTGAACACCATCAATCTGGATATCCAGAGTGGCGAACTGGTTGCCTTGCTCGGCCCGTCAGGCTGCGGCAAGACCACCTTGTTGCGCATTATTGCCGGTCTGGAAACCCCGGATGCAGGCAGCATCGTTTTTCACGGTGAAGATGTTTCCGGCCACGATGTCCGTGACCGCAATGTCGGTTTCGTATTCCAGCACTATGCGCTGTTCCGGCACATGACCGTGTTCGACAACGTTGCCTTTGGCCTGCGCATGAAGCCCAAGAATCAGCGTCCGAACGAAACCCAGATCGCCGCCAAGGTTCATGAGCTGTTGAACATGGTGCAACTGGACTGGCTGGCCGACCGTTACCCAGAGCAGCTTTCCGGTGGTCAGCGTCAGCGTATCGCCCTGGCGCGTGCCTTGGCGGTGGAGCCCAAGGTGTTGCTGCTGGACGAGCCGTTCGGTGCGCTGGATGCCAAGGTGCGTAAAGAACTGCGTCGCTGGCTGGCGCGCCTGCACGAAGACATCAACCTGACGTCGGTCTTCGTGACCCACGACCAGGAAGAAGCCATGGAAGTGGCGGACCGCATCGTGGTGATGAACAAGGGCGTGATTGAGCAGATCGGTTCGCCGGGCGAGGTTTACGAGGCACCGTCCAACGACTTCGTCTACCACTTCCTCGGCGACTCGAACCGCCTGAGCCTGGGCGACGGTCACGTGCTGTTCCGTCCGCACGAAGTATCGCTGTCACGTCAGGAGCTGGAAGACCACCACGCTGCTGAAGTCCGCGACATTCGTCCGTTGGGCGCCACTACGCGGATAACCCTCAAGGCCGAAGGCCAGAGCGATCTGATCGAGGTTGAAGTGGTGAAGGATCACGACAGCCTGGTAGGTCTGGCGCGTGGTGAGACGCTGTTCTTCAAGCCAAAGGTCTGGCAGAAGGTTTCGGGCGTCTAGTACCCCGGCAGGAGAGAATTCATTCGCGAACTGTTCGCGAATGAATTCGCTCCTACAGCGTTACACCGCTGCTTTTGGTGTGTTGCGCCGCACCGGTCCGACACGCTCTTCGATGGCATGCTGCAACGGCTTGCGCATCCCGGCCAGAAACGCCAGCTCCGCGACTACGAACAATGGGCCGATGATCAGGCCTGTCACATCGTCGATGAATGCCGGTTTGCGGCCTTCGTAGTAATGGCCGATGAACTGGATGATCCAGCCGATCACAAACAGCCCGACTCCTGCACTCAGCCAGACCATGGTGGTCTGCTGCGCCAGGTTTGCGCCTGCCCAGATGCAAAGCCCGAGCAGGGCCGTCATCACCAGCCCCAGCGCCTTATCAAGCTTGAGATAGAAAACGATCGATGCCAGCGTAACCAGCGCTGCAGGCGATAGCCAGAACCCGCCCACGTCCCAGCCCGGCCGTGACAGCAATACCGCCACAGCCAGCACAATCAGGGGGATTCCTACGAAGTGGGTCACGATATTGCGCGAATCACGGTGATAGGCCGCGTATTGGCTGAGATGATCGACAAGGTTTTTCATTATTATTCCTGCCTGAGACGATTATCGGGTTGAGCTACCGTATCGCTTTTGCAATACGGGCGCTGGTGAAAAAAGGGAGCAAACATGACAAATGGAGCGGGATGGCGGTCACGATTACTGTCCGATTACTGGTTTTCCTATTTACCTGCCGATTTGCAGGATAGCCTGCTTGCCGCCGCTCGGCAGCGTCGCAAGACACCCGGCAAACTGCTGTTTGAAAAGGGCGACCCTCCGTGCGGGCTTTATGTCCTGCTGGAAGGCTCTGTGCGTATGGGGGCTGTTCATGAGCAGCGCTTGTCGCCACGACTGAAGGAAGTCAGGCCGCCTTACTGGTTTGGCGAGGTTTCGCTGTTCGACGGCATGCCCCGCATGCTGGACGCCTACTCGGTGGATCAGACGATCTTCCTGCAGATTCCCCATGAAACACTTGTTGAATGGCTGGAAAAGAACCCACAGCACTGGCGTTATTTCGAGGCACTGCTCAGTCATAAGCTGGGCCTGGCCTTGCCCGGCTCCGAGAAAGTTAAGCAGTTGCCTGCCCGTGCCAGAGTGGCCTGGCGCTTGTTGTTGCTATGCGAGGGATATGGTCATTTGAGCCATGCACGGCGCCTGGTCACACTGGACGATATCCTGGCCACGGACACACTGGCGCTGGCCCGCCCCGACTTGCTGGAAGCGCTCGAAGATCTGCATCAACGCAAGATCGTGCGTCTTGGCGATGAGCATGTGGAAGTCTTCGATGTGGTCGGATTGCGCAAGGCGGCTAATTTCTCGCGGGCCAGGGTGTTGAGTTGACCGAGGCCACTTATCGTCCCAACTCATTTCTATACTGCTCCGGTGTCTGCCCCGTCCAGCGTTTGAAGGCGCGGTTCAGGCTGTCGGTATCGGCAAAACCCAGCAAGTAAGCGGCTTCGCTCAGGGAAACCTGCGGGTCGCTCATGTGTAGCAGGGCCAGGTTCTGGCGGCATTGCTTGAGCAGCAGGTCATAGCGACAACCTTCGTCGGCCAGGTGCCGTTGCAGGCTGCGTGGGCTCAGGTGCAAGGCTTCGGCGATGCTTTCGGCCGAGGGTTCGCCGTCCGGGAGCAGGCTCTCGATGGCTGAGCGTACACGCTGCTCCCAGATCAGTGGCTGGAGTTGTTCGCCGTTATGAGGTGGTTCGCTCAGTTGCGACGGGTTGTCGTCCAGATGGCTGTCGAAGTCGGCGCAGGCAAATACCAGCAGGTTTTCTGTTGCCGAGAAGTGTAGGGGCGCGCGGAAGAAGTCCTGCCAGGATTGTGGATTGACGGGGGCGGGCCGCTGCAGGTGGACACTCAGCGGCGCGTAGCTGCGGCCCAGCCGGTTGCGGCAAGTGCGTACATAAATGGCGGCAAAGGCATCCAGCACTTCATGGGCCGGGGTCGCAGAGTCCGTCGGTGCATTGAAGCGGAATTCATAATGTTCACCGACCCGTTTGAAGTCTAGAACCAGCGCATCATTGGCGACCGAGTGGTAACGCACGATACGCTCGAATACCTCGCGTAATGACTCGCTGGCCACCAGGGTGTAGCCCAGGGCATGAAAGGTGGTCGGGCTGACGAAGCGTGAAACCCGCAAGCCCAGCGCCGAATCGCCGCTGGCCTGTACTGCCAGTTGCCAGAGCCGGTTGGTTGCGACGGGTGAGTACTCGGCGTTGGGAGCGTCAATGAGCCGGGGATCGAGCCCGGCTGTCTTGCACAGCGCGAGGCTGTCCAGGCTCAGGGCATCGAGTTGTTTGCGCAGGGCGCGGGTCCAGGTGGTGAGGCTGTTTGACTCGGGCATATGAACGACCCTTCCTGTCATAGGTTGCTGCTCAAGGTCGGGGTAGTGCCGACAGGTACCGATGGCAACTCCTTTGCCCGATACCGATGTCAGAGCATGAAAGCATTTATGACAATTGTGCAAGTGTTCCCTGACTGAATGCATAGCGGTCATATAAGGCACATGAGCATTGCGCTCTCACATCGTCATTCTCTGTAGCTTTGCTGTAACCCTTCGGGTTTATCTTCTCTTGTGAAAGCGATTTTTAGGGGGATCGTCCTTGAGACAGGGGGCGGTCCCTTTTTTTTGCGCTTCATATTCCTTGTGGGTATTAATAAATAGCCACTTATTCCTTATCGGATATATGTTTCGTCCCTATACTCGTTCCATGAGTGCCCACATGCAGGAGGCGAACCCATGCATAACGAGTCGATCCGTTACCTGATCGTGCCAGGCTGGCAAGGGTCGCCTGAGGATCATTGGCAAAGTCACTGGCAGGCCAGTCTGCCCAACAGCGCGCGCGTGGAGCAGTACGACTGGCTCAAGCCGCGACGTGAAGACTGGATTGGCGAGTTGCAGCGAATGATTTCTTCGCAGGACACGCCGGTGATCCTGATCGCTCACAGCCTGGGTTGCATCACGGTTGCGCATTGGGCACAACTGGCCCCGCTGGAATCCTTGCGTCAGGTGCATGGTGCGCTGCTGGTGGCTCCGGCCGATGTCGAACGCCCGAACTGCCCTCCGGCCTTGCGTAATTTTGCACCGATCCCCAAAGACCTCCTGCCGTTCCCGACGCAGATCGTCAGCTCTGACAACGACCCTGCCGTCAGCTCCCAGCGCGCCATGGAAATGGCCCGCAACTGGGGCGCCGATGTCGGGTTCCTGAGTCAGGCGGGGCATATCAATGTCAAGTCGGGCCATCAACGCTGGGAACAGGGTTTCGCTTACCTGTACCGCTTGCAGAACCGTTTGGAACAGCACGCACGTCGTCGGGCATGAGTACCGACACCATCATGTTTTCGTCAGGTCATTCGGCCTGCCTGTTTTTTAACGCTTGAGCCTCGCAAGGGCTCAGGCGGGAGTTTGTCATGAGCCTTGAAGCTTTCGGTCAGCCGCTGCTGACTTTTCCCGAAGCGGACAAAAGTCCTCTTAGTATCCGCGCCAAAGCGCTGGTTTTCATCGATCCACGTTCTCGTCAGTTGCGCGAAGAAATGGAACAACTGGCGCCTCGCTCGCTGCCAGTATTGATTCGCGGCGAATCCGGCACCGGCAAGGAATTGCTGGCGCGGCATATTCACCGTGGCAGTGACCGCTCCGGGCTGTTTGTGTCGGTCAACTGCGGTGCCATCAGCCCTTCCTACGCCGATGCAGAGTTGTTCGGCTATGCTGCTGGCGCCCACAGCGTATCGGGCAGTAGCCGTGCCGGCTGGTTCGGATCGGCCAATGGCGGCACCCTGTATCTGGATGAGATCGGTGACTTGCCGCTGCCGATTCAGATCAAGCTGCTGTCGGCTCTGGAAAATCACGAAGTCACCCGTGTTGGTGCTCATCAGCCAAGCCCGGTGGATGTGCGTCTGGTGGCCGCGACCAGTATCGATCTGGCGCAGGCTGTGGAGGCCGGGAAGTTTCACGAGCGGCTTTACCACTACCTGAGCGAAGGACGCCTGGACCTGCCGGCCCTGCGCGAACAGCCCGGCAACATCGTGCCTTTGGCGGAATATTTTGTGGGTATCTACAGCCAGCGCCTGAACCTGCCGGTGCAGTTGCTCAGCGATGAGGCGCAGCTTGCCCTCCAGGCCCATAACTGGCCTGGCAATACACGTGAGCTGGAAAACGTCATTCACTTTGCGCTGCTGGTCAGCAGTGGCGAAGAGATTCTGCCGGAGCATCTGAACCTGCCGCAAAGCACTAACCCGATTGCAGAGGTCGAGCGGCTTGTCGGGCGGATTCTGGTAGATGCCAAAGAGGAACAACTGCTGGCCGTAAAACGCCTGCTGGAACGTATTCAGTTCAAGGATTGAAAAAACGTTCACCTTTGTTTGATCCTGCGCGCCCCTCTGGGGGCGTTTTTTGTTCTATGTGCTGCTGTTTTGATTCATTCAGGCATAAGCACTTACGAAAAAGATATTTTCTTGGAATAAAAAAGCCCGGTAATGTCCATGCCATGCCCCCTGATAGCACTGCATCGGGGGCAACACATTGGTGAGCTGTCGTTTTCCACGACTTTGATTTTCCTAAGGACATTGCATGAAGAAGACCTTGTTGTTGACCGCTCTGGCGGCCGCGCTTTCCATTGGCCTGGCTCAGGCTGGCGAAAAACTGGTGGTCGGTGCTACCCCTGTTCCACACGCTGAAATTCTGAAGCTGATCCAGCCAACCCTGGCCAAGGAAGGCGTGGATCTGGAAATCAAGGAATTCACCGATTACGTGCAGCCTAACGTGCAGCTCAACGAGAAGCGTCTGGACGCCAACTACTTCCAGACCAAGCCTTATCTGGATGGCTTCAACAAAGGCAAGGGCGCCAGACTGGTGACCGGCGTCGGTGTTCACGTTGAACCGTTCGGCGCTTATTCCTCCAAGCACAAGAGCCTGGCGGATCTGCCTGAGGGCGCAACCGTTGCCATTCCGAACGAAGCCAGCAACGGCGGTCGCGCACTCCTTCTGCTGCAAAAGGGCGGCCTGATTACCCTCAAGGAGCCGACCAACGCGCTGTCGACGCTCAAGGACATCGCCACCAACCCGAAAAAACTGAAATTCCGCGAACTGGAATCGGCTTTGCTGCCTCGCTCGCTGAGTCAGGTTGACCTTGCGCTGATCAATACCAACTACGCGCTGGAAGCCAAGCTCAGCCCGCGCAAGGATGCCTTGATCATCGAAGGTTCCGATTCGCCTTACGTGAACTACCTGGTGACCCGCGAAGATAACGCCAACACCGACGCTATCCAGAAGCTGTCCAAAGCACTGACCAGCCCTGAAGTGAAGGAATTCATCCTCAAGAAGTACGATGGCGCGGTATTGCCAGCGTTCTGATTGCCGATCGGGTACGGTTAATCCCCTTTCCCGGCTGCCGCTTCTATGGAGTTCTCTGTGGGAGCGGCTTCAGCCGCGAAGTCTGCTAGCTCATTCCGCGCTATGAATATGCCATAACGGTATTTAAATTTAGTTTCTTATACCTATAAAGTTCTGTCTCTATATTCATCTACATGTTTTGGAGTCGGAGCCTATATGTCCGCAGCCGCCCTCGCTTCATCGTCTACCCAAGCCGCCGAGCAACAGTTTGAGGTGCGTCCATTCACCGGCAATGTGGGCGCGGAAATCGTCGGGCTGGATTTGTCCAAAACCCTCAATGACGCCGATTTTGCTCGCGTACACAAAGCACATCTCGATTACCACCTGATCGTTTTCCGCGACCAGCACATTACCCCGCAGCAGCAGATCGATTTCAGCCGCCGTTTCGGCGTGTTGCAGATCCATGTGCTCAAGCAGTTCCTGCTGGCCAACCACCCGGAAATCCTGATCGTCTCCAACATTGTCGAGAACGGTCAGCCTGTGGGCCTGGGTGATGCCGGGAAGTACTGGCATTCAGACCTTTCCTATAAGGAGCTGCCAAGCCTGGGTTCGATGCTGTATGCCCAGGAATTGCCAAGCGAAGGCGGTGACACTCTGTTCGCCGATATGCATCTGGCCTGGGAAACCCTGCCGCAGCATCTGCGCGAGGCGGTCGAAGGTCGTTCCGCTGTTCACAGCTACACCTCCCGCTATCTGGATGGTGATAACGCTGCCAGTTGGCGTCCGACCCTGACACCCGAGCAATTGGCTCAGGTTGCGGAAGTGACGCACCCGATCGTGCGTACCCACCCGGAAAACGGGCGCAAGGCGTTGTTCGTCAGCGAAAATTTCACGACTCGCATCGTGGGTCTGCCGGAAGAAGAAAGCCGCAGGATTCTGACCGAGATCTATGCCCACTGCGCGCGCCCCGAACATATATACCGCCACAAATGGCAGCCGCATGACATGGTCTTCTGGGATAACCGTTCCCTGACCCATCTGGCAGCCGGTTGCCCGACTCATCTGCGACGCAAGTTGTATCGCACCACCATTCAAGGCGATGCGCCGTTTTGATTCAGGGGAATTGGTCATGAATGCTGTAGTGCAAAGCCATACGGCTAGCGAAGGTACGATTACGCAACAGGCCACTCAGCATGCCACTGAGGCCTTGTTGAAGGTTCAGGACGTGAGTATTGAATACCGTACTCCCGAGCGGGTAGTGCGCGCGACCCATCAAGTCAGTTTTGAAGTCGATCCGGCGGATCGCTTCGTATTGCTTGGCCCGTCCGGTTGCGGCAAGTCCACCTTGCTCAAGGCCGTGGCCGGGTTCATTCAGCCCAGTGAAGGGCAGATTCGTCTGACTGGCGTACAGGTCAAGGAACCTGGCCCGGACCGTATTGTGGTGTTCCAGGAGTTCGATCAACTGCCACCCTGGAAAACCGTTATCGAAAACGTGATGTTCCCGTTGCTGGCTTCGCGCACTCTCAAGCGTCCCGAAGCCCTGGAGCGTGCGCGTTATTACCTGGAAAAGGTCGGCCTCAGTGCATTTGCCGACGCTTACCCGCACACCTTGTCTGGTGGCATGAAGGCCCGTGTAGCGATTGCCCGTGCCTTGGCGATGCAGCCGAAAATCCTGTTGATGGATGAGCCCTTTGCTGCGCTCGATGCCTTGACCCGACGCAAGATGCAGGAAGAGCTGCTGGAGCTGTGGGAAGAAGTACGTTTCACACTGCTGTTCGTGACTCACTCCATCGAAGAAGCGTTGGTGGTCGGCAATCGTATCCTGTTGTTGTCCCCTCATCCGGGCCGCGTGCGTGCGGAAATCAACAGCCATCAGTACGACCTGAAAAGCCTGGGCGGCGTCGGTTTTCAGCAGACGGCACAGCGTATTCACCGCTTGCTGTTCAATGAAAACGAAACCGGCGGTCAGGCCGAGTCCGAGCTGAATTTCCAGGATATCCGCATCGCTTATTGAGGCCTGTTCAGCGCCTCAACATGACAACAGAGAACCCGACATGAGCCTTTCACCCCCCGTTCGTGAAGAATACGAAGTCACGCTGGAGCCTTTCACCCAGGAAGATCTGGCGCGTGATATCCCCTTGGCCCAACGCATCTGGCAACTGAGCTGGGTGCGCAAAAGCGTGATCATGGTCCTGCTGGCGGTGCTCTGGGAAGTCGCTGCACGCATCCAGAACAACGATCTTCTGCTGCCCAGCTTTCTGCAAACCGCTGTGGCGTTCTATGACGGCATCATCAGTGGCGAATTGCCGGGCAAGGTCTGGATTTCCCTGACGGTACTGATTCAGGGCTACCTGATCGGCATTGTCCTGGCGTTCGGCCTGACAACCCTGGCGGTCTCGACCCAACTGGGCCGTGACCTGCTCAGCACGCTCACCGCGATGTTCAACCCGCTGCCTGCCATTGCCCTGTTGCCGCTGGCACTGCTGTGGTTCGGGCTTGGGCAGAACAGCCTGATCTTCGTATTGGTGCATTCGGTGCTGTGGGCGCTGGCGCTCAATACCTATGCCGGTTTCCTCGGTGTTTCGGAAACCCAGCGTATGGCCGGTCGCAACTATGGCCTCAAGGGTTTGCGCTTTGTCTGGCACATCCTGATCCCGGCCGCGCTGCCTTCGATTCTTGCCGGCCTGAAAATCGGCTGGGCCTTCGCCTGGCGCACCCTGATCGCGGCCGAGCTGGTATTCGGCGCGTCTTCTGGCAAGGGTGGTCTGGGCTGGTACATCTTCCAGAACCGTAACGAGCTGTATACCGACAAGGTTTTTGCGGGGCTGGCGGCGGTGATTCTCATCGGTCTGCTGGTGGAAAACCTGCTGTTTGCCAACATCGAGCGCCTGACGGTCAAGCGCTGGGGCATGCAGCGTTAAGTGCATGGAACGCTTGGTCTCTTATCGTCTTTCGATTTTTCTGTGAGGGTTTCATGGTTACTTCTTTCAAACGTCCTGCGCTGACCGCACTGGCTGCTGCACTGGGGCTGGCTGGCACTCTGCTCAGCGGCGGCGCGCAAGCCGAAGGCAAGATCAGCATTGCTCAACAATTTGGTATCGGTTACCTGATTCTGGATGTGGTGCGCGATCAGAAACTGATCGAGAAACACGGTAAAGAGCAGGGCCTGGATATCAAGGTCGACTGGAACAGCATTTCCGGCGCGACCGCCATGAACGAAGCGCTGCTGGCCGGTGCGCTGGATGTGGTTTCGGCAGGCGTTCCTCCGATGCTGACCATCTGGGACCGCACCAAGGGCAAGCATAACGTCAAGGCCATTGCCTCGCTGGGCTCGATGCCCAACTACCTGCTGACTAACAACCCGAATGTCAAAACCCTGAAAGACTTCACCGACAAGGACCGCATCGCGGTACCAGCGGCGGGCGTGGGCTTCCAGTCGCGTACCTTGCAGATCGAGACGGCCAAGCAGTTCGGTAACGAGAACTTCAAGAAGTTCGACAACATCTCCGTCAGCCTGGCGCACCCTGATGCTACCTCGGCGCTGATTGCCGGTGGCTCGGAAATCAACTCGCACTTTTCCAGCCCGCCTTTCCAATACCAGGCGCTGGAAAACCCCAACGTTCATAAAGTGCTGAGCAGCTACGACGTGCTGGGCGGTCAGGCCACTTTCAACGTGCTCTACACCACCGAAAAATTCCACGACGAAAACCCCAAGACCTACAAGGCGTTCTACGACGCGCTGGCGGAGGCCGAGAAGATCATCAAGGCTGACAAGACAGAAGCGGCCAAGACCTATATCCGCGTCGAGCAGTCCAAACTGCCGCTGCCGTTTGTAGAAAAAATCGTCTCCGATCCGGAAATCGATTTCACGGTCACGCCACAGCGCACTTTCATCTATGCCGAGAAGCTGCATGAACTGGGCGTGCTGAAGAACAAGGCGGCAAGCTGGAAGGACTACTTCTTCGAAGAAGCCCATGGCGGCTCGGGTAGCTGACAAACCGCCTTCCCGAATGAATTCGGTCCTGCAGCGGAGCGCATTCATTCGCGAGCGTGACTGTCATTTCTACGAGTAGCCAACAGTCACGTGGGGGGGCATTGTGAGGGGCGCATATTGCTCGAAATGGTCCCTCGCCATGTCTCATGGAATCGTCTTGTGTCGCTATGACTACGACCCTCTGGATCGCCTTGCGACTCGCACGCCGCTGGCAGATGCCGTTACTCGCTCTTTCTATAGCGCCGACAGGCTGGCCAACGAAATTCAAGGAGACGAGCAGCGCAGTTTTCTCTATCGGGAGAGTCAACTGCTGGCACTGCAAACGTTAACAGGCCAGCTTCTCAGTAAGACGCTGGCCGCTACTGATCAGCCCGGCAGTGTGCTCGGCACGACAACATCAGGGCAACGCACGGCCATCGCCTATACCCCGTACGGTTATCACGATCCGATCAAGAATCTGCCCGGTTTCAACGGCGAACGCCCAGACCCCGTCACTGGCCATTATCTATTGGGCAAAGGCTATCGTGCCTATAACCCGGTGCTGATGCGCTTCAACAATCCTGACAGTCTGAGTCCGTTTGGCGAGGGTGGCGTGAATCCTTATGCCTATTGCCTGGGGGATCCGGTCAACCACTATGACCCTACGGGGCATGTGTCCTGGCAATTCATCGTCGGCATAGTACTCAGCGTGGCCGCACTGACAGCGGCCGCCGCCACTCTGCTTCCTTCGCTACCTTTCCTGTTATCCGTGAAGGCCGCCCAAGCCGGTTTTTTCAGTGCGGG
This sequence comes from Pseudomonas serbiensis, assembly GCF_030580745.1. Taxonomy (NCBI): domain Bacteria; kingdom Pseudomonadati; phylum Pseudomonadota; class Gammaproteobacteria; order Pseudomonadales; family Pseudomonadaceae; genus Pseudomonas; species Pseudomonas serbiensis. The sequence continues at coordinate 41,849 of NZ_JAUQOO010000006.1, forward strand.
TAGCCTGTCCACCATGATTACCGGGACGAGTGCGGTGGCAGGTGGTGTACTTGGTGTAACCCGGCAAATCGTGGCTGAAGTCGCCCCCGATTCTCCGTTGCTGGAGCCCATGGGATGGGCCGCTCTGGCGATTGGTGTCGTTGCTGCCAGCACACGGGTTGGTACGGTGATCGCGGCTCGGAATCCGAAGAATCTGGCGAATTTGCAGAGTGCTGTAGCACCGAAGCTACTCAGTAGCGCCCCCATCGAATTGGACGAGATGCCCAGGGCGTTAAGTCCAGCTGCAGTTATTCGGAGCTAAGGATAAATGATGCCATGGCAATTCTCTGCAAATATACCTACGACCCATTAGACCGCGTGGCTTCTTTTACTCCACTTGAGCAGGGCTACTTCAGACGTTTCTACCGTCGTGAACAGTTAGTAACAGAGTTGCACGTTGACAGTTCTCTATCGTTTTTTCGGGCTGAAAAACATCTGTTGGCACAGTACAGGAGTGATGGCAACGGGACCTCCAGTACCCTGATTGCAGGTGATAGGCAAGAGAGTGTCTTATATGCAACGACAGGCAGCCGGCAAGCCGACATTGCTTATTCGCCTTACGGCCATCGTGAGACCGCTTTGTTTGGAGGCTTGCCAGGTTTCAATGGAGAGCAGCCCGATTCTGTGACGGGCCATTATCTGTTGGGTAACGGTTATCGTGCCTACAACCCAGTACTGATGCGTTTCAACAGCCCTGACAGTCTGAGCCCTTTTTCGGGGGGCGGCTTGAATCCGTATGGCTATTGCCTGGGCGATCCGGTCAACCGTATTGATCCCTCAGGGCATTTTTCTTGGCAGGCCGGTCTTGGCTTGGGTTTAAGTATATTTGGAGTCATGGCAAGCATTGCAACCTTTGGTGCAGCCACTCTTTTGGCGGTTGCAGGGGGGGCGACAGGCATTGCCTCGGGGGTAGCCGGTGTTGCGCAGATTGTCACCGAAAAAATGAGCCCAGAGACCAGTTCTGTACTAGGCCTGATAGGGGGCGGGTTAGGTATTGCCTCAATAGGGTTTGGGGCGGCTGCAGGATTTCAGTCAATAGCGAACAGACTTGCAGGAAGCTTTGCGCATGGATTGAGTGGTAAGGGTGCCATCAATGCAGCAAAACAGATGAGTGGTTTAGGGGATTTTCAGGTTTTTGAGGGCGTGCCTCATGTCACTGAGCGAATAGTCAGGATGCTATCTGCCAATGACTTATTGGCGCTTAGCATGGCATCAAGAAGAATCAATGCGGTTGTGAACGGCTCATTGAAGCCTATTGATCAGATGCTCGATGGCATCAAAAGCGCTTCGGCTTTGGAGGGAAGAGCCAATCTGATTCGTACCGCCCGGGATATTGCGTCTGGAAATGCGCCCGGTACGACACCGGCACAGCTTATTAAAACAGGCATAGACCCCCGTGAAATTCCGCATATTACCAATGTTGATGGGTATACAGGTCTAGAGGAAATAAGCGCGAGACATCATTGGTTTGAGGCGGCTCGAGAGCGACAAAGATTGATGCGTGAACGTTTGAAGTGAGTCATCAATCATGCCTCAAGACATCCCCCCTCAAGGAACCCTCCCGCCTGCGCGCAGTCGCATGCTCACGTTCCTCTCTCGTGATATCAATCTCGCATCCTGGCAGCCGTAAAAGGAGTCTGCATGCCTGCTCGTTCTTCTGGACTGGTTATGCTCGGCCTTGCCACGGCCATGACGTTACTGGCTGGCTGCGGCCAGGAAAAGCCGGCAGCACCCGATCTGCCGCGGGTTTATGTTCAGACGGTTAAAACCGCTGACTTTGCTGCCAGCGTTGCCCTGACCGGTGATATCCAGGCACGGGTGCAGACCCGGCTTTCGTTTCGGGTCAATGGCAAGATCATTGAGCGCAATGTGGATGTCGGTGATCGTGTGACGGCCAGACAGGTTCTAGCCCGACTCGACCCCAAGGACCTGCAGATCAATGTCGATTCGGCCCTCGCGTCGGTGGCCGCCGAGCAGGCGCGTGTTACGCAGGCCAGTGCCGCTTTCGTGCGTCAGCAAAAGTTGCTGCCCAAGGGTTACACCAGCCGCAGCGAATACGATTCTGCCCAAGCCGCATTGCGCGGCAGCGAGAGCGCGTTGAAAGCCGCGCAGGCGCAACTGGCCAATGCCCGTGAGCAGTTGAGTTACACCGCACTGGTCGCCGATACGTCGGGTGTGATCACGGCACGTCAGGCCGAGGTCGGGCAAGTGGTGCAGGCGACTGTGCCGATCTTCGATCTGGCCCGTGACGGCGAGCGCGATGCGGTGTTCAACGTTTACGAGTCGCTGTTCGTTCAGCCACCGACTGACCATCCTGTGCAAGTGACCCTGCTCGAAAACCCGGCGATCAAGGTCAGCGGCAAGGTGCGAGAAGTGACGCCGGCGGTTTCGGCACAAACCGGCACCTTGCAGGTCAAGGTCGCGCTTGATCCATTGCCCGAGGGCATGGACCTGGGCTCTGTAGTCAGTGTGGCCTTGAGCGCACCGGCCAATGCCAGCGTCGAGCTGCCGTGGTCGGCCCTGACCAAGGACCTTGGCGAGCACTTGGGCAAGCCCGCCGTCTGGGTGGTGGACGAACAGGGCAAGGTCAATCTGCGCAAGGTTCAGGTCGCTCGTTACCTGACCTCCAAAGTCATCATCGGTGACGGGCTGAAAAGTGGAGAGAAAGTCGTGGTCGCTGGTGGACAGTTATTGCACCCGGACATGCAGGTCGAAATCGCAGATCAACCACAGCAGCACAATGCTCAGGTGCAACCATGAAGCGTCTGTCTTGCCTGTTGTTGGGCGGTCTGTTGTTGAGTGGTTGCGGCAAGGATGAAACACCGCCCGAACCGGTACGGCCGGTGGTCTTTGTCGAGGCGCGGCCTGATTCGCAACTGGAGTTCGGACGTTTCGCCGGCAATATTCAGGCGCGTTACCAGAGTGTGTTGGGCTTTCGGGTGCCGGGTCGGATTGCCCGCCGCGATGTGGACGTGGGCAGTGAAGTGAAGAAAGGCGACCTGCTCGCGACCCTCGACCCGACCGATCAGCAGAATAACGTGCGCGCTCGCCAGGGCGATCTGGCCCGTATCGAGGCGCAGTGGATCAATGCCCAGGCCAATGCCCGCCGTCAGCAGGAATTGTTCGACCGTGGCGTCGGTGCGCAGGCGCAACTGGACAATGCCCTGACCGAGCTGAAAACCACGCGCTCGTCACTGGATCAGGCCAGGGCAGCAGAGCAGCAGGCCCGCGATCAGTTGAGTTACAGCGAATTGCGCAGTGACGACGATGCCGTGGTGACCGAGTGGAGAGTCGAAGCCGGGCAGGTGGTCACTGCCGGGCAGGAAGTCGTGACTCTGGCGCGACCTGATATCAAGGAAGCAGTGATCGACCTTCCTGCTTCGCTGGCCGATCAGTTGCCTGTCGATGTGGTGTTCACCGTGGCCAGCCAGCTTGACCCTCAGGTGAATACCACGGCCACGCTGCGGGAAATCGAGCCGCAACCCGACCGCTCGACTCGCACGCGCCGGGCGCGATTGTCTCTGACTGAAACGCCACAGGCATTTCGGCTTGGCACCGCGATCAGCGTGACCCTCAGCTCGACCATCGCACCGCGCATACGCTTGCCCATCAATGCCTTGCAGGAAACCGACGGCAAAACTCAAGTCTGGATCGTCGACCCACAAAACCAGACGGTAAACCCCAGAGCAGTGAATGTCGTCAGTCGCGAGGATGACAGTTTCCTGCTGGCAGGCGGGGTCAATGCCGGTGAGAAGGTGGTCAGTGCGGGCGTCAACAGCCTCAAGCCGGGGCAGAAAGTCAAAGTCGATGAGGAAAGCCCACGATGAAAGGAAGCTTCAATCTGTCCGAGTGGGCCATCAAGCATCAGTCGTTTGTCTGGTACCTGATGTTCGTCGCCCTGTTGATGGGCGTGTTTTCCTACATGAAGCTGGGGCGTGAAGAAGACCCGTCCTTCACGATCAAGACCATGGTCATCCAGACCCGCTGGCCCGGTGCGACGGTGGATGAAACCCTGAAACAGGTGACCGACCGCATCGAGAAGAAACTCGAAGAGCTGGATTCCCTGGACTACGTGAAAAGCTACACCCGGCCGGGCGAGTCCACGGTTTTCGTGTACCTGCGCGACACCACGAATGCCAAAGAGATACCGCAGATCTGGTATCAGGTGCGCAAGAAGATCGACGACATTCGCGGGCAGTTCCCCCAAGGCCTGCAAGGGCCTGCGTTCAACGACGAGTTCGGCGATGTGTTCGGTTCGATCTATGCCTTTACCGCCGATGGTTTCTCGATGCGTCAGTTGCGCGATTATGTCGAGAAGGTCCGCGCCGACATCCGCGAAGTCCCAGGCCTTGGCAAGGTGGAGATGATTGGCCAGCAGGATGAAGTGCTGTACCTGAACTTCTCCACCCGCAAGCTGGCGGCCCTCGGGCTGGATCAGCGTCAGGTGGTGCAAAGCCTGCAATCCCAGAATGCGGTGACGCCTGCGGGCGTGATCGAAGCCGGGCCGGAGCGGATTTCCGTGCGCACCTCCGGGCAGTTCGCTTCGGAGAAAGATCTGGCGGCGGTCAATCTGCGGCTCAATGATCGTTTCTACCGCCTGAGCGATATCGCCGAAATCACCCGAGGCTACACCGACCCGCCCAAACCGCTGTTCCGTTATAACGGCAAACCCGCCATCGGCCTGTCCATCGCCATGCAGAAGGGCGGCAACATTCAGGAGTTCGGCAAGGCGTTGCATGATCGAATGGACATCTCCACCGCTGAACTGCCGGTGGGTGTCGGTGTGCATAAGGTGTCGGATCAGGCCGAAGTGGTGGACAAGGCGGTGGGCGGTTTCACCAGTGCGTTGTTCGAGGCCGTGATCATTGTGATGGTGGTCAGTTTTGTCAGCCTTGGAGTGCGCGCCGGTCTGGTGGTGGCCTGTTCCATCCCGCTGGTGCTGGCCATGGTGTTCGTGTTCATGGAGTACAGCGGCATCACCATGCAGCGTATTTCTCTCGGGGCGTTGATCATCGCCCTCGGGCTGTTGGTGGACGACGCCATGATTACCGTGGAAATGATGGTCACACGGCTGGAAATGGGGGAAACCAAGGAGCAGGCGGCGACTTATGCCTACACCTCGACGGCGTTCCCGATGCTGACCGGTACGCTGGTGACGGTGGCCGGTTTCGTGCCCATTGGCCTGAACAACAGCTCAGCGGGGGAATATACCTTCACGCTGTTTGCCGTGATTGCCGTAGCGATGCTGGTGTCGTGGATCGTGGCCGTGCTGTTTGCGCCGGTTATCGGCGTGCATATTCTGAGTAGCAACATCAAACCCAAGTCCGAAGAGCCGGGGCGCGTGGGGCGGGCGTTCAACAGCAGCATGCTGTGGGCCATGCGTCATCGCTGGCTGGCGATTGGCATTACGCTACTGCTGTTCGCGTCGTCGCTGTTTTCGATGCAGTTCGTGCAGAACCAGTTCTTTCCGTCATCGGACCGGCCTGAAATTCTGGTCGACCTGAACCTGCCACAGAATGCCTCGATCAACGAGACGCGCAGAGTGGTGGACCGGTTTGAGGCCAGCCTCAAGGACGATCCCGATATCGAGCGCTGGAGCACCTACATCGGCCAGGGCGCGGTGCGTTTCTATCTGCCGCTGGATCAGCAACTGGAAAACCCGTTCTACGCCCAGTTGGTCATTGTCAGCAAAGGGCTGGAGGAGCGTGGTGCCCTGACTGCACGCCTGCAAAAGCGCCTGCGCGATGAATATGTCGGTATCGGCTCCTATGTGCAGCCGCTGGAAATGGGGCCGCCGGTCGGGCGTCCGCTGCAATATCGCGTCAGTGGCGAGAACATCGACAAGGTTCGCCAGCACGCCATCGAACTGGCCACGCTGCTTGGCAAGAACCCTCATGTCGGTGAAGTGATCTACGACTGGAACGAGCCGGGCAAGGTGCTGCGCATCGATATCAATCAGGACAAGGCGCGGCAGTTGGGGTTGTCCTCCGAAGACGTTGCGCAACTGATGAACAGCGTGGTCAGCGGCTCGTCGGTGACGCAGGTGCGCGACGATATCTACCTGATCAACGTGGTAGGACGTGCCGAGGACGCCGAGCGCGGCACACCGGAAACCCTGCAAAACCTGCAGATTGTCACGCCTGCCGGAGCCTCGATTCCGCTGCTGGCCTTTGCCACGGTGGGTTACGAGCTGGAGCAGCCACTGGTCTGGCGGCGTGACCGCAAGCCGACCATCACCGTGAAAGGTGCGGTGCGCGACGAGATTCAGCCGACTGACCTGGTCAATCAACTGAAGCCGGAAATCGACAAGTTCGCCTCCGCATTGCCTGTGGGCTACAAGGTGGCGACCGGCGGGACGGTGGAAGAAAGCAGCAAGGCTCAAGGGCCGATTGCCAGTGTCGTGCCGTTGATGCTGTTCCTGATGGCGACCTTTTTGATGATCCAGTTGCACAGCGTTCAGAAGATGTTTCTGGTGGCCAGTGTCGCGCCGCTGGGGTTGATCGGCGTGGTGCTGGCGCTTATCCCGACCGGAACGCCATTGGGCTTTGTCGCGATTCTGGGTGTGCTGGCGCTGATCGGTATCATCATCCGCAACTCGGTGATTCTGGTGACCCAGATCGATGCCTACGAGCAAAGCGGCTACTCGCCATGGAATGCGGTGGTCGAGGCCACCGAGCACCGCCGCCGGCCGATCCTGCTCACGGCGGCTGCGGCCAGCCTGGGCATGATCCCCATCGCACGTGAAGTGTTCTGGGGGCCGATGGCCTACGCGATGATCGGCGGCATCATCATCGCCACCTTGCTGACCCTCTTGTTCCTGCCAGCCCTGTATGTGGCCTGGTACCGGATCAAGGAGCCCGCGTAGATTAATGCCGATCAGTCATGGCAATACACAAACTTGTAGGAGGCAGCTTGCTGGCGAAAAAGGCCTGAAAACCGGCAGATATTCTGTGTCTGTACGTGAAGTCGCCAGCAAGCTGCATCCCACAAAGTGATTTATGACCTTAACTGGTCAGCAATACTCTCACGGCTTGTCCCGCGTCAGCCGATATCGCTTTCAACCAGGCTGAAGTCGCCAAACCGCACAGGGCTCATGGCCTGGCTGACGCCTGGAGAGCTGGCGGATATGGCCGGGCGAGGGGTCGATACGTTCAGGAAGCAGGAAGTCAGATCGTCCTCGAAATACATATTTACCGAGAAACGCTGCCAGTCCGCTGTCGCCATGCCGGTGACAGGCGAAACCATTATTACACCGTCAGCCCTGAAGCCTCCGACACTGACCACAAACGAGGCGTCCTCCACGGCTGCATCTGCGCTGAGTGCGTCAAACTCGATAAGCAGGGCCTTGCCCGGCAAGTCCGGCAGGACCTGGCTGATATTGGTCGCAACCGGTAACAGGATGCTTTGTCCGAAGCCGTAACGCTCAAGGCCGGGGTCAAAACCCACTGGCCCTTTCCAATAGTTGAAATCGTCTTTGAAATTGCCGTTCTGAATATATTGAATTGCCATGATCATTTCCTTGATCGATTAACATTCGGGTCCGATTAATTGGGTGCGAACACCTTTTTCTGGAGCTCATCCTAAGCGCCATGCTGCTGCGCTGATACTGACAAAAATGCCAGTCACGCAATGCACGCAATAGGAGTTGAATGCTTTCGTCAAGTCGATGGCGTGCTCAATTTCTGCGCCAGACACTCGCCAGCCAGGGCTGCTGCTCCCTTGGCAAACCAGCCGGTCGATAGTAGTGCTCAAGCTCTGCAAAACCCGCTTCGTTCAGCAGTTCGCGCCATGATTCCAGATCGTGATACGAGCCATAGCGTTCGCCTTTCCAGCCTTCCTGGTTCTGGCCCCGTGGGTTGGAGCTGAAGAGTACGCCGCCCGGCTTGAGGGTGGTGTGCAATTGACGCAGGACTTTGGGCAACTCCTGGCGGGGCACATGAAACAGCACTGCATTGGCAAATATGCCGTCGAAGCGAGCGGCGGGGAGGTCCAGCTCCAGGAAGTTCTGTTGCAGCACTTCGCATCCACTGTCAGCGCGAGCCATTTGCGCGAAACGTTCGCTGCCGTCCAGGCCGACGGCAATGTGCCCCATGGCGCTGAAGGTTTTCAGGTCACGGCCCGGTCCGCAGCCAAAGTCCAGAATCTGCCAGGGCGTCGGCGCCTGGATATGTCGCAAGAGAGCGGCAATATTCTGGCTGACGTCGTGATCGCGGGTGCCTTCACGGAAGTCTTCGGCCACCTGGTTGTAATGGCCGACGGTAATGGCGGTGATTTGGGCGAGGTCTTGGGCGTCGAGCTTCATGGCGAGCGGTTGTCCGGGCAATGGAGGTCGTCAATATACCTCCAGCCCGGTGCGAAGCAATTACTCAGCGTTTGTTCAGAACCCGCGCCAGCCGGTCGCCACCCAGTTGAATGGCGGCAACCAGCACCACCAGCAATACGATCACGGTCAGCATGATCTGTGTGTCGAAGCGCTGATAACCGTAGCGGTAGGCAATATCGCCCAGCCCGCCGGCACCGATGGCACCTGCCATGGCTGATGAGTTGATCATCGTGACGATAGTGATGGTGAAGCCACCGACGATACCCGGCAACGCTTCAGGCAGCAGCACATGCCAGACGATATGCCAGCGGCGGCAGCCCATGGCTTGTGCGGCCTCGATCAGGCCATGATCGACCTCGCGCAGGCTGACTTCGGCAATGCGGGCGAAGAAGGGGGTTGCTGCAATGGTCAGCGGCACCACGGCCGCCCAGACACCATAACTGGTGCCGACGATCAGGCGGGTGAACGGGATCAGCGCGACCATCAGGATCAGGAACGGGATCGAGCGAAACAGGTTAACGAAGGCGCCCAGCACCTGATTCAGTACCGGTGCTTCGTAGATGCCGCCCTTGGAGCTGGTAACCAGAATCACCGCCATCGGAATGCCCAGCAGCAGGGCTACGAATGAGGATACGCCGACCATCATAAAGGTATCGAGCACGCCTTGCAGCAAACGATCAACCCACATAACCCAGTACCTCCGCTTGGGGCGCATGTTGACGTGCGCGAGCCAGCAATTCGTCTCGACTGTGTGGCGAACGGGTAATCGACAGGATCAGATGCCCGACGGCACGCTCCTGAATACGCTCCACGCCACCTTGCAATAACTTCACATGACCACCGAGGGCTGTGAATAATGCAGCCAGGTCCGGCTCTTCGGCACTGACGCCGGTAAAGCTCAGGTCCAGCAGCAACGCGGCGTCCGGGTGAGCCGGTTGCGGTGCCAGGCGCTCCAGCAAGGCTTTCGGCAAGCCGAGTTGCAGCGGCGCGAGCAAGGTCTTGCTCACCTCATGCTGCGGGTTGCCAAACACTTGCCACACCGGGCCTTGCTCGACCACCTGGCCTTTTTCAAGCACCACCACACGGTTGCAGATATCACGGATCACCGACATCTCGTGGGTGATCAGCACGATGGTCAGGCCCAGGCGCTGGTTGATCTCGCGCAGCAGGCCCAGGATCGATTGAGTGGTTTCCGGGTCCAGCGCCGAGGTCGCTTCGTCGCACAGCAGGATGGCCGGATCGTGTACCAGCGCCCGGGCAATACCGACACGCTGTTTCTGCCCGCCGGAGAGCTGAGCCGGGTAAGACTTGTGCTTGTCCTGCAAGCCAACCAGCTCCAGCAATTCAGTGACCTTGCGATGGCGTTGCTCTTTGGGAACGCCTGCGACCTTGAGTGGCAGCTCGACGTTCTGCCACACGGTCTTGGCCGACATCAGGTTGAAGTGCTGGAAGATCATGCCGATGCGTCGGCGCAGTTCTACCAGCTTGTCTTCATTGAACTCGCCAATGTCCACCTGATCGATCAGCACCCGGCCGCTGCTGGGTTGTTCCAGGCGGTTGATGGTGCGGATCAGCGATGACTTGCCTGCACCGCTGCGCCCGATGATGCCGAAGATTTCACCTTTCTGGATCGCCAGTTCGATGTTGCTCAGCGCTTGCACCGGGCCTTGCTGGCCGTGGTAGGTCTTGCCCAGGTTGCTGAAGCGCACATGGGCGTGATTCAGGTCCGGGTGCAATTCGGCCTGGCTGGCCGAATGTCCGGGAGCGGTCGGCTGTTGCCGTTGCGCGAGTGCGTTCATGTCATTCCTTCCAGCCCGGCTGGTAGAGCTTGCCGTTGACCTTGTCCAGAGAGGCGCGCACCACCGGGGAGTGCTGATAGATATCGACGAACTTTGCCAGGCGCGGATCGTCCTTGCGCTCAGGCTTGATCACGAACTGAATCACGTATTCCGGGTGATCCAGGCCGTCGAACAGAATGGCCGAGTCGGCCGGGAAGGTCTTGGCCAGGCGGATATAGGCCGGGTAGCCCTGGACCAGATCGGCATCATCGTAGGCGCGAACCAGTTGCACGGCTTCGACCTGAATGATCTTGATCTTCTTCGGGTTGGCGGTGATGTCTTCTTCGGTGGCTTTGTAGCCCACGCCTTGCTTGAGGGTGATCAGGCCAGCCTTGGCCAGCAGTTGCAGGCCGCGACCGCTGTTGATCGGGTCGTTGGCGATGGCCACTGTGGCGCCAGCAGGCAACTCATCGAAGCTTTTGTACTTCTTGGAGTACAGCCCGACGTTATTGATGATGCCTGGCGCATAGGACACCAGGTTGTAACCGGCGGCCTCGTTGGCGTTGGTCAGGAACGGGATGTGCTGGAAGTAGTTCACATCGATATCACCGGCCGCGAGGGTGACGTTGGGGGCGATCCAGTCGGTGAACTCCACCAGTTCGACCTTCAGGCCTTGCTTGGCGGCTTCTTCTACAGCAGCTTCCAGCGGGATGGCGAAAGCGGCGGTGGTGCCGACTTTCAACGGCGCATCAGAGGCGTGAGCGGTGAGGGTCAACAGGCTCAGGGCCAGTGCGATAAAAGGTTTTTTCATGGTGTTGTCCGTTGTTTTGAAAAATTTGGGGAGCGTGTGGTTAGCCTTTTCGCGAATGAATTCGCTCCTGCGGGGATTGTGTAGGAGCGACTTCAGTCGCGAAGTCGGTGTCTTGATCCGGCATGGTTGTCTGGCAGGTGTGCATTGCCTTCGGGAAACAGCTTCTTGCGCAGGCTGCCGTCTTCATAAGCGGTCTTGTACGAGCCACGGCGTTGCAGTTCGGGGATCACCAGGTCGATGAAGTCCACATAGCTTTCCGGGGTGACGATGCGGGTCAGGTTGAAGCCGTCCAGACCGGTTTCCTCGATCCAGGATTCCAGTTCGTCCGCGACCTGTTCAGGCGAGCCGACCAAGGTGATATAGCGGCCGCCCAAGGCGTGCTGGTCGAGCAGGCGCTGGCGGGTCCAGTCGTTGTTCTTGAGGTTTTTCGTCGCGGACTGGATGGCGTTGCTTTTCACATACTGAATAGGCTCGTCCAGTTCGTACTCGGCGAAGTCGATGCCGGTTGAGGCCGCGAAATGTGCCACGCCGGCTTCGGCACTGGCGTAGCTGCGGTATTCGGCGTATTTCTCCCGGGCAATGGCTTCGGTGGCTCCGACAATCACGTTCAGGCCCATGAACACCTTGATGCTGTCGGGGTTGCGTCCGGCGGCTACGGCGCTGGCGCGGACCTTGTCCACTTGCTCACGTGTCGCGGCCTTGTTCTGGCCGCTGATGAATACGCATTCGGCATTCTGTCCGGCGAACTGCAAGCCTCGTTCCGAGCTGCCAGCCTGAAACAGTACCGGCGTTCGTTGCGGTGACGGTTCGCAGAGGTGATAACCCTCCACCTGATAGAACTCGCCCTTGTGCCGAACCTTGTGGACCTTCTCTGGCCGGGCATAGATGCGCTGTTCGCGATCATTGATGACCGCGCCGTCCTCCCAACTGCCTTCCCAGAGCTTGTACAACACCTCCAGGTATTCGTCGGCCTGATCGTAGCGGCGGTCATGTTCGACCTGCTCGGTCAGGCCCATGGCTCTGGCCGCGCTGTCGAGATAGCCGGTGACAATATTCCATCCCACCCGGCCACGGCTCAGGTGGTCCAGCGTCGACATGCGTCGCGCGAACAGATAAGGCGTTTCATAGGTCAGGTTGGCAGTGAGGCCGAAGCCCAGGTTTCTGGTGACTGCTGCCATGGCCGACACCAGCAGCAACGGGTCGTTGACCGGTAACTGGATCGACTCCTTGAGGGTGACGTCCACCGAGTTCTGATACACGTCGTATACGCCGACGATATCGGCGATGAACAGCCCGTCGAACAGGCCGCGCTCCAGCAGTTGTGCCAGCTCGGTCCAGTATTCGAGGGTCTTGTACTGGGTGGAGTTGTCCCGTGGATGTGTCCACAGCCCATGGTTGATATGGCCGATGCAGTTCATGTTGAACGCATTGAGCAGGATTTTCTTCTTGGCCATCAGATGGTCCCCCGGCGTGGAGGGTTGATCTCATTGAGGTAGTAATTACCGATGGCGTGATACTTCCAGCGCACCGGATCATGCAGGGTATGTACGCGGGCATTGCGCCAGTGACGGTCCAGCCCGTGTTCGGCCAGCGTCGACTGGCTGCCGGCCAGTTCAAACAGTCTGCTTCCTGCTTCCAGAGAAATTTCCGTGCTGATGGCACGGGCCTCGGCTACGGCGATGGATGCAGCGGCCAGGGTCTGGTCGTTGCTGTCGGCCTGGGCTGTGTCCAGATACTCGCCAGCCCGTTCGAGCAAGGCTTCGGCTGCATGCAGGCGGATGCCCAGCTTGCCGAAGCTGTGCAGGGTCAATGGGTCGTCCACGGCTTTTTCCAGGCCGGAGTCGATCCACGGGCGTGTGCGAGTGCGCACGAATGCCAGCGCGTCCTCAAAGGCTGCACGGGCAATGCCGGTATCGATGGCCGCATGGAGAATCTGCGCCAGCGGGCCGACTGTGGTCGGGCGCTCGAAAGCGCTCTGGAACGGGATGACATCCTCGGCGCTGACATACACATTTTCAAACACCACCGAACCGCTGCCGGTGGTGCGCTGGCCGAAGCCGCTCCAGTCGTCGATCACTTCAAGACCGGCGCTGTCGTGAGAAACGAAAGCCAGTTGCTGAATGCCTTGGTCGTCAATGACTGAGGTCGGAATCCGCTGTGCGTACAGCGCTCCGGTGGCGTAGAACTTGCGACCGTTGATGCGATAACCGTCGCCATCACGCTCCAGACGTGTGGTGCGCTCGCTGGCGGTTTTGGTGCCCAGTTCTGCCAGAGCATTGCCGAAGCGTTTCCCGGCCAGCACTTCGGCATACAGGCGTGCCTGTTGCCGTTCGCTGCCATTCACGCGCAGCACTTCAAGGGCGTAGAAGTGGTTCTGCGGGATCTGCCCCAGCGAGCCGTCAGCCTGGGCGATTATCTGTACGACCTTGGCCAGGGTGACATTGGACACGCCCGCGCCACCAAAGGCTTTTGGCACACTGATACCCCACAGGCCGGACTGGCTGAACAGGTCGAGTTCGGGGTTAGGCAGACGGCGTTCGCGGTCACGCAGGGCACTGTCGGTGGTGAATGTCTGCGCCAGTTCGCTGGCCACTTGCAGGGCCTGCGCGTCACTGGTGATCACGACAGGGGGTGGAGTGAAGCTCATAACGATGTTCTCCAGTTGTCTGGTTCAAATCCAGGAGTGGCGTGCGGGCAGGGTGCCGTTCAGATGCCAGGCGCCGACGGCGTAGTATTTCCAGCGCACCGGGTCATGGAGGGTGTGGACGCGGGCATTGCGCCAGTAGCGGTCGAGATTGAACTGCGCCAGGGTGGCGCGGCTGCCAGCCAGCTCGAACAGCTTTTCACTGGCGAGCAACGAGATTTCCGTGGTCAGTACCTTGGCGCGGGCCACTGCAATGGAGGCGCGGGCTGCGGAGTCTTCGTCGATTGGCGCAGCATTCACTTCGTCGAGGGCCTGGGCGGCCTTGCGTAAGAGGGCTTCGGCGGCATGCAGGTCGAGTTTCAGCTTGCCGATATCAGCGATGACATAAGGGTCGTCACTGGCTCGCTCGACGTTGGCATCGACCCATGGACGAGCACGCTCGCGCACAAAGGTGATGGCCTCGTCGATGGCCTCGCGAGCGATACCTGCATCAATGGCAGCTTGAATCAGTTGTGAGACGGCGCCCTGAATATTCGGAGTCAGCGCCAGGCGCCAGTTGTCGACCACGTGCTCGGCTTCCACCGGTACGTTATTGAGCAATACCGTGCCACTGGCCGTGGTGCGCTGGCCGAAGCCTGACCAGTCATCGACGATGCTCAGGCCTGGCGCGCCGCGTTTCACGAAGGCCATGACCTGCCGTCCTTCGTCGTCCAGGGCCTTGACCGCTACCCAGTGGGCGAACAGGGCGCCAGTGGAATAGAACTTCTGGCCATTGATGACAAAACGGTCGCCGTCGGCAGTGATGCGTGCCTTGAGTTCCAGCGTGTTTTTCGTACCCCGCTCGGGCCCGGCATTGCCGATGCGCCAGCCATCGAGGACGCTTTGAAACAGGGACTTCTTTTGCTGTTCGTTGGCACCGTCCTGCAGCAGATGAAGGATGCCGAACTGGTTCTGCGGGATCTGCCCGAGTGCAGGGTCGGCGGCCGAGATGATCCGGAATACTTCGGCAATGGTCACGAAGGAAACCTGCGGGCCGCCATAAGCCTTGGGAACGGAAATGCTGCCCAGCCCGTTACGGGTGAACTGCTCGATTTCCGACCAGGGCAGCCTGCGTTCCTGATCCCTTCTGGCTGCATTCAGGCGTGCGATGCCTGCCAGCTCATGGGCGGCGGCAATGGCCTGGGCGTCGTTGTGCAACACCTTGGCCGGTAGTAGCAAGGGCGCAACATCTGGCTCTTGTGGAGCCGAGGTGTGCTGGGCAGTGTTTTTAGGTAATGCCCTGGTGTTATCCACGGGGGTAATTGTGAAAGAAACCATCGGAACCTCGTTACGGGGGCGCCGCCCAAGGGGCAGCAAGAAAACATCACGATGTCCGGTGGTCCGGTTTATATACCCTAATCTTGTATCAATTTTTTTAAAACGTGCTTTTTGGAATAAGCATAGATGGCAAATGTTGGCGATTCAGAAGGCGCTGGCTGACCCCTTGGGTGGCGTCACAAGTACTGACTTGTCAGTCAGGCCATGTGGAAATATTACTCCATGTTAGTTGTATGTATTTATATGTGTTTTTGTAATGAGTGGATGAACAGGTTTTCATCATTCAGCACTCTTTCAGAAAATAGAGTGTATGTGAAAGACGCCAGCGGTCCATGATCAGAGTCCGAATCATGTAAGGCTGGCGTACAGTAAGATAGGCGTTATTCAACATCACCGGACAAGTTCACCTGAAGTCCGGATTTTTATTTCGCGTGGTGGTGCCCAAAGCGAGTTGTTTCCTACACGGTCAATGACACAATAAGTAGCCTCCAGTTTTTCGCAGCCTGCTTCGCGTATCAATGTTGCAGGTACGACCAGATCGATGGGCTCCCCAATGTCTTCGAGAGTCAGAGGTGGCAGATCCATGCGCAGGTCACCCCAGCGCAGGGTGATTTCGTCATGGGGAGCCATGTTCAGGTAGGGCTCGATCGTGATCGGTAGTCCGCTGTTCATGTGCCTGCTGCTCAAGCCGCGACGTACGACCGAAGGTGGCAGGGACAACGGAGCCAGCCCCTGGTTTTCTTCCTCGATGGGGTCCAGCAACTGACCGCCAGGTGCATCCAGCTTGACCCATATCTTGCGGGTGGGCGAGGTGACAGGAGCCCCGCCCACTTTCATCATCTTGTAATAGGTACGTGCCTTGCCGTTTTGCAGAAAGCTTTCCGGTACACGCAGGGCGATGTTCTGATCGATGTCGAAGGCCGTAAGGATTTTCGACGCGACGTAGCAGCCATCCCAGAACAGTTCGATCAGGTCACCTTCATCCATATCGTTATAGGGATGAATATGAACCATCAAATGAGACGCTATCCGCACCCCGATGCCGTGACGGCTGGCCTGGGGAATGAAGGGGGGTGAAAGCTTCGAGGAAGCGGGGTTGCAATAGGTGTGGCTCATGTCCGAATACTCTTGGTTAACAGAAGTGCCAGTAACGGGTTGTTATCGCCTGTGCGGTTTTTCTGTGGTCGCATGGTCTGAAAGTATGAGTTGATAAGTACCTTGAAGTTTGGAGCTGTGGCAAACATTGCAAGGTGTTGTAAGAACGTACTTGAAACTTGCAGTGATGCCATATCTGTTATTTGGAGTGAGCTAATGGGTTTTGTGTGCGAGTGTCAATATGCGAATGGAGGGCGATGAGGGGCTTTTGAAAAAATAGATAATTCCTACATCGATATACCGAGGCTGTTTACTTTTAAACAAACTAACGTCCTACTACAAAGATGTGCCCTGTAATGTTCGTTACATGAACAACAACTACCTGATGAGCAGGCGCAGGAGGGAGATTTGTGCGTGTCGGGGCAGGATGAAGGGCTGATCGTGAGGCGGGGAGTGTTCAAGAAATCAATTCGATATTTTTCCCGGGCTTTGAGGCGTTCACCTGCCAGGGATGTTGATCGATCAATTCGTGTGGAAATGTAATGTCGGCAAAAGCAGCGCCATCGGGACGCTGCTTGTGTGGTGGGCTGCTTTCAGGGTCAGGTTCTGGTGCGTTCCAGAAATTGCCTGGTACGTTCTTCCTTCGGGTTGGCGAACAAGGCCTTGGCTTCTCCTTGCTCAACGATCACGCCCTTGTCGATGAAAATCACCCGGTTGGCGACATCCCGCGCAAAGCTCATCTCGTGGGTGACGATAACCATGGTGCGGTTTTCTTCGGCCAGTGCCCGAATGGCCGTCAGCACTTCGCCGACCAGCTCCGGGTCCAGCGCAGAGGTGGGTTCGTCGAAGAGGATGACCTGGGGTTCCATTGCCAATGCCCTGGCAATCGCGACCCGTTGCTGCTGCCCACCGGACAGACGACGCGGATAGGCATCTTCCTTGCCCGACAGCCCGACCTTGGCCAGCAGCTGCCGGGCCAGAGCAATGGCCTTTTCCCGGTCAACCTTCTTGACCACCACCGGGCCTTCGATGACATTTTCAAGCGCCGTTCGATGGGGGAAGAGGTTGAAGTTCTGGAACACAAACCCGACCTGCTGGCGCAACTGGCGGATCAGGTTCTGTTGCTGGCTCAAGGTGCGACTGCTATCAATCTGGATGTCACCTACCTTGATCGTCCCGCTGGTGGGTGTTTCAAGCAGATTCAGGCAGCGCAGCAACGTGGTTTTCCCCGAGCCGCTGGGGCCGATGATTGCCACGACTTCCCCGGCTTCAATGCGCAGGTCGATGCCCTTGAGCACTTGCTGGCCCTTGAACTCCTTGGTGAGGTTTTCAACCACGATCATGCTTCAAGACTCCAGATCATGCCGATTGACCCTCGCTTCGAGACGGTTTTGCAGGTGCGCGAGCAGCGATGCAAGGACCCAGTAGATCAGCGCGGCGGCAAGGTACATGGTGAAGATTTCAAAGGTTCGGGCGGTGATCAGTTGTGCCTGACGGAACAACTCCGGCACCTGAATCGTAGCGGCCAGGGCCGTGTCCTTGACCAGAGAAATGAAACTGTTGCCCAGCGGTGGCAGGGCAGTACGTGCTGCTTGCGGAAGGATCGCCCGACGCATGGTCTGCCAGCGGGTCATGCCGATACTGGCCGCCGCTTCCCACTGCCCGCGCTCTACGGCACCGATGGCAGCGCGCAGGATTTCACAGGCGTAGGCAGCCATGTTCAACGAGAAACCGATCAGCGCTGCAGGCAGCGGGTCCAGTTCGATTCCCAGTTGAGGCAGGCCGTAATAGATCACGAACAATTGCACGAGCAGCGGTGTGCCACGGAAGAACGACACGTAGATACGTGCCGTCCAGCTCACCAGCTTGAAACGCGACAGGCGCATCAGTGCCAGGCCGAAGCCCAGCAGCAATCCGAAAAACATCCCGCCAAGACTGAGAATGACCGTGTAGTACGCGCCCTTGAGCAGAAAGGGCGCAGAGTCTGCTACGAGTTTCAGACCCTCTTCGATCATTTGGTCACGTCAGCGTTGAAGTACTTTTGCGACAGTTTGCCCAGAGTGCCGTCGGCACGCAGCTTGTCGAGTGCCTTGTTGATGGCGTCCAGCAATTCAGGCTCGCCCTTGCGCAGGGCAATACCGGATTCCTGGCGGGAGAACGGAGCACCCGCTACACCAAAGGCATCCTTGGTCTTGGCTGCAATTTCCAGAGCCGCCAGACGGTCGACCAGAATGGCGTCGATACGGCCTACGCGCAGGTCCTGGAACTTGGTCGGATCATCGTCGTAGGTCTTGACGATGGCAGTCGGGACGTTGGTCTTGATCCACTGCTCATAGTTGGTGCCCAGACCGACACCGACTTTCTTGCCCGCCAGATCCTGAGGGGTCTTGATAGTGTCTTCGTTTTTCTTCTGGGTCAGCGCCTGAAGACCGGAGATGGTGTAGGGCTGGGAGAAGTCGTACTTCTTCTTGCGCTCGTCGGAAATGGTGACCTGGTTGATCACCAGATCCAGACGCTTGGACTCCAGAGCGGCGAGGATGCCGTCCCATTTGGTCGGTTGCACCTTGGCCTTGACGCCAAGTTCCTTGGCCAGAGCCTCGGACAATTCGACCTCGAAGCCGGTCAGCTTGCCGTTTTCGTCCACGAAGCTGAATGGCGGATAAGTGCCTTCCAGACCCACATTGAGGGTACCGCTGTCCTTGATCTTTTGCAGTTGTTCGCCTGCCATGGCTTGCCCCGCAATACCGGTGCCGAGCACCAGGCTCAGAGCCGAGAAGAGAAACGTGCGACGAATAGCGGAAATGTTCATGCGAGCCCCTTGTTTGTATGAGATGTCAGGCAAGTCAGACCTGGCGACAGCGTGTGGCGGTCGCGAATATAAATCGAGTTGCTTATAAACAAAAAGAACTAAAAAGCATCTTCAGTTTTTCTTTCGGTATATGCGTCGGCGCCGCTTCATTAGCTGCTGAACACACCCGGATAAGCAAACAACGCTGGCGCACCACCGGTGTGCAGGAAGATCAGCGGACCGTCATTGAAGCGCTGACGCCCGATGCCATCGAGCAGGCCCGCCATGGCCTTGCCGGTGTAGACCGGATCAAGCAGCAGCCCCTCGTGGCTGGCCACCAGTTTGATTGCCGAGAGCGTGCCTGCGTTAGGTTCACCATAGCGCGGGCCGAAGTATTCGTCCCACAGTTGCACCTTGAAGGCGGGGGGGAGTGCGACATCAAGCAACTCGGCGGTACGTTCGGCCAGGCCTTGGACCTTGGGGAACTGGGCTTCTTCGCTGCGGGAAACGGTGACGCCAATCACGGGCAGTTCGGGCAACTGCTCAGCCAGCGCCAGGGCCAGACCGCTGTGGGTGCCAGCGCTGCCGGAGGCCAGTACCACGGCGGCGAAATCAAGGCCGGTCTGCTTGATCTGCTCGGCCAGTTCCAGCCCGGCACGCACATAGCCCAGTGCGCCTACGGCACTGGAGCCGCCAATCGGTACGAGGTAAGGCTTCTTGCCACTGGTGCGCAGGCGTGCGGCCAGGGCTTGCAGTTGCTCATCGGCGTTATCGAGGTTTTCCACCAGTTCGACTTTGGCGTCGAACAGATCCAGCAGCAGGCGATTGCCGTTGTGCAGGTAGTTGGTGTCTTCAGTGCCGATGGGGTTTTCCAGCAGCGCAACGCAACCCAGCCCGAGACGAGCGGCCAGTGCTGCGGTCTGGCGCACATGGTTGGACTGGATTGCGCCGGCTGTGATCAGTGTGTCGGCACCCTGAGCCAGTGCGTCGGCCGCCAGGTATTCCAGTTTGCGTACCTTGTTGCCGCCCAGCGCAAGGGTCGTGGTGTCATCGCGCTTGATATAGATATCACGGCCCGCCCAGGTCGACAGGCGCTCAAGCTTTTCCAGCGGGGTGGGAGCGCCTATCAGGTCAAGGCGATTGAAACGTGCCAGCTGTTTTTTGATCATCGTGGTAGATAAGCCGAGAAGGGAGTTATCGGACTATATGCAGAGGTTTCCTGCACGGCAACCCACGATGTTTTATGACAAGGGGGTTAAAGCCCTACGCAAATTGTTATTTTTTCCGCACAAATGTTTGCCGTAGAGTGGAGGCCGCAGTGGCCACCATCATCGGGTTGCCTTCTTTGAATCAAGGAGAGTTCAGCGTGAGCGATATTCCAGAAGCACCTGCCCCAGGCCGCTCCAGCCATTGGCAGTTGCAGCGGATCGTCAGCCAGTTGCGCACAGCGCGAGAAGACTGGCGTACTCGCAACAGGCGGGTGAGCGGTGAACATGGTGGTCGGGAGCTGCCTTCCCGGGCGGCCATGGGCGAGATTCTCGAAGCCTTGAGCGGTGCCTTGTTTCCCATGCGTCTGGGGCCGGTGGATCTGCGCGAAGAAAGCGAGGATTTCTACGTCGGTCATACCCTGGATGTGGCGCTCAATGCGCTGTTGGCCCAGGCTCGGCTGGAGTTGCGTTACGTGGCGCATCAACAGGGCGGCGAGACTCAGGGGATCGACGAACGGGCGCTGGAACTGATCCAGGATTTCGCCACGGCCTTGCCAGCCATTCGCCTGCTGCTCGATACCGACGTGCTGGCTGCCTATCATGGCGATCCGGCTGCGCGCAGTGTCGATGAGGTTCTGTTGTGCTATCCGGGCATTCTTGCGGTGATCCATCACCGGTTGGCGCATCACCTGTATCGGGCCGGTCTGCCTCTGTTGGCGCGTATCAGTTCGGAAATCGCCCATTCTTCCACCGGCATCGACATCCACCCTGGCGCACAGATCGGGCCGAGCTTCTTTATCGACCATGGCACGGGCGTGGTGATTGGCGAAACGGCCATTATTGGTGAGCGGGTCAGGATCTATCAGGCGGTGACACTGGGCGCCAAGCGTTTCCCGGCAGACGAAGATGGCCAGTTGCAGAAAGGTCATGCACGTCACCCGATCGTCGAAGACGATGTGGTGATCTATGCCGGTGCGACCATTCTTGGGCGTATCACCATCGGCAAGGGCTCGACCATCGGCGGCAACGTCTGGCTGACCCGTAGCGTCCCGGCCGGTTGCAACCTGACCCAGGCCAACCTGCTGCAACAGGACGACGGAACTCAGAAGTAAGAGAGTTGGTAGTTTCAAGCTTCAAGCTTCAAGCTTCAAGCTTGTGGCTTGTGGCTTGTGGCTTGCCACTTGCCACTGTTGCTCCTTGGCGTAGGGAACGATCCTGCGCCATCGTGCGTCATATCCCGGTCTGAGCCCGCATTCCCCTGTATGCGATTTGTTTTTTGCAGGTAGTTTTCTGCCCGCTCATACCAGGAGTCCTTCCCGTGTTCCCCTCTTTTTATGGCGCTTTTTGTCTTGAAGCAGAGGCGTGCCGTTCATGAGTACGTCCGTTTCCCCATCCAGCGGCCAGGTCCGCATGAATGCTCCGGTGTTCTACTTTGCCGCGAGTGTCATCCTGATCTTTGGCGTCACCGTAATTGCTTTCCCGCAAGCCAGCGGCGAATGGTTATTGGCAGCGCAGAACTGGGCGGCCAATACGGTTGGCTGGTACTACATGCTGGCCATGACGCTGTATCTGGTCTTCGTGGTGGTCACCGCCTTGTCTGGCTACGGCAAGATCAAGCTCGGTGCCGACCACGACGAGCCCGAGTTCAGCTATCTGTCATGGGCGGGCATGTTGTTTGCCGCCGGGATCAGCATCACGCTGTTCTTCTTCTGTGTCTCCGAGCCTCTGACCCACATGCTCCAACCGCCACAGGGCGAGGGCGGAACCACTGAATCTGCGCGTCAGGCCATGCAGTTGCTGTTCCTGCACTGGGGCTTGCATGGCTGGGGCGTATTTGCCTTCGTCGGCATGGCACTGGCTTACTTCGCCTATCGGCACAACCTGCCGCTGGCCTTGCGCTCGGCGCTGTACCCGCTGATCGGCAAGCGTATCAACGGCCCTATCGGTTATGCCGTCGATGGCTTTGGCATCATCGCGACCATCTTTGGTCTTGGCGCCGATATGGGATTCGGCGTGCTTCACCTGAACTCGGGGCTGGATTACCTGTTCGGCGTGTCCCATACCCAATGGATTCAGGTCGGGTTGATCACGTTGATGATGGGCGCTGCAATTCTGGTAGCCGTCTCGGGCGTCGACAAGGGCGTGCGAGTCATGTCCGACATCAACATGCTGCTCGCCTGCGCACTGCTGCTGTTCGTCTTGTTCGCCGGCCCTACTCAACATCTGCTCAACACGCTGGTGCAGAACATCGGCGACTATCTGGGCGCACTGCCGACCAAGAGTTTCGATGTCTATGCCTACAGTAGCGACGCCAATGGCTGGCTGGGCGGCTGGACGGTTTTCTATTGGGCCTGGTGGATTGCATGGGCGCCTTTCGTAGGCCTGTTCATTGCGCGTATTTCCCGTGGCCGGACCATTCGCGAATTCGTCTTTGGCGTGCTGCTGATCCCGCTGGGTTTCACCCTCGCCTGGATGTCGATATTCGGTAACAGCGCCATCGAGCAAGTGCTCAACCACGGCATGACTGCGCTGGGACAGTCAGCCATCGATGATCCGTCGATGACCCTGTACCTGCTGCTGGAAACCTATCCATGGAGCAAGACTGTCATTGCAGTGACGGTGTTCATCAGCTTCGTCTTCTTCGTCACCTCGGCGGACTCGGGCACTGTAGTGCTGTCTACCCTGTCGGCCAAGGGCGGCGGCCCGGACGAAGACGGTCCGAAATGGCTGCGTGTGTTCTGGGGTGTGGCGACAGCGGTGATTACCAGCGGGTTGCTGTTCTCCGGCAGCATCGATGCGCTGAAGTCCGCCGTCGTGCTGACCTCGCTGCCGTTCTCGCTGATTCTGCTGCTGATGATGTGGGGGCTGCACAAGGCGTTCTTCATGGAGAGCCAACGCCAGATCGCCCAGACCTACTCGCTGGCCCCGGCTTCCGGTGCGCGACGTGGAGGCTGGCGACAGCGCCTTAGCCAGGCCGTGCACTATCCATCGCGTGACGAGGTCTATCGCTTCCTCGACCAGACCGTGCGCCCTGCGATTGAAGAAGTGACTGCGGTGTTCGTTGAGAAAGGCCTGAGTGTCGATACTCAACCCGATCCATCCAACGACTCCGTCAGCCTGGAAATCGGCCACGGCGAAGAACGACCGTTCATTTACCAGGTGCAGATGAAAGGCTTCTTCACCCCGTCATTCGCCCGCGGCGGCATGGGCTCGAAACAACTGAACAACCGTCGTTACTACCGAGCCGAAGTCCACTTGAGCGAAGGCAGCCAGGACTACGATCTGGTGGGCTACACCAAGGAACAGGTCATCAACGACATACTGGACCAGTACGAACGGCATATGCAGTTTTTGCATTTGGTGAGGTAGGGGCAAGCTGCAAGCTTTAAGCCTCAAGTCAAAAGCTTGTAGCTTGTAGCTTGTAGCTTGTAGCTTGTAGCTTGTAGCTTGTAGCTTGCAGCTTGCGGCTTATAACTTGCAGCTACATTGTCACGTACTTTCCCGCTCAATCAGGCTGCAATCGAGCAGGTTCAGCCTTTGTATTTCCCCTTCCAGCGGCAGTACGCCCAGGCTTTCCAGTACGCGCTGTGCAGCCAGGACGCCGATTTCCAGGGCGGGTGGTTTGATGGTGCTGAGGCTGGGCATCATCATTTGTGCGAAGGCGTAGTCGCCAAAGCCCATGACCGCGCAGTCCTTTGGTATTTGCAGGCCTGCGCGCTGGCTGGCGAGCAGTCCACCGGCGGCCAGGTTGTCGTTGGCGAAGAAGATGGCGTCGGGCCTGGTTGCGCGGCTCATGAGCGCATCCATCGCCTGTTTGCCTGCCTCGAAGGGTGCCAGCCCTTCATCCGGGACGAAGACTGTGGGTTTCAGGCCGAATGTTTCCAGGGTGGCTATGTAGCCGTCACGACGTTCCAGAGCACTGAAGTCACCTGCCATGCTGTTCTGCACGAAGGCGATGCGTCGGTAGCCCTTGTCATGCAGATAACGTGTAGCGGTGACGCCCACTTCGTAATGCGAGAACCCGATCTGGATCGGGCTGCGACCAGGTTGGTGGTCCCAGGTTTCGATCACCGGGATATCCGCCTGCTCGATCATTTTCTCTGTGGCAGCACTGTGAAAGCGGCTGGTCAGCACCAGCGCTGCCGGTGACCAGCCCAGAAATGCCCGTACCGCGCTTTCTTCCTGTTCGGTGGAGAAGTAGCTGGAGGCCAGTAGCAACTGGAAGCCGTGCTTGCTCAAGGTATCGCTGAAGCCCTGAATGGTGTTGGCGAAGATCGGGCCGGAAATGTTGGGAATCACCATGGCCACGACCCGGCTGCGCGCCGATGCCAGGCCTCCTGCCACCAGATTGGGTACATAGCCCAGTTGATTGACCGCTGCGGCGATGCGTTCGCGCAGTTCGGGGGAAACCTGATCCGGCTGGTTGAAATAACGCGACACGGTAATGGCCGAAACGCCTGCCTGCTTTGCCACGCCAGTGATGGTCACGCGGCCTGCGCCTCGGCGTTTGCGTGTCGCAGGAATCTCGTCAGCCATGTGCAGTCACTTCGTATAAAAGAAAAAAGAATATAAAGGTAATTTTTCAGTATTTGACGATCTATGTGTCGGTTACTGATACTGGCGATGTTAGCGCTAACAAACTGGTTTGTCTGCTACTCGCCACCGCGAATGCCCGAACCCGGTTAGCCAGCAATTTCAGACGTCAGTGCTTGAACACTGACCGACCAGGGCACATATCAGGCAGGCACGCAGATGCACACAACACTTGGGGATAGCGTCAAACACAACCTTCTGGCGCAAGCCGTCGGCCAGGCCAACACGGCGCGCGGACGTCGTTGCGGCATGCTGCTGATGGGCCTGGCGGCTTTGCCGCTGGCTCCGGCGATGGCCGAAACCGAAGCCACGCAGAACGCCGAGGCGCCCACGCTCAAAGCGGTCACCGTTACCGCCACGCGCCGCGAAGAGTCGTTGCAGAAGGTGCCTGTCGCAGTTTCCGTGGTTGAAGGCGAGCAACTGGAGCGCGACAACCGCAATGGTGTTTCCAGCATCGTGCAGCAGATCCCGACCCTGAACTTCCGCACCGGCGCTTCCAACAAGGACACCTCGCTGTTCATCCGTGGTGTGGGCACTATCTCCACATCGCCGGGCGTCGAGCCGACCGTTGCGACGGTCATCGACGGTGTCGTGCTCGGTCGTCCCGGCCAGGCAACCCTGGACCTGCTGGATCTGGAGCGCATCGAAGTCCTGCGCGGCCCTCAGGGCACGTTGTTCGGCAAGAACGCTTCGGCCGGTGTGCTCAACGTGGTCACCAAGGCTCCGACCGAAGAGACACATGGCTATATCGATCAGTCCTATTTCAGCGGTAACGAAAGCCGCACGCGCTTCGGTATCGGCGGCAGCCTGATTCCGCAGACCCTCAAGGGCTCGATCACTACCCTGTTCGGCAGCTACGACGGCAACGTCGACAACAAGCTCAACGGTCAGGAAGTCAACGGCTATAACCGTAAGGGCGCACGGGGCAAGCTGGAGTTCACCCCGAATGACGACATCAAGTTCACCCTGACCGCCGACTACATGGAGGCTCATGACGATGCGCCCAACGGCGTGGTCAGCAAGTCGCTGACGCCAGCGTTCAGCAGTGCCTTGTCGCCTGTACGGGCCGACAGCGACAACCGCGATGTGAACAGCGATTACCGCAGCCATGTCGATGACATCAACAAAGGCTTGTCCGGCCAACTGGACTGGAAGCTGGGCGACTACACCCTGACCTCCATCACCGCCTGGCGCGGCTGGGACAACACCCAGTATCAGGATGGCGATCGTCTCGGCACCATCACCGCTGCATTCCCCGGCACCGAAGACAAGGGCCAGCTGGAGTACAACCAGTATTCTCAGGAACTGCGCCTGGCTTCGCCGAAAGGTGAGTTCCTGGAGTATGTCGGCGGCCTGTTCTACATGCATGGCAAGAGCGATGAAACCTATCAGCGCACCTTGATCACGCCAACGACCCAGGACCGTGGCATCGCCGACTACAGCACTACCAGTGAAAGCTACTCGGTATTTGGTGAAACCACCTTCAACTTCACGCCTGATTTCCGTGCGATCGCCGGCCTGCGCTGGACCCACGACAAGCTGGAATATGACCACCGTCGTGTATCCACCTCGGCCACTACGGTCAGCGGCATCCAGCCGGCGACCAGCAGCTCGGGCACCGTGGATGAAGATGGCAAGTCCGGTCGTCTGGGTCTGCAATACGATCTCAGCGATGCGGTGACCACTTATGTCACTTACTCGCGCGGCTACAAAGGCCCGGCTTATAACGTGTTCTTCAACATGCAGCCGCGTGATACCGATGCGCTCAAACCGGAAACTTCCAACACCTGGGAAGTCGGTATCAAGGCCACCAGCTGGAACAATCGCCTGACCACCAACCTGGCGGTCTTCCGCAGCGAGTACGACAACTATCAGGCGAACTTCTTCGACAGCGTGGCCGGGCAGGTGGTAACGCGCCTGATCAACGCCGGTAGTGTCAGCACTGAAGGTGTCGAACTCGATTACGCCTTGCAGGCCACCACCAACCTGAAAATCTCCGGTGCAGTGGCTTACACCAAGGCGCGTATCGACAGCTTCGCATGCCCGGCCGGTGCGGCGGCGTCCTGCAATGTCGATGGCAAGACTCTGCCATACAGCCCTGACTGGAAAAGCTACGTTCGCGCCGACTACACCATCCCGCTGGATAACGGCCTGGACATCGAGCTGGGTACCGATTACAGCTGGCAGAGCGAAGTGCAGTACGACATCAGCCAGAACGCCGACACCAAACAAGGCGCTTACGGCATCTGGAATGCGAGCGTTGCCCTGGCGGATTACAACGCAGGCTGGCGTGTAGCGTTGCTGGGCAAGAACCTGGCTGACAAGTCTTACTCGCCGATGCTGGCCACTGGCGGTAACTACATCTACCGTGCAGTACCACGTGATGACGAGCGTTATTTCGGTGTGCAGTTGCGTAAGGATTTTTGAGCCGTTGCGTGCAACAACCCTCAATGAATCGGTAAGGAGTTGGTTATGAGCGAGTCCGCTCGTCAGTTGAAGTTAGGCGCGTTTCTAATGGCCACCGGGCATCATGTGGCGGCCTGGCGTCACCCGGATGTTCCGGCCAATGCAGGGCTTGATATCAAGCACTACAAGCATCTGGCCAGGGTGGCGGAAGATGCGCGGTTCGACGCATTGTTCGTGGCTGACAGTGTGGCGGCCGCGACCGGAGATATCGCCAGTCACATGGCGCGCTCCGATCATTTCGAGCCGCTGACGCTGCTGTCGGCCCTGAGCGCAGTGACCGATAACATCGGCCTGATTGCAACGGCGACCACGACCTATAACGAGCCTTACCATGTCGCCCGCAAGTTCGCCTCGCTGGATCATCTGTCCGGCGGGCGGGCTGGCTGGAATCTGGTGACTTCCGATGCCGCCGCCGAAGCTCAGAACTTCGGCCGTGAAGAGCATGTGGGACACGCCGAGCGCTATAGTCGTGCCCGCGAGTTTCATCAGGTAGTGACCGGGCTCTGGGACAGCTGGGCGGACGACGCTTTTATCCGCGACAAGGCCTGCGGGGAATATTACGACCCCGCCAAGCTGCATGTGCTCGACCATCACGGCGAACACTTCAATGTCAAAGGCCCGCTGAATGTGGCGCGCTCTCCACAAGGCCAGCCTGTCGTGGTGCAGGCGGGTTCTTCGGAGGTCGGGCGTGATCTGGCGGCGCAAACGGCTGAAGTGGTCTTCACGGCCCAGACTTCACTGGCCGATGCCCAGGCGTTCTACGCCGATATCAAGGGGCGACTGAAGGCATACGGGCGCAGTGCCGAGTCGCTGAAAATCATGCCTGGCGTGTTTATCGTGGTGGCTGAAACCGAGGCTGAGGCTCAGGCTAAATTCGAGTCGTTCCAGGATCTGGTCGACCCTCATGTGGGCGTGGCGTTGCTGGGCCGCATGCTGGGCAACTTCGATCTGTCGGGCTATCCGCTTGATGGACCGTTGCCGGAACTGCCATTGACCGACAGCGGCCAGCGCAGTCGGCAAAAGCTGCTGACCGATCTGGCCGAGAAGGAAAACCTGAACCTTGCGCAACTGGGACGTCGCATCGCCGGTGGCCGAGGGCATTACAGCCTGATCGGCACGCCAGCGCAGATCGCCGATGAGCTACAGACCTGGTTCGAGCAAGGTGCTGCGGACGGCTTCAACGTGCTGGTACCGCATCTGCCGGGCGGTCTGGAAGATGTGGCCCGCCTGCTGGTGCCTGAGCTGCAACGCCGCGGATTGTTCCGCACCGAATACGAAGGTTCGACCCTGCGTGAAAACCTCGGGCTGCAAAGACCATCGAACCGGTTTGAGTAACTGACGACTGTAGGAGCGGGTTCATCCGCGAGACGCCATTGAAGGCGACAGATCTTCTGCGGATGTACCGGCCTCTCGCGAATGAGCGGAGCGCCGCCCGATTCGCTCCTGCGATGGTTTTGCAGTGCAATCCTATTCATAAGGAAAACTCCCATGAAACCACAGGCCTTCATCGCCGCCGTCCTGACCTTGTGCGGGGTGTTCAACACCGCGATTGCCAAAGAGCCGGACGCCCTGCGCATCGGCTATCAGAAGGGCTCCATCACACTGGTACTGGCCAAGGAACACGGCTTGCTGGAAAAGCGCTTCGCCAATACCCAGATCAAGTGGATCGAGTTTCCAGCCGGGCCGCAGATGCTTGAGGCCTTGAATATCGGCAGTCTGGATATCGCTTCGACCGGTGATATCCCGCCGATCTTCGCTCAGGTGGCAGGCGCCGATCTGGTGTACATCGGCGCCGAGCCGGCCAAGCCGCAAGCTGAAACCATACTGGTGCGCAACGACAGCCCGCTCAAAGGCGTGACTGACCTGAAAGGCCGCAAGGTCGCGTTGCAGAAAGGCTCCAGCGCCCACAATCTGGTGTTGCGTGCCTTGAACAAGGCCGGTCTGAGCTTCAAGGATATCCAGCCGATCTACCTGACTCCGGCCGATGCCCGTGCCGCGTTTGAAAACGGCAGCGTCGATGCCTGGGCCATCTGGGACCCCTATTACTCCATCGCCATCAATGAAGGGCACAGCCGTGTGCTGGCCAATGGCGAAGGGCTTGGGTTGTCCGGTCCGATCTACACGGCTCGTCGAGCCTATGCCGAGAGCAACGGTGATTTCGTTCAGCAGGTATTGAACGAACTGAGCGCCGCCGACGCGCTGACCCGTAGCCAGCGTGCCGAGAGTATCCAGATACTGTCGCGCAGCATGGGCTTGCCTGAAGCGGTGATCGGTCAGTACATCGACCATCGTCCAGAATCACCCAGCCTGCCGATCACGCCTGAAATCATCCGCGCCCAACAGGCCACCGCCGATCTGTTCTACGAGAACCGACTGGTGCCCAAGCGGGTCGATGTACAGCAGGCTGTATTGAAGGGAGGCGTTCGCGAATGAATTCATTCACGCGAAGGCCATCCGAAACCACCTTACAAGAGAGGACTCAATGACCTACATCGCTGCCGAAAACCGCTATAACGACATGCCTTATCGCCGTACCGGCCGCAGTGGGCTGGTGTTGCCGGCTCTCTCGCTTGGTCTTTGGCACAACTTCGGTGACACCACGCCCATCGAAACCCAGCGCGCCATGCTGCGCACGGCATTCGATCTGGGGATCAATCATTTCGATCTGGCCAACAACTACGGCCCGCCCTATGGCAGTGCCGAAGTCAATTTCGGTCGTTTGCTGCGCGAAGACTTCAAGCAGTACCGCGATGAACTGATCATCTCCACCAAGGCAGGCTGGGACATGTGGCCTGGGCCTTACGGGCAGGGTGGCGGGTCACGCAAGTACGTGCTGGCCAGCCTCGACCAGAGCCTGCAACGCCTGGGCCTCGACTATGTGGATATCTTCTATTCCCATCGCTTCGACCCTGATACTCCGCTGGAGGAAACCGCTGGCGCACTGGCCACTGCCGTGCAGCAGGGCAAGGCGTTGTACATCGGTATTTCTTCCTACTCAGGCTCGAAAACCCGCGAAATTGCCGCGCTGCTGAAAGAGTGGAAGGTGCCGCTGTTGATCCATCAACCGGCTTACAACCTGCTCAATCGCTGGGTCGAGAAAGATCTGCTCGATGCAACCGAAGAGCTGGGCACTGGCGTGATTGCCTTTACCGCTCTGGCTCAGGGGCTGCTGTCGGACAAGTATCTGAATGGTGTGCCGCAGGACGCTCGGGTCAATCGCCCGGGTGGCGGTTCGTTGCAGGCTTCGCATTTGTCCGAAGAAAACATCGCCCATGTGCGGGCGCTCAACGAGATTGCCAAGCGTCGTGGTCAAAGCCTGGCGCAGATGGCTCTGGCCTGGACGCTGCGTGATCCGCGTGTGACCTCTGCCCTGATTGGTGCCAGCCGTCCGGAGCAGATCATCGAGAACGTCGGCGCGTTGAAGAACCTTGAGTTCAGCAGTGAGGAACTGGCCGAGATCGATCGTTTTGCCGTGGAAGGCGGGATCAACCTCTGGGCCAAGCCTTCGCTGGCCCAATAACTGCGTAGGAGCGAATTCATTCGCTCCTGCAGATCACATCATGAATGGGGGGGAGTGGGGGTTTAACCCTCATCCCCTTCATCGTCATCCCCGCCATCGACCTTCATGCCCAGCTCCTTGATCTTGCGGGTCAAGGTGTTGCGGCCCCAGCCCAGCAGCACGGCGGCGTCGCGACGGCGACCGGCTGTGTGCTTGAGCGCGGTTTCGATCATGATGCGCTCGAAGGTCGGTACGGCGCTGTCCAGCAGGCTGGACTGGCCGCGAGACAGTGCCTGATCGGCCCACTGACGCAATGCCTGTTCCCAGTTGGTCACTGGCGCGGCGTCTTGTGGCAGGCTGAGCAGTTCGGGCGGCAGGTCGCTGATATGCACTTCACGGCCTGAAGCCATGACCGTGATCCAGCGGCAAGTGTTTTCCAGTTGGCGGACGTTGCCCGGCCATGGCAGATGCTTGAGATATTCCTCGGTCTCGGCCTTGAGCAGCTTGGGCTCTACCGCCAGTTCCTGCGCAGCGCGGCTCAGGAAGTGCTTGGCCAGGGTCGGGATGTCTTCGCGACGGTCCGACATGCGTGGAATGTGGATACGGATCACGTTCAGGCGGTGGAACAAGTCTTCACGGAACTTGCCGGCCTGCACCAGTGTTTCGAGGTTCTGGTGAGTTGCGGCAATGATGCGCACATCGACCTTGACCGGCGTATGACCGCCGACCCGATAGAACTCGCCGTCAGCCAGTACGCGCAGCAGGCGCGTCTGAGTATCGGCTGGCATGTCACCGATTTCATCGAGGAACAGCGTGCCGCCATCGGCCTGCTCGAAGCGGCCGCGCCGCAGGTTGGCCGCGCCGGTAAAGGCGCCTTTTTCGTGGCCAAACAGCTCCGACTCCATCAGATCCTTTGGAATCGCTGCCATGTTCAGTGCAATGAACGGCGAAGCCGAGCGCGGGCTGTGGCGGTGCAGGGCGTGGGCGACCAGCTCTTTACCGGTACCCGATTCGCCGTTGATCAGCACGGTGATGTTGGAGTGGCTCAAACGCCCGATGGCGCGAAACACTTCCTGCATCGCTGGCGCTTCACCAATGATTTCCGGGGTGCGGGTCAGGGCAGGTGCAACGTCCAGGCCTTGCTGTTCCTGGGCGTGCTGGTTGGCGCGCTTGACCAGCGAGACAGCTTCATCGACGTCGAAAGGTTTGGGCAGGTACTCGAAAGCACCGCCCTGATACGACGCTACGGCGCTGTCCAGATCCGAATGGGCGGTCATGATGATGACCGGCAGGCGCGGATGCTGCTCGCGAATGCGCGCCAGCAGATCGAGGCCACTGGCACCCGGCATGCGGATATCGGAAATGATCACGTCCGGTTGCTGACGGGCCAGGCGACTCATCACCCCATCCGCGCTATCGAAGCTTTGTGTGGTCATGCCTTCCTGTTGCAGGGCCTTTTCCAGTACCCAGCGGATGGAACGATCGTCATCTACGATCCAGACAGTTTCACTACGGCTCATGTCGAAGCGGCTCCTTGTTCCAGCGGCAGGAATATCGAGAAAGTGGTGTGGCCGGTATGGCTCTCACATTCGATCAGGCCCTGGTGCTGGCTAATGATGTTCTGGGTAATGGCAAGACCGAGTCCCGTACCATCCGGGCGGCCACTGACCATGGGGTAGAAAATGGTTTCCTGAAGCTCGGCCGGAATACCGGGGCCGTTGTCGATGATTTCGATCTTGCTCACCAGACGATGGCGAATGTGCCCGATGGTGAACTGACGCATGGCGCGAGTACGCAAGGTGATTCGTCCCAGGCGCAGCTCGTTCTGGCCGCTGATGGCCTGCATCGCGTTACGCACGATATTGAGCACAGCCTGGATCATTTGTTCACGGTCTATCAGGACGTCGGGGATACTTGGATCATAGTCGCGCACCAAGGTGATGCATCCCTGACTTTCTGCCTCGACCAGGCTGCAGACCCGCTCAAGCACCTCATGAACATTGGTCATGGCCAGTGAGGGCAGCTTGTTGGACCCCAACATCCGGTCCACCAGATTGCGCAGGCGATCGGCTTCCTCGATGATGACGTTGGTGTAGTCCTTGAGGCTTTCTTCAGGCAGCTCTCGGGACAGCAACTGAGCGGCACCGCGAATCCCGCCGAGGGGGTTCTTTATTTCGTGAGCTAGGCCACGCACCAGCATCTTGGTGGTTTCCTGCTTGGACAACTGGGCTTCTTCCTTGGTGATGCGCAGCAGGCGATCACGTGGATGAACCTCAAGCAGCAACAGGGTTTCGCCCTTGTTGAGAATAGGCGTCACCGCATAGTCGACGGTCAGGGTCTGGCCGGTCAGTGCGGTAAGCATGGCTTCACGTTTGGTGAAAGGATGAGCCTGCTCCACAGCCTGACGAAGCGAACTCAGTGCTTCGGCGGACTCGGTGAACAGCTCGCTGATGAATTGCCCATGGCTGCGCTGACCACTGATGGCCAGCAGCATTTCAGCTGCCGGGTTCATGTACTCAAGGCGCAGATCGGCATTGAGCAGAATGGTGGCAGTGGTCAGGTTGTCCAGTAACAGACGGTGCAGCGCGTCGCTGATAGTCATGAATCTTGTTGACCTCTTTTGGCACATTGCAATCGCGGAGGTGCAGGGCTGAGCCGTTCTGGTCAGCATCAGCAAAGCCACTGATACGGGTGCTTAATGGGGTGCTGTATCAGCGAAGTTGCAAGAACCAAACCAAGGCTCCGAAAAGAAGCGTTTTAATTCGCAAAATCGGGCTTTTTTGGGATCGGTGCTCGCATAAAGCGCCGCCTGATGGCTATTTCTGAACCAGAATGGGCTGTATTGATGCGTAGCAGATAGCATGATGCACCATTAAGGTGCTTTGTTGGCGAGATGCTTTTTCCGGCCTAGAAAAAAGGCAGGATGCTGTTTTCTTCTTTGGGCTTGTCCTTGAGCGGACATTCGGGACGTACGCCGTACTCATTGAGCTTGCAGGGGTTGGCGGCACGTTTTTGTGCCAGCGAGATACGCAGCATGTGGAAGGGCTGGTTGGGCGTCTTTTCAAGTACGCGGCCAAACTCGTCGAAGATCTCGACCGACAACTGATGCGTGCCCCGGTCGATATTGCTCAGCGCAAAGACCGGGCTGCGTCCGGGCTGGCCTACAGGTTGCCCATCCAGGAGCAGTCGATAGTTATGGCCGGGTTGCAGGGCCGGTTCGCTGGTGACGGTCACGATCGCATCGCCACTTGTGCTGCGCACTGTCCCGTCAGGTTCGGGTACCAGAACCCGCAGCAGTTGATAGCGAAACATCGCCCTGGCCTTGGGTTTTGCAGGCGTTGCCTGCCGGGTGGGTGCGGGAGGCGTGCCCGTCATGTTGTTGCTGGGCGGGATCTCTACGCGCTTGGCGTTCTTGTGTGGCTGATCGGTAAACACCCGATTGCCATTGGCGTCGATGTAGGTATAGACGTCAGCCGTTGCTGGCAGGGTTGTCAGCAGTAGCAGGGACATCAGCAGGCCATGAATCAGGCGCATTTCAAGGCCCGTTGACATGGACGCGCTGCACGGTGAGGGTCTGTGTCGGGCTTTGCTGGATGATGCGCTGAGAGTCCAGCACCACTACCGCAAAGCTGTGTTCGCCCCGGTCGATATTCACCACTTGAAGGCGTGGGATATTGGTGGGTGTGCCGTAAGGATTGCCGTCCACCAGTAACTGGAGCCTGTGGCCGGATTGCAGGCGCGGCTGAATCTGCACGCCAATCGTGAAGGTGCCGTTATTGGCGCGCAACGCTTCGTCCGTCGGCAGGTCGGTGAGTTCAAGGGTCTGGTAGGCGACTGCGGGTTGCTGCGAGGCCTGCCGCTCTTGCTGGACGGGAGCGGGATTTCTGGGTGCCGGTAACGTATCGACGCTGTTGAGTGGTGGCAGTACGACGGCCTCGGCCTTGGTGCCATCCGGCGGCTGATTGCTGTAGGCCGTATTGCCATTGGCGTCGGTGTATTTGTAGATCTGCGCAGCGGCGGGCCAACTGATCATCAGCAACAGGCAGACAAGGCAAAGACGCATGAAGGCTCCAGTGACAATACGAGGCATGGCCGTTTTACCGGGATAACGGTGTTCCAGCGGCTCCAGCATAGAACACAACGAGTTCGACCGGTGTATTGCCGGTCTTGCCACGGTGAATGATATCCACCATTTCGGCCAGGGTGTCACCTGCTTTGATATGAATGGACTTGCCTCCCTCCTTTGCTTCGACCGTGAGTTCGCCGGAAAGGACATAGGCTGCGTT
The DNA here is from genome assembly GCF_030580745.1 of Pseudomonas serbiensis. NCBI lineage: Bacteria > Pseudomonadati > Pseudomonadota > Gammaproteobacteria > Pseudomonadales > Pseudomonadaceae > Pseudomonas > Pseudomonas serbiensis. The sequence continues at coordinate 76,696 of NZ_JAUQOO010000006.1, forward strand.
TGGAACGGGGTGCTGGTGCCATTTCAGCGTGCTGTTCGCCGGGATGGTGATTTTGAGAATGCTCAGTTCCGGCTGGCCCTCGGGATAAGCCTTATAGAGCGTTCCGTCCCATGACTGGGTGGCTTCGAGCAATGTCCGGGATGTGGGTTGGTTTGTGCCCTGCATGCTTTTGTCAGCGAAAGCCATGTTGCCCAATAACAAGCTGGCGACGACCAGCAGGATTTTGATGTTCATGGAGACCCCCGGTTTTGCGATTGATAGATTTCAAGGCGAAACGCAAGGATTCCAAAAAGCTCGGGCAGCAAGGTGCTAAGTATTTACTACATGTCAGTAAAAAAGCGCGGGCATGAAAAAGGCCTCCCGAAGGAGGCCTCATTTACGCCATCAATGCTGGCGCAACTGGATTAGCAGCTGTAGTACAGCTCGTATTCCAGTGGGTGTACGAAAGTACGTACCTTGATTTCTTCTTCGCTTTTCAGGTCGATGTAAGCGTCGATGAAGTCGTCGCTGAAAACGCCGCCTTTGGTCAGGAACGCACGACCTTTGTCCAGCTCTTCCAGGGCTTCTTTCAGGCTGCCGCAAACTTGTGGGATCTCTTTCGCCTCTTCAGGCGGCAGGTCATACAGGTTCTTGTCAGCTGCATCGCCAGGGTGGATCTTGTTCTGGATGCCGTCCAGGCCAGCCATCAACAGTGCAGCGAATGCCAGGTACGGGTTGGCTGCTGGATCCGGGAAGCGGGCTTCGATACGACGGCCGCGTGGGCTGGAGACGTAAGGAATACGGATCGAAGCGGAACGGTTGCGAGCCGAGTAGGCCAGCATTACCGGAGCTTCGAAACCTGGGACCAGACGCTTGTAGGAGTTGGTCGACGGGTTGGTGAAGCCGTTCAGAGCCTTACCGTGCTTGATGATACCGCCGATGAAGTACAGAGCGGTGTCGGACAGGCCGGCATAGCCTTCGCCAGCGAAGGTGTTCTTGCCATCTTTGGCGATGGACAGGTGAACGTGCATGCCCGAACCGTTGTCGCCGTACAGAGGCTTCGGCATGAAGGTCGCAGTGCGGCCATAGGCATCGGCTACGTTGTGAACAACGTATTTCAGGGTTTGAACTTCGTCAGCTTTCTTCACCAGGGTGTTGAACTTGACGCCGATTTCGTTCTGGCCGGCAGTTGCCACTTCGTGGTGGTGAACTTCGACGATCTGGCCCATTTCTTCCAGAGCGTTGCACATTGCGGTGCGGATTTCGTGGTCGTGGTCGACCGGTGGAACCGGGAAGTAGCCGCCTTTGATACCTGGACGGTGGCCTTTGTTGCCGCCTTCCACGTCCTGGTCAGTCATCCACGAGCCTTGCTCGGAGAAGATCTTGAACATGGAGCCGGAGATGTCGGACTTGTATTTGACCGAGTCGAAGATGAAGAACTCAGGCTCCGGACCGACGAATACGGTGTCACCGATACCGGTAGTCTTCAGGTATTCCTCTGCCCGGTGAGCGATGGCGCGTGGGTCGCGATCGTAGCCTTGCATGGTCGAAGGTTCGATGATGTCGCAGACCAGGATCAGGGTCGGCTCTTCGGTGAATGGGTCCAGCACGGCGGAGTCGTCGTCCGGCAGCAGGATCATGTCGGAAGCTTCGATGCCTTTCCAGCCTTCGATGGAGGAACCGTCGAACATCTTGCCGACTTCGAAGAAGTCGTCGTCCAGCGCGTCGCGAGCAGGCATCGTGACGTGTTGCTGCTTGCCTTTGGTGTCAGTGAAGCGCAGATCAATCCATTTAACGTCATGATCTTTGATGAGTTGAACCGACTTCGACATGGTGTCCTCCGGGTGGCTAGGGCCTGGTTATGGTTATGGCCCCTTAAATTTGGGTGATGCCGGCGCAGATACTCTGCCAAGGCAACCTGCCTCACAAGGGAGCAATTTGCATGCCAGTGCCCCGAGTTGGGTTTTTCGCCCCAAACAGAGCCTTTTCGGAGTCAAAAACGGATTTATCGGCAAAATGACGCACCTTTATGGGGCTTTAAAATGCCTTGGCGTGCTTTTTTGGTGCGACGATGATTGGTAGTACGATAACTGGTTAAACCTTGAGCAATTTCCGCTATAATCCGCGCCCCCCTTTTTCGGCCGGCACCTCACGTACCGTTTCCATGAAGCTAATCGTTAAAGTTTTTCCCGAAATCACCATCAAAAGCCCGCCGGTGCGCAAGAAGTTCATCCGCCAGCTGGCCAAGAACATTCGTACCGTGCTCCGGGAACTGGACGCGGACATTGTCGTGGGTGGCGTATGGGACAATCTTGAGGTCGAAACAAGGCTGACCGATCCCAAAGTCCTGCAGGGCATCACCGAGCGCCTGAGCTGCATGCCGGGTATCGCCAATTTCCTGCAGGTTGCCGAGTATCCGCTGGGTGATCTGGATGACATCGTTGCCAAATGCAGGACGCATTACGGCGACCTGCTGCCCGGCAAGATGTTTTCGGTGCGCTGCAAGCGTGCAGGGCGGCATGATTTCAGCTCCATGGACGTCGAAAAATACGTCGGCAGCAAGTTGCGCCAGCAGTGCGGCGCTGCCGGTATCGAGCTGCGAAAGCCCGAACTCGTCGTGCGTATGGAAATCCGCGACCAGCGTCTGTTTGTCATTCATGACCAGCATCAGGGCATGGGCGGTTATCCGCTGGGCGCGCTGGAGCAGACCCTGGTCCTCATGTCGGGCGGTTTCGACTCGACCGTTGCGGCTTACCAGATCATGCGTCGTGGCCTCATGGCGCACTTCTGCTTCTTTAATCTGGGTGGCCGCGCTCATGAGCTGGGTGTTATGGAAGTCGCCCATTTCATCTGGAAGAAGTACGGCAGTTCCCAGCGAGTGCTGTTTGTCAGCGTGCCTTTCGAGGAAGTTCTGGGAGAAATTCTGCAGAAAGTCGATAACAGTCATATGGGTGTAGTTTTGAAGCGTATGATGTTACGCGCTGCCTCATCTGTTGCCGACCGTCTCGAAATCGATGTGCTGGTGACCGGTGAAGCGATTTCGCAGGTGTCCAGCCAGACGCTGCCCAATCTTTCGGTCATCGATTCGGCTACCGACAAACTGGTGCTGCGGCCACTGATTGCCAGCCACAAGCAGGACATCGTCGATCTGGCGACTGAAATCGGCACTGCCGAATTCGCCCGGCACATGCCTGAATATTGCGGGGTGATTTCGGTCAACCCCAAGACCAACGCCAAGCGTAACCGCGTTGAGTACGAAGAGAAGCAGTTTGACATGGCTGTTCTCGAGCGAGCGCTCGAGCGTGCCAGGCTGGTGACCATCGATCGGGTGATCGACGATCTGAGCCAGAATGTCGAAATAGAGGAAGTCAGCCAGGCGCTGGCCAGCCAGGTCATCATCGACATCCGTCACCCGGATGCCCAGGAAGACCTGCCGCTGGAAGTGCCGGGCATAGAAATACAGACGCTGCCGTTCTATGCATTGAACAGCCGCTTCAAGGAACTGGATAACACGCGCCAGTACCTGTTGTATTGCGACAAAGGCGTCATGAGTCGCCTGCATGCTCACCATCTGCTCAGTGAGGGGCATGCCAATGTGCGCGTTTATCGACCGAGCTAAGTGCCCGGGGCTGTTTGCCTGTGGCTTGCGTCACCGGCCCCCCGACACCAGTCGTCAAGCCGTAACGGCTTTTGCCGACTCAATGTTAATTGCTGCCTGACAACAGTCAGCTCACCGAATCCTCTGATCGAGATACACAAGTGATCGAAAATCTACGTAACATCGCCATCATTGCTCACGTTGACCATGGCAAAACTACCCTGGTAGACAAACTTCTGCGTCAGTCCGGCACTCTGGAGCGTAACGAGCTCAACGACGAGCGCGTCATGGACTCCAACGACCAGGAGAAAGAGCGCGGTATTACCATTCTCGCGAAGAACACCGCGATCAACTGGAATGGCTACCACATCAACATCGTGGACACCCCTGGCCACGCCGACTTCGGTGGTGAAGTAGAGCGCGTGATGTCGATGGTCGACTCCGTTCTGCTGCTGGTTGACGCTCAAGACGGCCCTATGCCGCAAACCCGTTTCGTGACCAAGAAGGCTTTCGAAGCCGGCCTGCGTCCAATCGTGGTCATCAACAAGGTTGACCGTCCAGGCGCGCGTCCTGACTGGGTTCTGGACCAGATCTTCGACCTGTTCGACAACCTGGGTGCCACCGAAGAACAGCTGGACTTCAAAGTCGTCTACGCCTCGGCCCTGAACGGTATTGCCGGTCTGGACCACACCGAAATGGCTGAAGACATGACCCCGCTGTACCAGTCGATCGTCGACAACGTACCTGCGCCGTCGGTTGACCGCGATGGTCCGTTCCAGATGCAGATCTCCGCTCTGGACTACAACAGCTTCCTGGGTGTTATCGGTGTTGGCCGTATCGCTCGTGGTCGCGTCAAGCCGAACACTCCGGTTGTTGCTATCGACACCGATGGCAAGAAGCGCAACGGCCGTATCCTGAAACTGATGGGTCACCACGGTCTGCACCGCATCGACGTTGAAGAAGCAGCTGCTGGCGACATCGTCTGCATCAGCGGTTTCGACGAGCTGTTCATCTCCGATACCCTGTGCGACCCGACTGCAGTAGAGGCAATGAAGCCGCTGACCGTCGACGAGCCAACTGTTGCCATGACCTTCCAGGTCAACGACTCGCCTTTCTGCGGTAAAGAAGGCAAGTTCGTCACCAGCCGTAACATCAAGGAACGTCTGGACAAAGAGCTGCTGTACAACGTTGCACTGCGCGTTGAAGAAGGCGACTCGGCTGACAAGTTCAAGGTTTCCGGCCGTGGTGAGCTGCACCTCTCGGTTCTGATCGAAACCATGCGTCGCGAAGGCTTCGAAATGGCCGTAGGTCGTCCGGAAGTGATCATCCGTCTGGTTGACGGCGTGAAACACGAACCGTACGAAAACGTCACCATCGACCTGCCGGAAGATGCACAAGGCGCGATCATGGAGCAAATGGGTCTGCGTAAAGGCGACCTGACCAACATGGTTCCGGATGGCAAAGGCCGTGTTCGCCTTGAGTACAACATCCCGGCTCGTGGCCTGATCGGTTTCCGTAACGAGTTCCTGACCCTGACCTCCGGTGCAGGCATCCTGACCTCGATCTTCGACCGTTACGACGTGATGAAGTCCGGCGACATGTCCGGCCGTCAGAACGGCGTTCTGGTTTCGGTTGAAACCGGCAAGGCTCTGACCTACTCCCTGGAAACCCTGCAAGCGCGCGGCAAGCTGTTCGTTGAGCACGGTCAGGAGATCTACAACGGTCAGATCGTTGGTCTGAACAGCCGTGACAACGACCTGGGCGTCAACCCAACCAAAGGCAAGAAGCTCGACAACATGCGTGCTTCGGGTAAAGACGAAACCATCGCTCTGGTTCCACCTGTCAAGTTCACTCTGGAACAGGCTCTGGAATTCATCCAGGACGACGAGCTGTGCGAAGTGACGCCGAAGTCGATCCGTCTTCGCAAGAAGATCCTCGACGAAAGCGAGCGTACCCGCGCTGCCAAGAAAGCCAAGGCTTGATATCTAGCCCCGGCTGAATGAAAAACGCCCCCGGTCGAAAGGCCGGGGGCGTTTTTTTATGCCTGGTGTCTGGCGCTTCTACGAAAGCTGTTGATCAGAACTTCAGCGGCACCCGACCTGAGTTCGAGTTCAGTGCGCCGCTGTTCTGACGCTCGACGGCCTTTGGCTTGTATGCGCAATATCCGGGGCGCGGACCGATCTTCGGATGGTTGCGGCAGGTGTCCGGGCGCTTTTCATAGATGGTACACAGGCGGCTCTTGCGATCCAGATACAGGCAGTCGTTGTTGCTCATGCGCTGCAAGGTGAAGATCCCGGACTTCTGGTTGAAGCGCTCGACAATCCCTTCCTTCTGCAGACGCTTGGCGATGTTCTTGGCTGGTTCGTCTTTCTCGAACTCGTCAACGATGCCGATACGGATCAGATCCTTGATCTTCACTTCTACCGGCAAGGTGCAGCAGCTGGAAATGCAGCCTCCGCACATGTGGCTGGAATACTTGGCCCAGGTATCGAGACGATCGATCTCTGCGGCTGCGATCAAGGTGGATTTCATTTCTTTTCAGGCTTCCGGGTGTATCGGGCGCGCGATCATACCGGGGCTTGCGGGTTTAGCGTAGGCAAAAATGAGTGAAGCGACTGTCGGTGCCCCTTCACTGGTTTGTGGGAGGGGCCTTGGCCGCGACGGGCTCTACACGATTCGCGAGTTTGCCAGGTTCTCGATCTGCTCCTGTCGCTCGGCTTGACTCAATTTCGCGCCAGGATTGAGCGATGACCACTGCGGGTGCGCGCGTGCCTTGTGTACCGCGTCGGGGAGCTTGCCCTCACGCCAGGCCTTGTCCTGCGGCTCGCTCAGTTCGATGCTGTCCATGGCTGCATGACCTCTCACGTCCAGCGCCTGCAAAAGGTGTTGTTGCCTGAGAGCCAGCAGGCGCAGCACGGCGTCGTCCACCGTCAGTTCCCGCTGCCCCTTGAGTTTGCCAAGCAGTCGTCCTCCGTAACTGCGCGCCGTTTGCAGCGCGCCACCGGCAATGGCGCCGACCAGCGCCGCTGCACCCAGAGTGATTCCGCCGACCAGCAGATCGACACCCGCTCCGGCTGCTGCACCTGCCGCCACGCCACCACCCACCCGTACACCCAGTTGCTTGAGGGTTTCGGGGTTGAACAGGTCATCACCCCAACGACCATCCAGCAACGGCAAGTCGGCTGCCGAAGCGTCCTGCACACGAAAGGCATACAGTTTGAGCAGTGCTTCGACGCAACGCTGCTCGCGTTGGCGAATGGTCTTGCGCAGTTCATTGATGGCGTTCTGTTCCTGCTGCGCATCGGTTTCCACGCTACGCCGACAGGCCGCACAATCGATCAGCATTTCTGCAATCAGCCGCGCTGCGCTATGCCGCCGTGCTTTGCGTTGGGCCTGTTGATCCTCGATCAGCCGCTCCAGTTGCGGGCGGGCGCTTTCCATCATCAGCGCCAGGCTTTCATAAAGCCGACGCTCGCCATCTTCAGGCGGTGCCACGCTGTCGAAACGCACCAGCGCATGCAAACCAAGACGCGAAAGGGATTCGCGCCACTGCGGCTCCCGCTGCTGTGGGCTGCTGACGAAATTCAGCACCGGCAACAGCGGCTTGCCACAGCTTGCCAATACCGCCAGTTCGTCACGGTATTTGGACAGGATCGGTTCGCGGGCATCGATCACGTACAGACCCGCGTCCGAGTCGAGCAACTGACGCAGCACCTTGGCTTCCTGCTCGAAGCGCTGGCGAGCTTCGCTGCTGTCCAGAAAGCGCGCGAGCCGGGCGGGGCCGTCCAGCCGCTCGCCGGGACGGTCCAGTCGTTCCAGATAGTCGAGCAGGGCAATGGCGTCTTCCAGGCCCGGCGTATCGTAAAGCTCAAGCAGAGCCTGACCTTCGACCGAAAGGCGCGCACCTTCTACATGGCGTGTAGTGCTGGGGCGATGGGAGACTTCACCGAAACCGATATCACGGGTCAGGGTGCGCAGCAGTGACGTCTTGCCGACATTGGTATGGCCCACAACGGCCAGCTTGAGTGCGCGTGGTTTGCTCAGCTCAGTCATTGTCTGTCTCCAGCCAGTTCACCTGCGAGTGCTCGCTCCACGTCAGTTCCAGTTGTTGCAGGGCGGCGTGCCAGTCATTGAGGCGCTGCGGATCAAGCGTTTGACCGGCTGGCGCTGGCAATAACCAGATGCGGGTCTGGCTGGCGTATCTGGCCAGCTCGGCGATCAAGGCCAGGCTGCCGCGATCCGGTGAGCGGCGTGGGTCGCACGCGATGAGCAGGCGGGCAGGCGGGTAGTGGGCCAGTTGCTCCAGCAGCTTTTGCCGTGATTCGCGGCTGTCGAGCACACCTGCGTCAGCCACGCTGGACGGCAGTTGTGGGGGCCACGGGTATTGATCGTCCAGTTCGATGGCGACCAGCAAGGCGCCTTCACTATCGGCGGTTCCTGCGTTGGGTTTTACCTGATGCAGTTGTGGCGGTGCAGCATCGTTGACGCCCAGGCGTTCGCTGCTAGGCATCAGGCGCTCGCGCAATTGAAGGTAGCCGGGTAGCTCCAGATCCAGCTTCAAGGTCGCGCGCCCACGCTGCCAGCGCCACAGGCAGAACAGCGCCAGAATAAGGCGCGGTACGATGCCAAATACGAGCAGGATGCCCACCAGCCAGGAAGCCCAGGCCTGACGGGCATTTTCCAGGCTCAATACGCCATTGCCGCTAGCGCGGATCATCAGTTCATCGGGTGTGCTGAAACCCAGCATGGCCGGAATGATGCCCAGTGTCTGCGTCAGGCTGACGAAGGTTTCGCTGCCCAGAATGGTGGTTTCCCAGACAAAGCCGTAACGTCTTGTCGCCATCAGCATCAACAGCATGACCATGGCGCTTAGCAAGGCCGCCAGCCAGAGGCCGTTGACCAGCAGGCCGAGAGCCCAGCGGTTGAGGCGTTGGCGTTGCAGCAGCAGAATCAGGGCAGGCGCCAGTTGGGCGGCCTGTGCGTCGCGAGCGAGTTTTTCGCTGGCCCACAGCCAGAGTCGACCCAGGCCCGAACTGCTGCGCCCGGTGAACATCAGCCCCAGCGCCCAGCTGATCAACAGCACCAGGTTCAGACCGAGCAGGCTGCCCAGCGCCCAGAATACATTGACCGGTGCCTGTCCGTTGCCCATGGCGGCAAAAGCAAGGCCCGCGCCGCTGAACACCGCGATAACGGCCAAGGCGATCAAGGCCAGGCGAGCGCCTTGCTTCCAGTGGTGCAGGGCGTTGACCATGCCATCACGTTCGGCCAGCCACAGGGCGCGCAGCTTGATCCGGCTGCTCAGGCTGCCTTCGGTTGCGCGGGCGCGGCGGTTGGCTTCCTGGTCTTCAAGAAGGCCTGCCTGTTCTTCTCGCAGGCGTACAGCTTCGGTCAGCCAGAGGGTGTCGAGTGGGGTCAGAGCAGTCACACAGCGTCTCTTCGATGAATTAGGCACAAAGCATAACCGTTGCGGTGAAGCTTAGGGCTTATGCGGTGTCTATCAGTTCCGTTGCTCTGTTATTCTCGCGTCCATGAAAAAAAATCTCCCTCTCAGCCTGATTGCCGCCCTTGGTGAAAACCGGGTGATCGGCGTCGACAATTCCATGCCCTGGCATTTGCCGGGGGATTTCAAATATTTCAAGGCCACGACCCTTGGCAAGCCGATCATCATGGGGCGCAAGACCTGGGATTCGCTGGGGCGGCCGCTGCCTGGCCGGTTGAATCTGGTGGTCAGTCGTCAGGCTGACTTGCAGCTCGAAGGCGCTGAAGTCTTTCCTTCCCTGGAAGCCGCCGTGGTGCGTGCCGAGCAATGGGCGCAGGAAAAGGGCGTCGATGAAGTGATGCTGATCGGCGGTGCGCAGCTTTATGCGCAAGGCCTGCCTGATGCCGACCGTCTTTACCTCACCCGAGTGGCACTGAACCCTGAAGGCGATGCCTGGTTTCCTGAGTTCGATGCCGCCGAATGGGCGCTGGTGTCCGAGAATCCGATCCCGGCGCAGGATGACAAGCCTGCCTACAGTTTTGAGGTTTGGGAGCGGCGGTAAACCGGTTTTCGCGAATGAATCCATTCGCGAAGCCACCCAATATGTCGCAATCAAATCCTCGTGTCGCGAACTATCCATGACATGGCGCCGTCAGAACACGCGGGGTCGCTGACGTACGTTAATAGTCACATCATTTTGTTACGGTCGACCCTATACATTTCAAAGGGGAAACCACTGATGAAGTTCGCGCCAAAACTGCTTGCCGCCGCGTTGTGCCTGGGTCTTGCCAGTCAGGCTTTCGCCACCGATCTGAAACACTGGCCAGAGCCTGCCGCCAAGGCACTGGACACCATGATCGCCGCCAACGCCAACAAGGGTAATTACGCAGTCTTTGACATGGATAACACCAGCTACCGCTTCGATCTCGAAGAGTCGCTGCTGCCGTACATGGAAAACAAGGGCCTTATCACCCGCGAGAAACTGGACCCGTCCCTGAAGCTGATTCCGTTCAAGGACACCGCCGACCACAAGGAAAGCCTGTTCAGTTACTACTACCGCCTTTGCGAACTGGATGACATGGTCTGCTACCCATGGGTGGCGCAAGTGTTCTCGGGCTTCACGCTCAAGGAACTGAAAGGTTACGTCGACGAGTTGATGGCATCGGGCAAGCCGGTTCCGGCGACTTATTACGAAGGTGATGTGGTCAAGAAGCTCGATGTCGAGCCGCCACGGATCTTCACCGGTCAGAAAGAACTGTTCAACAAGCTGATGGAAAACGGCATCGAGGTCTATGTCATGACCGCCGCTTCCGAAGAACTGGTGCGCATGGTCGCTTCCGATCCCAAGTACGGCTACAACGTCAAACCACAGAACGTCATTGGCGTGACCATGCTGCTCAAGGACAGGAAGACCGGCGAGCTGACCACTGCCCGCAAACAGATCACCGCTGGCAAATATGACGAGAAAGGCAATCTGGACCTGGAGTTGACGCCTTACCTATGGACGCCGGCCACCTGGATGGCAGGCAAGCAGGCGGCCATCCTGACCTACATCGACCAGTGGAAGAAACCCGTTCTGGTTGCTGGCGATACGCCAACCAGTGACGGCTACATGTTGTTCCATGGCGTGGACGTCAATAAAGGCGGTGTACACCTGTGGGTCAACCGCAAAGACAAGTACATGAAGCAGATGGAAGGCATGATCAAAAGCAACGCCGAAGCTCAGGCCAGGGAAGGATTGCCGGTGACTGCCGACAAGAACTGGGTGATCGTCAAGCCGGAGGAGATTCAGTAAGGGGAAACGTAGCTATAAGCTGCAAGCCATAAGCCGCAAGCTTTTGACTTGCAGCTTTTGACTTGTAGCTTGCAGCTTTTATGGCACCAACTTGTCCAGCAGTGCCTTGTCGCGTACAGCGCCCTTGTCGGCGCTGGTCGCCAGCAGGGCGTAGGCCTTGAGGGCGGTGGTCACTTTGCGTGGGCGCACTTCTACCGGCTTCCAGCCTTTCTTGTCCTGTTCCGCACGGCGCGTGGCCAGCTCTTCATCGCTGATCAGCAGGTTGATCGAGCGGTTCGGGATGTCGATCAGCACTTTGTCGCCATCGCGTACCAGACCGATTGCACCACCCGCAGCGGCTTCCGGCGAAGCATGGCCGATGGAGAGGCCCGAGGTGCCACCCGAGAAACGACCGTCGGTCAGCAGGGCGCAGGCTTTGCCCAGGCCTTTGGATTTCAGGTACGAAGTCGGGTACAGCATTTCCTGCATGCCCGGACCGCCTTTCGGCCCTTCGTAACGGATGATCACGATGTCGCCAGCTTTCACTTCGTCAGCGAGGATGCCGCGTACGGCGCTGTCCTGGCTCTCGAAGATCTTGGCGTTGCCCTCGAAGACATGGATCGACTCATCCACGCCTGCGGTTTTAACCACGCAGCCGTCCAGAGCGATGTTGCCGTACAGCACGGCCAGGCCACCTTCCTGGGAGTAGGCGTGCTCGACACTGCGGATGCAGCCGTTTTCACGGTCGTCGTCCAGGCTCGGCCAGCGGGTTGACTGGCTGAAAGCCGTTTGCGTCGGGATGCCTGCCGGGCCTGCCTTGAAGAAGGTATGCACGGCTTCATCGTCAGTCTGGGTGATGTCCCATTTGGCGATGCCTTCGGCCAGGGTCTTGCTGTGTACGGTCGGCAGGTCGGTATGCAGCAGACCGCCACGGGCCAGTGAACCGAGGATGCTGAAGATACCGCCCGCACGGTGGACGTCTTCCATGTGGTACTTCTGGATGTTCGGCGCAACCTTGCACAGTTGCGGAACCTTGCGCGACAGGCGGTCGATATCGCGCAGGTCGAAGGCGACTTCGGCTTCCTGGGCGGCAGCCAGCAAATGCAGGATGGTGTTGGTGGAACCGCCCATGGCGATGTCCAGGGTCATGGCGTTCTCGAACGCCTTGAAGCTGGCGATATTGCGTGGCAGAACCGACTCATCGTTGTTGCCGTAATACTGTTTGCACAGCTCGACGATGGTACGACCGGCTGTCAGGAACAGTTTCTCGCGGTCGCTGTGGGTCGCCAGCGTCGAACCGTTACCCGGCAATGCCAGGCCCAGTGCTTCGGTCAGGCAGTTCATCGAGTTGGCGGTGAACATGCCCGAGCACGAACCGCATGTCGGACAGGCGCTGCGCTCGTACTCGGCGACTTTTTCGTCGCTGGCGGTGGAGTCGGCCGCGATTACCATCGCATCCACCAGATCCAGACCATGGCTGGCCAGTTTGGTCTTGCCGGCTTCCATCGGCCCGCCGGAAACGAAGATCACCGGAATATTGAGGCGCAACGACGCCATCAGCATGCCGGGGGTGATCTTGTCGCAGTTGGAGATACAGACGATGGCGTCGGCGCAGTGGGCGTTGACCATGTACTCCACGGAGTCGGCGATGATCTCGCGGCTCGGCAGCGAATACAGCATGCCGTCGTGACCCATGGCGATACCGTCATCCACGGCGATGGTATTGAATTCCTTCGCCACGCCGCCTGCGCGTTCCACTTCCCGGGCTACCAGCTGGCCCATGTCCTTGAGGTGGACATGCCCTGGTACGAACTGGGTGAACGAGTTGGCGATGGCGATGATCGGTTTCTTGAAATCTTCGTCCTTCATGCCCGTGGCGCGCCACAAGGCACGTGCGCCGGCCATGTTGCGGCCGTGGGTGGACGTTTTCGAGCGGTAATCAGGCATTGGAGCACTCCGGCAAAACAGGCTAATCAGTAAGGGGAGTGAGCTTCTATTGACGCTACACGCAAACGGCAGTGACCGGACGCAGCGAAGAAACCGAACACCACGGGATCACCGTGCACTCGGCCTGAGCTCATAAACCCGCCGGGGATGACTGGCGATGAATAGCGTCGATTCTACACGGGTCGACGGGCTTGCGGACACCTCCTGAAAAGCTAATCAGGAGGCGCGCATTTGCCTTGGCAGCAATCCGACGACAGGGCGGCAGGTCAGCTGTTTGGCAACAACCGGCAGGTAATGCTCTTGATGTAGCGGGTTTCGGCGATTGCCGGGTGTACCGGATGGTCCGGGCCCTGGGCGCCGCGTTCCAGCAACTGGATGTTGCGGTCCAGGTGGCGGGCGCTGGTCAGGAGGATGTTTTGCAGATCGTCTTCCGGCAGGTGCATCGAGCACGAGGCGCTGACCAGAATGCCGTCCTTGCTGAGCAGACGCATGGCCTGTTCGTTCAGGCGACGGTAGGCGCCTTCGCCGTTTTTCAGGTCTTTCTTGCGTTTGATGAAAGCGGGCGGGTCGGCCACGATCACGTCGAAGCGTTCTTCGCCGGCTTTCAGCTCTTTCAGTGCTTCAAACACGTCGCCTTCGATACAGGTGACCTTTTCGGCGAAGCCGTTCAGTGCTGCGTTGCGCTCCACGCCGTCAAGGGCAAAGCCCGAGGCGTCGACGCAGGTGACTTCGCTGGCGCCAAAGGCACCTGCCTGAATACCCCAGCCGCCGATGTAGCTGTACAGGTCGAGTACGCGCTTGCCTTTGACGTAAGGTGCCAGGCGTGCGCGGTTCATGCGGTGGTCATAGAACCAGCCGGTCTTCTGGCCGTTGAGCACCGGAGCTTCGAACTTCACGCCGTTTTCTTCCAGCGCAACCCACTCAGGCACGACACCGAATGCGGTTTCGACGTAGCGGGTCAGGCCTTCCGCATCGCGTGCAGCCGAGTCGTTCTTGAACAGGATACCGCTTGGCTTGAGCACCTGGATCAGGGCGGCCAGCACGTCTTCCTTGTGGTTTTCCATGGTGGCGGAAGCCAGTTGCACCACCAGAATGTCACCGAAACGGTCGACGACCAGGCCCGGCAGCAAGTCCGAGTCCCCGTAAACCAGGCGATAGAACGGCTTGTCGAACAGGCGGTCACGTAATGACAGTGCCACGTTCAGGCGATGTACCAGCAGCGACTTGTCCAGCGGCAGCTTGATGTCGCGCGACAGCAGGCGTGCGCAAATCAGGTTGTTCGGGCTCATGGCGACGATGCCCAATGGCTTGCCGCCAGCGGCTTCGAGCAGCGCCTGATCACCTGCCGCAAAACCGTTCAGTGGGGTGGCGGCTACATCGATTTCATTGCTGTAGACCCACAGGTGACCGGCGCGCAGGCGACGGTCGGCGTTGGCTTTGAGGCGCAAGCTAGGCAGGGACATGACGTCGCTCCGGAAAAAAGAGCGGGATTATAGCCTGTGATTGGGCTGCCGGAGGATCATCCCGTCAATTAACCGGATCAATCGATGTGAATCATGAAAGTTGGCTAAAGTCATAGCCTTGTGCCCAAGTGTTGGTGGACCGATTCTCATTAAGCGGGCAAAATCTTTATATGGCCTTGAGTAAGCACCTATGTCCGAAGAGTTGACCCCCGAGCAGATCCAGCAAGCCCTTCAGGGTATCAGCGTACCTCCGCAGCCCCAGATCATGGTGGATCTGCAAATGGAGCAGTACATGCCTGATCCTGATCTGGCGGTGATTGCGCGGTTGATTTCCCAGGATCCGGGACTGTCCGGCGCGCTGCTCAAGATCGTCAACTCTCCGCATTACGGCTTGTCCAACAAGATCGCTTCTATCCAGAAGGCCGTAAATCTGCTGGGCAGCCGCACCGTCATCAACCTGATCAACGCGCAGTCGATCAAGGGCGAGATGAGCGACGAAACCATCGTGACGCTCAACCGCTTCTGGGACAGCGCCCAGGACGTTGCAATCACCAGTCTGACGCTGGCCAAGCGAATCGGCTCGCAAACGGTGGACGAATCCTACGCGCTGGGCTTGTTCCATGATTGCGGGATTCCGCTGATGCTCAAGCGTTTCCCGGATTACATGCCGGTGCTGGAAGAGTCCTACGCCAAGGCCGGTCCCGATTGCCGGGTTGTGGACACCGAAAACAGCAGGTTCGACACCAACCATGCCGTTGTCGGCTATTTCACTGCAAAGTCCTGGCGTTTGCCGGAACATGTCTGCAATGCCATCGCCAATCACCACAATGCCCTGGCAATCTTCGAGGATGATACGAGCCGCAATGCCGCGCTCAAGAATCTTCTGGCGCCCTTGAAAATGGCCGAGCATATCTGTGAGTCCTGCCGGGTGCTGGGCAATCAGGACGAAGACCACGAGTGGAACAGCATTGGCCATCTTGTGCTGGATTATGTCGGCTTGTCCGAATACGACTTCGAATACCTCAAGGAAAGCATCCGTGAGCTGGGCGCGAATTGATCCCGCCCGCCGTCTGCTTTTCTCTTTTGCCCCACCGAGTTATCCATGCCTGAATTACCTGAAGTCGAAACCACGCGCCGAGGCATTGCCCCTCACCTTGAAGGGCAGCGCGTCAGCCGCGTGATCGTGCGGGATCGACGTTTGCGCTGGCCCATTCCCGAAGACCTCGATGTACGCCTTTCCGGGCAGCGGATCGTGGAGGTCGGGCGGCGAGCCAAATATCTCTTGATCCAGGCTGAAGTCGGGACGCTTATCAGTCATCTGGGCATGTCTGGCAATCTGCGGCTGGTCGAAGCCGGGTTGCCGGCGCTCAAGCATGAGCATGTGGATATCGAGCTGGAGTCAGGGCTGGCGTTGCGCTACACCGATCCGCGTCGCTTTGGCGCAATGCTCTGGAGCCTGGAGCCCCACACTCATGAACTCCTGATCCGTCTGGGGCCGGAGCCGCTGACGGATCTGTTCGATGGTGAGCGTCTTTATGAGCGTTCCCGAGGCAAGTCGATAGCCGTGAAGCCTTTCATCATGGATAACGCGGTAGTGGTCGGGGTGGGCAATATCTACGCGACCGAAGCGCTCTTCGCTGCCGGTATCGACCCGCGCCGCGAGGCCAAGGGTATTTCCCGCGCGCGTTATCTGAAGCTGGCCATCGAGATCAAACGCATCCTGGCCCATGCCATCGAGCGGGGCGGTACGACCTTGCGCGATTTCATCGGTGGTGACGGCAAGCCGGGCTATTTCCAGCAGGAGCTTTTTGTCTACGGGCGTGGCGAGCAGCCGTGCAAGGTGTGTGGCACGACCTTGCGTGAGATCAAGCTGGGCCAGCGGGCGAGCGTTTATTGTCCCAAGTGCCAGACTTGATCGGGTAGTCCGGTGCAATACTTGAAATACTGCGCCGCTTGCTTAAGCCCCAGTGCTGTTTATAGTTATCAGCACTCCAATCTGCGACACCTGAAGGACCAAGCCATGCGCCCGTTTCGTATTATCGCCGCCACTCTGACCCTGTTGATCGGGTTACAGGCTTTACCTGCCGTGGCTGCCGATCTGCCTCCGGGCAGTGGTGATCCGGCCTACGAGATCCAGACCCCACCCGCTTTCGCCATGATCGGTGACCTGATCATCGCCCGCCCATTGCTGATTGCCGCGACCATCATCGGTACTGGTCTGTTCGTGATCGCTGCACCTTTTGCTGCCGCTGGCGGCAACCTGGGCGCAACCGGCAAGGCGCTGGTGGTCGATCCGGGCAAGGCCGCATTCGTCAGGTGCCTGGGTTGCACCGGCGATGGTTATGGCAAGCGGGAGTGATGCAGAGCGCTTCGTTCACCGGCGGATAAAGGCTATGCCTTGCCGGTGATGAGGCGGTATTTGGTCATCAGCTCGTCTTTGCTTTCGACGCGATTTTCGTCCAGCGGGATGCAATCCACCGGGCAGACCTGTTGGCATTGCGGCTCATCGTAATGACCGACGCATTCTGTACACAGGTTCGGGTTGATCACGTAGATCTCCTCTCCCTGCGAAATAGCCTCGTTCGGGCATTCGGGTTCGCAGACGTCGCAGTTGATGCAATCGTCAGTGATGATAAGGGACATGAAGCACTCCAGCCGCGGGTCGTACCGGGGCGTATGAAAACCAATGCGGCGAATTGTGCCGCATTAGCGCTTTCGATGCACCTCGGCGTTACGAGCGTTTGAAGCGATCGGTCAGTGCCTGGGCCACGGCCGGGTGTACGAACTTGTTGATATCGCCGCCAAGTGCCGCGATTTCACGGACCAGCGTCGATGAAATGAACGAATAACGTTCCGACGGAGTGAGAAACAGGCTCTCGACGTCCGGTGCCAGTTGTCGGTTCATGTTGGCCAGCTGGAATTCATACTCGAAATCCGAAACCGCCCGCAGGCCGCGCAGAAAGACATTGGCGTTCTGCTCCTTGGCGAATTGGGCAAGCAAGGTCGAAAAGCCTACGACTTCGACGTTGGGCAGGTGTTTGGTGACCTCTCGTGCCAGCTCTACACGTTGTTCCAGAGGGAACAGCGGGTTTTTCTTCGGGCTGGCAGCAACGGCAATGACCACTTGGTCGAACAGGCGCGAGGCGCGTTCGACCAGATCGCCGTGGCCCTTGGTTATAGGGTCGAAGGTTCCTGGGTACAACACTCGGTTCATCGCGTCGTCCTGGTCGGAGTCCGGTTGGGGACTCGGATGTTATCGCAGCCGCCCCGGTGGGCCAAGTCGAGGTGTAGCAGGCAATGGTCTTATTGTGCCGATTATCGGCGATTTTTTATCAGGCTGATGGCATCTCTGTGCCCGGATGCATGGCCATATTCAGCGCAGGAACACTTTATAGACCAGTCTTTGAATAGCTTTACCGTACGGCGGGTAAATTAAACGCGCGGCATTGAAACGTTGCTTGATGAACACGCCTTTGGCCTGGCTGAAGGTCAGAAAACCTTCCCGCCCGTGGTAATGCCCCATGCCTGAAGGGCCTATGCCTCCGAATGGCAAGTCATCCTGAGCCGCATGCATCAGCGTATCGTTCAGGCATACGCCACCGGAGTGGGTCTGTTCCAGCACTCGTTGCTGCTCGGTCCTGTTGTAGCCGAAGTAATAGAGCGCCAGTGGGCGAGGGCGTTGATTGATGTAGGCGAAGGCTTCATCAATATGCTTGTAGGGCACGATGGGCAGCAGCGGCCCGAAGATCTCATCCTGCATGACCAGCATGTCATCGCTGACGTTGAGCAAAAGGCTGAACGGCATACGCTGGGCCTGGCCCTGATCGTATAGGGCAATGACCTGCGCGCCCTTGCCCGCGGCGTCGTCCAGGTAGTGATTCAGCCGCGCCAGTTGTCGCTGATTGATGATCGCCGTGTAATCCGGGTTGTCAGCCAGTGTCGGGTAAAAACCCTGAACCGCTTGCCTGTAGGCGTCGACAAACCCTTGCACACGATCCTGCGGTACCAGCACGTAATCCGGCGCGATACAGGTTTGCCCGGCATTGAGGGTCTTGCCGAATGCAATACGCTCGGCGGCATCCTTGAGCGGGACGTCATGGGACACAATGGCGGGCGACTTGCCGCCCAGCTCCAGAGTGACGGGTGTGAGGTTCTCGGCAGCAGCGCGCATGACATGCTTGCCGATGCTGGTCGCGCCGGTGAATAACAGGTGATCGAACGGCAGGCGGGAGAACGCCATGCCGACCTCGGCTTCGCCCAGCACCACCGCAATCAGGTCTTCCGGGAAGACTCGGGCGAACAGGCGCTTGAGCAGTTCGCCCGTCGCAGGTGTGGACTCGCTGAGCTTGAGCATCACCCGATTGCCAGCGGCCAGAGCACCAATCAACGGGCCTATGGCCAGGAACAGCGGATAATTCCAGGGCACGATAACCCCGATCACCCCCAAAGGCTGATAAACCACTCTGGCCGAGGCCGGCTGAAAGGCCAGGCCGACGCGACGGCGTGAAGGTTTCATCCAGCGTTTGAGCTGTTTACGCGCATCCCGAATCCCCAGCAGGCTTGGCAGCAGCTCGGCCAGCAGGGTTTCGTCGGCGCTGCGATGACTGAAATCACTGCTGATAGCGTCGATCAGTGCCTGACGATGGTCGCTGAGCAGTTCTCCCAGGCTTTTGAGCCACTGGGAGCGTTGCGCTGCCGAGGGCATCGGGTTGGCTGCGAACGCCTGACGCTGCAGAGCGAACGTGTTCTCCAGTTCGCTGGAAGAATGCGGGGCGTCAGGCATGTGATGCGTTCCTTGCTGGGATTTTTTGAGTGTTTTAGAGCTGTTGCTCTATAAAGTCAAATGGCTCGTGTCCCTCTGTCTTCAAGGTTTCATGCACATCACTGCATCTATGCCGACCGCTTGCGCTAACATTCCATACCAACATACCCGAGGGATCGAGCTGAGTATGGCTCCACGTATCAAAACCCGTGAACGTATCGTGCAGGTCAGTCTGGAGCTGTTCAATCAGCAGGGTGAGCGTAGCGTAAGTACCAATCACATTGCCGCGCACATGGAAATTTCGCCGGGCAATCTCTATTACCACTTCCCCAACAAGCAGGCGATCATCGCCTCGCTGTTCAGCGAGTACGAAGCGCTGGTGGATAGCTTTCTGTTTCCTCCCAAGGGGCGCGAGCCAACAGTTCAGGACAAGCGTGATTACCTGCTGGCGATACTCGACGGTATGTGGCGTTACCGTTTTCTGCATCGCGACCTTGAGCACCTGCTGGCTTGCGACCCTGAAATGGCGACCCGCTATCGGCGTTTTTCCCAGCGTTGCCTGGCTCAGGCCATGGCGATTTACAGTGCTTTCGTCGAGGCTGGTGTCCTGAATATGGACAAGGTGCAGGTCGAGTCGCTGACCCTCAATACCTGGATCATCCTGACATCCTGGGTACGTTTTCTGTGTACCTCGCGGGAAAATTCCACGCACTTGAATGAAGATGCCATTCGACGTGGCGTCTATCAGGTGCTTATGCTGGAGTCCGGCTATATCAGCGCCAAGGCCCGCGACGAGTTCAGTGTCTTGTGTGAGGCTTTCTACACGCCCCTGCCCAAGGTGCTTGGGGAAAGCGGCTGAGAGCAATCATCAGCAATCCATATTCGGTTTTCTGCCTACAGGAGTGAGTCATGTCCATCGCGCAACTGATCAGCCCTCAGCAATTGGCTGCCCGCCAACGAGAGCCCGGGCTGGTGATCCTCGATTGCCGTTTTGCCCTTGAAGATCCCGATCATGGGCAACGCAGTTACGCTCAAGGCCATATCGACCGGGCGTCTTTTGCGGATCTGGAGCGTGATCTCAGTGGCCCGGTCACCAAGGGCAAGACAGGGCGTCACCCCTTGCCCGACCCTCAAGCCTTGTTGCAGCGTTTCCAGGCATGGGGCATCAACCCGGACAGTGAAATCGTGCTGTATGACGACGGTCCCGGAGCTTTTGCCGCTCGTGCCTGGTGGCTGCTGGCGTGGTTGGGCAAACGCGATGGTGTTTATCTGCTCGATGGCGGTTTGAAGGCCTGGCATGCGGCGGGTCTGCCGCTGAGCCTCGATTCGCCGGGCAACAAACCGGGCACGTTCACGGGTGAGCCCGATATGTCGCTGCTGCTCAGTGCCAGCCGCTTGCAGGGCCGTCTCGGACGCCCGGAAATGACGTTGATCGATGCTCGCGCCGAAGCCCGCTTTCGTGGCGAAGTCGAACCCATCGACCCGGTTGCGGGCCATATTCCGGGTGCGCAGTGCGTCGCCTTCAATGAAAACCTGGGGCCGGACGGGCGCTTCCTGCCAGCCGATCAACTCAAGCAGCGTTTTGCCGCGGCGCTACAGGGCCGCTCTGCGACGGACCTGGTTGCCTACTGCGGTTCGGGTGTGACGGCCTGCCATAACCTGTTCGCCTTGTGCCTGGCGGGTTATCCACTGGGCACGCTGTATGCCGGGTCCTGGAGTGAGTGGATCACCGATCCTGCTCGCGAGGTTGCGACCGGCGCTTGAGATTTCGCGAATGAGTCCGCTCGAACCCTGCGCAGGCCAGTCTGCTGTAGGAGTGGATTCATCCGCGAACGGCCTTGTCCCGTTCATAGGCCATCCCCAACCAGAGCGGAATGCGCCGCTCCAGGTAGTAACCGGGATTTTTCAGCGAACCATCGACAAAACCCACATGGCCGCCCCTGGCCTGTAACTCGAACTCCGTGCACGCTGAAAGCTCATCGGGCTCCGGCAGGCTGTGGATAAATACGAACGGGTCGTCGGCCGCCTGGATAATCAGCGTCGGTGTGCGAATCTGCCCCAGAAAATACCGGCTCGACGCCTTGCGATAATAGTCCTCTGCATTGGCGAAACCATGCAGAGGCGCTGTGACCCGGCCATCGAAATCCCAGAACGTGCGCATGTTTTCCAGCGAGCCCAGAGCAGCCAGTTCTGCCAGCCCTTCGCTCATCCCCTCATGCTGGAAGCGTCGTTGCTTGTCCCGGATGTAGGCCAGCATTTCACGCATGAAATGCCGTTGATAGACCTTGGAAAACCCCTGACCGATACGGTTGGCGCATTCATCCAGCCGAAAGGGCACCGAGACCGCCACCGCACCCAGTAACCCGCTCTCTGAACCTGATTCGCCCAGATATTTGAGCAGAACGTTGCCGCCCAGCGAATAACCCACGGCATACAGCGGAGCCAGCGGGCGCAAGGCCCGTAGGTGGGCAATGACTTCAGCCAGGTCCTCGCTGGCGCCAGAATGGTAGCTGCGCGACAACAGATTCGGTTCGCCGGAACAGCCACGCCAGTTCAACGCCACACTGGCCCAGCCCTGTGCGGCCAGCGCCTTTTGCAAACCTGCCACATAAGGCGAATTCGAGGACCCGGTCAGCCCATGCAGGACCAGTACCAATGGCGCATCAGCTTCATGCGGACCATGCCAGTCCATATCGAGAAAATCCCCATCTTCCAGCCACATGCGCTCCCGCGTACGAGCAAGCAATGTCCGCCTGCGCCATAACGGCCCCCACAATGTTTGCAGGTGCGGATTACCCAGACCTGAAGCCGGGACGAAATGATTCGCGAAGGAACTGTGAATAGGGCTGGCTGACACGGTCTTGCTCATCAATGAATGCAGATCCGTAAGTTGCCATTAAGTGATGCGAGATGTAAGGGGTTTTTGGCTGAGTGGACATGGGCTCATGTGAAGTCCTGGAGACATGGCGTTGGATCTGGTCAATGTGTGAGCCGTGTAGGAATGGGCCCTGATTCCTGTGAGGCGTGATTTTTGGGGCGATTAACTGCCAATATATGCTTCGTGGAGCATTGAGTGCTACACACAGGCGCAGTCAGAAGATACTGTTCGTTCTTTGAATTCGATGCATAAGGAAACCTCTGATGCTCAAGACTCTGAGCGTTAAAAATCTCACGGTTTTCCGAGAACTGAACCTCATTTGCAGCCCTGGCCTCAACGTGATTGTCGGTGAGAACGGCATGGGCAAGACTCATCTGTTGAAAGTGGCCTATGCGCTGATCGCTACCAGCTCCGATGCTTCAAAGAAAACCCATTCGCCTGAACCCACCAAGACCTATCTGCAAAAAGCCTATGCGGAAAAATTGACCGGCGTATTCAGGCCTGAATCGGTTGGCAGGCTGGCACGTCGCAAGCAAGGTCGTGATAGGTGTGAAGTGTCACTGACTTTTGATGATGAGGCGCTGAACACTTCCATCAGTTTCGCTACCAGCGCCAAAACGGATGTGCAGATAGAACGGCTACCAGTGAGCTGGGACAGACAAAGCCCTCTCTACCTGCCAACACGTGAATTGCTGACGATTTTTCCAGGTTTTGTTTCTGTATATGAGGGACATTATCTTGAGTTTGAGGAGACATGGCGTGACACATGTCTGCACCTTGGCTCGCCTACGCTGAAAGGTCCCAGAGGGAAATGGGCAGCCCGTGTTCTGGAGACTATTGAGGATGCTCTTGGGGGTAAGGTAGTTCTGGACACCAATGGGCGCTTTTACCTGAGCGTGCCGGGCAGTGGAACCATGGAGATGCCTCTGGTGGCCGAAGGATTAAGGAAGCTTGCAATGCTTGCTCGCCTGATTGCCACTGGGTCTTTACTCGACAAGGGCTATCTGTTCTGGGATGAGCCTGAGGCAAATCTTAATCCTCGTTTGATCAGGCTAGTGGCCAATGTCATACATGCTCTATCCAGCCATGGGGTTCAGGTATTTATCGCTACCCACAGCTTCTTCCTTCTGAAGGAGCTTGATCTTCTCGCGCGTAAAAATCCTTTTCCGCTTCGGTATTGGGGGCTGATACGAGAGAAAGGGGGGGAAGGCGTTGCCGTAGAGCAAACCGTTGCTTTGAATGAGTTATCGAGGCTGGTCATGCTTGATGAAGAGCTCGCTCAGTATGATCGAGAGCTGGATATTGCCAATGGTTGATGTTGTTGAAGGGATGTTGACGTTTTCATTCGATGACGAGTGGCAGGTTATCAAGTTCGATGAGTCTCAGTGGTACTGCGATCGGATGAAAAGGCAGCTCAAAGGGATGGATATTCTGGCCATCAAGGACGAAAGGCATTGGTGGATCGAGATCAAGGATTGCTTGGGTTATGAGCCTGCCAATATTCCTAGAATGTCAGGTGCAGACCCCTCGGGAGTCACAAGCACCAAGGAGTGGCTGGCCGGGCAGTCTTTTGCTGGCGACGTCAAAGTACAGCGCCAAAAGCTTTTTATCATTGATGAAGTGATGCAAAAGTTCAGGGACACTTTGGCGTCTGTTGTGATTGCTCAGCGTGAAGGTGATCAGGAGTTGCGTGCTTATGTCGCGCCGATAAAAGGAAATCCGCCGCTGGTTGTGGTCTTGCTGCTTACTTGGGAGCCACGGGAATATGGGCGTTTGGCGGCTCGATTAAAGTTAAAACTCGATATGGCTTTGAAACCCTATGGGCTGACGGGGTTTGTAGTGAATGAAACCTGTAGGGTTCCAGGGCTGGATCCGGCAATAACGCGAGCACCATAAACCTGATTTTTTGCCCTGCTGATTTCACAGGCTTCCATGGAAAGCCTGTGAAATGGTTTTTGCGGCAGGGACTTCAGCCGCGTAGGAGCGAATTCATTCGCGAGCGGGGGCCTACCCCCGCTGCCAAAGCGCGTAATAAACCTGTCCGGCCTTTTTCTCGCGATGCAGTCTCCAGTTGCCCGGCAGGCCGGTGGTGGAGGGGGCGTTTTCGCTTTCGGTGTAGATCCAGGCGTTGTCTGCCAGCCAGCCACGGGATTCCAGCAGGGTGCAGGCCGAGGCCAGCAGACCCTGGTGGAATGGCGGGTCGAGGAAGACTACGTCGAACGGCGTTGCGGCAGCTGTTTCCAGGTGGCGCAGGGCGTCGGCCTGGGCGATCTGGCCTGTCGTGCAGTTCAGCAGGTTCAGGTTCTGGCGCAGGCTGGCGATTGCAGCAGCGTTGCTGTCCAGTGCCAGGCCCATGCTGGCGCCACGCGACAGGGCCTCGAAATACAGTGCGCCGCTGCCAGTGAAGACATCCAGCACCTTGGCGCCTGCAATATAAGGCGCGAGCCAGTTGAACAGGGTTTCACGCACGCGATCGGGTGTCGGGCGCAAGCCGGGGGCGTCGGGGAAGGTCAGGCGGCGGCTGCCCCATTCTCCCCCGATGATACGAAGTTGGCCCAGACCGTTATGGGTCTTCGGACGTGGATTGGCCATTAGTGCTCCGGAACCCCTGTAGGTCGTTGAACGGGTTTGTCGGTGGGAGGCGGCAGTGGCTTCTGTGGCACGGTCGGACCGACCGTGACGATCACCATCTTGTCGGCGCTCAGGTGTTTGTTCATGGCGGTCTTGACCTGCTCGACCGTCACGCTCTGGGCCTGAGTCATGTAGTCCTCAAGGAAGGTCAGCGGCAGGTCATAGAAACCGATGGAGCCCAACTGGCCGACAATCGCGGAGTTGTTGGCGGCCGTCAGCGGGAAGCTGCCGGTCAGTTCGCGTTTGACGTCGTCGAGTTCTTTCTGGGTCGGGCCGTTGGCGAGGAAGTCACGCACGATGTCCTGCACCAGTTTCAGGGTGTTTTCGCTCATGTCGGCGCGGGTTTGCAGGCCGATCGTGAAAGGCCCCAGCGCCTGCATCGGGGAGAACCCGGACGACACGCCGTAGGTCAGGCCGCGCTTTTCGCGGACTTCAGTCATCAAGCGACTGCCGAAACCGCCACCGCCCAGGATCGAGTTGCCGATGCTCAGTGCCGCGTAGTCCGGGTCGTTACGATCGATACCGATCTGCGCCAGCATCAGGTGTGTCTGGTTGGACGGGAATTCGATGTGCGTGCTGCCGGGCTTGGGGTCGACAGCCTTGGCGATCTTCGCCAGTGCCGGGCCTTTGGGCAGCGAGGCCGAGACTTGTGCGGCGATGGTTTGCGCCTCGTCACGTGACAGGTCGCCGACCAGTGCGATCACCGTGTTGCCAGCCGCATAACCTTTGGCGTGAAAAGCCTTGAGTTGCGCGAGGGTGATGGCGTTGATGCTTTTGGCATTGCCGTCGCTTGGGTGCCCGTAAGGATGGTCGCCGTACAGCTTCTTGAACAGTTCCTGACCGGCAATGGCGCCAGGGTTCTGTTTCTTCTGCTCGAAGCTGGACAGCAGCTGGTTCTTGATTCGGGCCAGCGAGTCGGCAGGGAAGGTGGGTTTGCCCACGACTTCGCCAAACAGCTTCAGGGCAGGCTCGCGCTTGTCCGTTGCGCTGAGGCTGCGCAACGAGGCCACGGCCATGTCGCGGTAGGAGCCGTTGCCGAAGTCGGCACCCAGGCCTTCAAAGCCTTTAGCGATGGCGCTGACATCCTTGCCCTTGACGCCTTCATTGAGCATGGCGTTGGTCAGCAGCGCGATGCCGGGTGACGCCTGATCCTGACTGCTGCCTGCGGCGAAGATCAGGCGCAGGTCGAACATCGGCAGCTCGCGGGACTCGACGAACAGTACCTTGGCGCCTTCGGCGGTGTTCCAGGTCTGGATATTCAGCGTGCGGCGGGCCGGGGTTTTGCCGTCCAGTTCCTTGAGGGTCTGCAGTTGGCTGCCCAGTTGCGGGGTGGCCTGCGCAGCATCGTTGCCTGCGGCATTGTCTGCCAGAGCCGGTTGGGCAACGAACGCGCCGAGCGAAGCGCTCAGTGCCAGGCCCAGCAGGGCGTTGCGGGGAGTGTTGCGCTTGATCATTTGGCTTTCTCCTCAGGCAGAGCGTGTGCAACGCTGAGGCGTTCACGGGTGAAGTAGGTGTTGGCGGCTTTCTGAATGTCTTCCGGGGTCACGCTTTGCAGAGCAGCCAGTTCTTCGTCGATCAGCTTCCAGGACAAACCGACGGTTTCCAGTTGGCCGATGGTGGTGGCCTGGCTGGTGATCGAATCGCGCTCGTAGACCACACCGGCAATGACCTGTGCCCGTACGCGCTCCAGCTCTTCTGCCGAAGGCGCCTTGGTTTTCAGGTCATTGAGCAGGCGCCAGATACCAGCCTCGACATCGGCCAGGGTCTTTTTCTTCTGCACGTTGGGTGTCGCGCTGATCATGAACAGGCTGTCGCCGCGGACGAAGGCGTTGTACATGGAGGATGCGCTGGAAACCAGTTCTTCGCCGCGTTCCAGACGAGTCGGGATGCGGGCGCTATAGCCGCCGTCGAGCAGCGCGGAGATCAGGCGCAGGGCATTGATCGAACGCTGGTCCTCAGCAGTGCTCAGGCTCGGCACGTTGAAGCCGAAAATCAGGCTCGGCTGCTGAGTCTTGACGTGCATGCTGATGCGACGCTCGCCAGGCTCGGCCAGTTCCAGCGGTTTTTTCGCAGGCGGCACGTCGCGGCGCGGGATCGGGCCGAAAAAGCGCTCGGCCAGGGCTTTGACTTCTTCTGGCTTCACATCGCCTACCACCACCAGAGTGGCGTTGTTCGGGGTATACCAGGATTGATACCAGTGGCGCAGATCCTCGATCTGCATGCGGTTCAGGTCTTTCATCCAGCCGATGGTCGGCGTGTGATAGCCGCTGGCCGGGTAGGCCATGGCCTTGAAGCGCTCGAAGACCTTGCTCATGGGCTTGTCATCGGTGCGCAGGCGGCGCTCTTCCTTGATGACTTCTATTTCGCGGCTGAACTCGTCGGCCGGCAGCTTCAGGGTCGCCATGCGATCGGCTTCCAGCTCCAGGGCCACGCTCAGGCGGTCGCGGGCCAGAAGCTGGTAATAGGCGGTGTAGTCGTCGCTGGTGAAGGCGTTTTCTTCGGCCCCCAGATCGCGCAGGATCAATGAAGACTCACCGGGACCTGTCTTGCTGCTGCCTTTGAACATCATGTGCTCAAGGGCGTGGGACAGACCTGTCTGGCCCGGTGTCTCGTAGCTGGAGCCGACCTTGTACCAGATCTGGGATACCACGACCGGTGCGCGGTGGTCTTCGCGGACGATGACTTTCAAGCCATTGTCCAGCATGAATTCATGAGTAGGCTGTGGATCGGCGGCCAATGCTGTCAGGGGCAGACAAATCGTGCTGAGCAGCAGGCCAGCGGCGCGGCGGGCTAGAGCATTCATTCGTAATTTGAACCTGTAGGACTGCCCGCTTGAACTTAGCGTCGGCGGGCGCGGGGGTGTTAGGATACTGATCCGTTTGCGACAGAAACAGCCTTCATTAGCCAAGTGCGAGTGAAACCTGTTCAAATCGCGGTTAAACACCAGGCCATTAAAGAACGGCCTAATGAACAAGCAGCCCTAAAAGCAGTCTTGGTACATGTCAGAATTTTCCGGAGCGCCCTATGGCGTTTCGCTACCTTGAGATAGCCGTCCTCCATGTTTGGTTCCAACGACGACAAGAAGACCCCAGCCGCGGCTGGAGAAAAGAAAGGCCTGTTCGGATGGCTGCGTAAAAAACCGCAGGAAGCCGCAGAACCGGCGCAAGAGTTATCCACAGCCCAGCCCGAGCCGGTCGCCGAAGCGCCGCTGCCTGTCGAGCCACAACTCGCGCCGCCAGTTCCTGAGCCCTCTCTCGAAGCCCACGCGCCAGAAGTGCATGCTCCTGTGCAACCAGGTGAGCCTGCTCCGCAGCCCTGGCTGACCTTGCCTGTGGCCGAAGAGCCGGTGGCCTTGACCGATGAGCGTGAGGCTCATGTCACGCCGCCGATTCCGGAACCCGTGCATGCTGCTCCCGAGCCTGTGATCGAGCCCGCGCCGGTGCTGGAAGTTGTGCCAGCCGTGGTACCTGAGCCTGTCCCGGTTATACCGCCGGTTGCCGCGCCTGTAGTGGAGCAGCCAGTTGCCGAGGTTGCCGAGCCTGTTGTTGAAGCCGCACCCGCCGAGCCACAGGCCGAAGCACCCAAGGTCGGTTTCTTCGCCCGCCTCAAGCAGGGCTTGTCGAAAACCAGCGCCAGCATTGGCGAGGGCATGGCCAGCCTGTTCCTGGGTAAAAAGGCAATCGACGATGACTTGCTGGAAGAAATCGAGACCCGTTTGCTGACGGCCGACGTGGGTGTCGAAGCGACATCGGTGATTATCCAGAGCCTGACCCAAAAGGTTGCGCGCAAGCAGTTGACCGACGCTCAGGCGCTGTACACCTCGCTGCAAGGCGAACTGGCGGCGATGCTCAAGCCTGTCGAGCAGCCTCTGGTTATCAAGGCCGAGCACAAGCCGTTCGTGATTCTGGTGGTAGGCGTCAACGGCGCGGGCAAGACCACGACCATCGGCAAGCTGGCCAAGAAGCTGCAACTCGAAGGCAAGAAAGTCATGCTGGCGGCGGGTGACACCTTCCGCGCTGCGGCAGTCGAGCAATTGCAGGTCTGGGGCGAGCGTAACCATATTCCGGTCATCGCCCAGCATACGGGCGCCGACTCGGCCTCGGTGATCTTCGATGCCGTGCAAGCCGCCAAGGCCCGTGGCATCGATGTGCTGATCGCTGACACTGCGGGCCGTCTGCACACCAAAGACAACCTGATGGAAGAACTGAAAAAGGTTCGTCGTGTGATCGGCAAGCTGGATGCCGAAGCGCCGCATGAAGTCCTGCTGGTACTCGATGCCGGCACCGGTCAGAACGCCATCAATCAGGCCAAACAATTCAACCAGACGGTCTCCCTGACCGGTCTGGCGCTCACTAAACTCGATGGCACGGCAAAAGGCGGTGTGATCTTCGCTCTGGCCAAGCAGTTTGGCTTGCCGATCCGTTATATCGGCGTGGGTGAAGGTATCGACGATCTGCGTACCTTTGAAGCCGAACCCTTTGTTCAGGCTCTGTTTGCGGAGCGGGAGCGTACATGATTCGTTTCGAGCAGGTCGGTAAGCGTTATCCGAATGGACATGTCGGATTGCATGAACTGAGCTTTCGAGTACGTCGCGGTGAGTTCCTGTTCGTTACCGGCCACTCCGGTGCCGGTAAAAGCACCTTGCTGCGCCTGTTGCTGGCCATGGAACGCCCGACAACTGGCAAATTGATGCTGGCCGGTCAGGATCTGGGGCAGATAAGCAACGCCCAGATTCCGTTTTTGCGGCGTCAGATCGGTGTGGTGTTCCAGAACCATCAGTTGCTGTTCGACCGCACCGTTTTCAACAACATCGCGCTGCCCTTGCAGATTCTCGGTCTGTCCAAGGTCGATATCGCCAAACGTGTGGATTCGGCACTGGAGCGTGTGGCCTTGTCCGACAAGGCGGATCTGTACCCTGGCGACTTGTCCACAGGCCAACAGCAGCGTGTCGGTATTGCACGTGCCATCGTTCATCGCCCGGCCTTGCTGCTGGCCGATGAACCGACCGGTAACCTCGACCCTCGATTGGCCGCAGAAATCATGGGCGTGTTTGAAGACATCAACCGGTTGGGGACCAGCGTGCTGATCGCCAGTCACGACCTGGCACTGATCGCGCGTATGCGCCATCGCATGCTGACCCTGCAACGCGGTCGTCTGATCGGTGACGGGGAGGCCGGAGCATGAGTGCCACTCGCAAGGTCTCGGATCGTGTCGCGCCCAAGGCCGCCGATCCTTCCCCGCCGAAGCAGAATAAACGCCAGGATCATGACGATGATGGCCCGGACTTCAGCACCTTGCTGGCCGCCTGGCTGGAAAGCCATCGCTCCAGCCTGCTCGACAGCCTGCGCCGTCTGGGCAAACAGCCAATCGGCAGTTTCTTCACCTGTCTGGTGATGGCCATTGCATTGAGTCTGCCCATGGGCCTGTCATTGCTGTTGAGCAATGTCGAGCGTCTGGGTGGGTCGTGGCAGCGGGCGGCGCAGATATCGATCTATATGCATCTGAACGCCAATGCGGCGGATGGCGCCCGTTTGCGTGACGAAATCAAGTCCATGCCAGGCGTTGCCGATGCCGAGTACATAAGCAGCGAGCAGGCGCTGGGCGAGTTCCAGCAGCAGTCCGGCCTGGGCGAGGCGCTCAAGGAGTTGCCGCAGAACCCGTTGCCGGGCGTAGTGCTTGTCACTCCAACGGAGGTCGACAAGCCTGCACTTGAAGCCCTTCGCTCCCGACTGGCCGGCCTGCCTAAAGTGGAACAGGCCCAGCTCGATCTGGTCTGGGTGGAGCGTCTGGCGGCGATTCTCAAGCTGGGTGACCGTTTTGTCTTCGGCTTGACGGTCTTGCTGGTTTCCGCTTTGCTGCTGGTGATCGGTAACACCATCCGTCTGCACATCGAAAACCGCCGCACGGAAATCGAAGTCATCAAGCTGGTCGGCGGTACAGACAGCTATGTGCGCAGGCCTTTCCTTTATATGGGCGCGCTGTATGGTTTTGGGGCGGGTTTCCTGTCCTGGGGCGTGCTGGCGTTCGGTCTGGACTGGCTGAATGACTCGGTCGTCGGGCTGGCAGGCCTGTACGGCAGCGACTTCGCGCTGGCGGGTGTTCCGTTGGCCGATGGTCTGTCGCTCTTGCTTGGAGCGGTCTTGTTAGGGTATATCGGTGCTTGGATTGCGGTCGCCCGCCATTTGCGAGAGCTGGCGCCACGTTAAAGTGAATTTTGTTTAACCAATTGACTTTTCAGCGCAGGGAACTTGTCTAGCGGTTCCCGGTCAATTTCGCAGTGCTGAACTGCACGAGTCATGAGTTGGAGGTTTTTCCCGTATGACCACTTCTTTGCAACCTGCATATGCCTTAGTCCCGGGTGCGAACCTGGAGGCTTACGTGCACACGGTGAACAGCATTCCCTTGCTGACGCCTGAGCAGGAGCGTGAACTGGCTGAGAGTCTCTACTATGAACAGGATCTGGATGCGGCTCGTCAGATGGTCCTCGCCCACCTGCGTTTTGTCGTGCATATCGCACGCAGTTATTCGGGATACGGTCTGGCCCAGTCCGACCTGATCCAGGAAGGTAACGTCGGCCTGATGAAGGCTGTAAAGCGCTTCAACCCGGAAATGGGTGTGCGTCTGGTGTCGTTCGCCGTTCACTGGATCAAGGCGGAAATCCACGAATTCATCCTGCGCAACTGGCGTATCGTCAAGGTCGCCACGACCAAGGCCCAGCGCAAACTGTTTTTCAACCTGCGCAGCCAGAAAAAGCGTCTGGCGTGGCTGAACAACGATGAAGTACATCGTGTGGCTGAAAGCCTTGGCGTTGAGCCGCGTGAAGTTCGCGAGATGGAAAGCCGTCTGACCGGCCAGGACATGGCGTTCGATCCGGCGTCGGAAGCTGACGACGACAGCGCATTCCAGTCGCCAGCCAACTACCTGGAAGACCACCGTTACGATCCTGCGCGTCAGCTGGAAGATTCCGACTGGAGCGACAACTCCACGGCCAATCTGCATCAGGCCCTGGACGTACTGGACGAGCGTAGTCGCGACATCCTCTACCAGCGCTGGCTGGCAGAAGAGAAAGCCACGCTGCACGACCTGGCGCAGAAGTACAACGTCTCCGCCGAGCGCATTCGCCAGCTCGAAAAGAGCGCGATGAACAAGCTCAAGACATCGATAGCCGCGTAATACGCAAAACGCCCTGATAACCTCAGGGCGTTTTTGTATCTGTGTCGCGAATTCATTCGCGAAGGCAGTAATTACAGCTTGCGACTACTGTTCAACCCCGCCAGATAACTGTCCCCACCCAACTGACGCATCTGCTGACGAATCCAGCCCGCACGGCGCGAGACATAGCTGCTGGGATGGCTGGCGCTCCATTGGCGCGGGTTGGGCAGTACGGCGGCGAGGTAGCTGGCCTGCTGCGTCGACAGGGCGCTGGCGTTGATGCCGAAGTGATGCTGCGCTGCGGCTTGTGCGCCGAATACGCCTTCATCCCACTCGACGCTGTTGAGGTACACCTCAAGAATGCGCTCCTTTGACCACAGCAACTCGATCAGGGCCGTGAACCAGGCTTCAAGCCCTTTGCGCAGATAGCTGCGGCCCGACCATAGAAACAGGTTTTTCGAGACTTGCTGGCTCAGCGTACTGGCCCCGCGTATCGACCCACCGCGCTCGTTGTGCAGGATCGCAGCCTGAATGGCGCTGATATCAAAACCCCAGTGCTCGGCGAATTTCTGGTCCTCGCCTGCAATGACCGCGACTTTCAAACTGTCGGAAATCCTGTTCCACGGCTGCCAGGTGCGCTGCAGGTCAATGGGCTCGCCATCAATCCATGATTCAATCTTGCGCTCGACCATCAACGCCGTGCCCGGTGGCGGGACCCAGCGCAGGACAAGAACCAGAATGAAACTGCCTGCTGCAAACCACAGCAGGGTTTTGGCGACACGATGCAAGAGAAAACGCAGCATAGAGATGGCTTGGCCGAACCCGTTGAGCGGGCCATTATACAGACCGTGCGCCATTGGACGATTTTTGACTGGAGATCCTTGATGCTTCGTAGCTTTTTGATGCTTGCTGCCTTTTTCGGCTTTACCGGCGTGGCCCTCGGTGCATTTGCTGCCCACGGCCTGAAAGGTCGGTTGAGCCCCGAATATCTGGCGATTTTCCATACCGGCGTGCTTTACCAACTGGTTCATGCGCTGGCTTTGCTCGGCGTGGCTGTGCTCGCGGCACAGATTCCCGGTCGGCTGGTCACCTGGGCCGGTTTCTCCTTCGCCATTGGCATCGTGCTGTTCTCCGGCAGCCTGTATGTGCTGACCCTCAGCGGCATCAGCAAGCTGGGGATCGTGACGCCATTCGGCGGGCTGGCCTTTCTGATCGGTTGGCTGGCCCTGGGCGTTGCGGCCTGGCGTCTGGGTGGCGTATCCCTGTGATCGCGAGCCGCGCTTGAGACGAATGGCGCGGCTTTGCCTTGGTCATACCGGCTGATCGGGCTAGAATGCTGGCCCCTAAAATGATGGCTGCTGTCTCGCATGCACATTCAGTTGAACGGTGAATCCTTTGAATTGCCCGATGGTGAAACCGTCGCGGCTTTGTTGGCTCGTCTGGATCTTGCCGGACGCCGGGTAGCCGTCGAGCTGAACCTGGATATCGTGCCCCGCAGCCAGCATGAATCCACAGTCCTGCGCGAAGGCGATCAGGTCGAAGTGGTCCATGCCATCGGCGGCGGCTAGCCCCGGCACAGCAATGACCCCCTTGTGCTAGTTAAAGAGGATTTCCGATGAGCAATGTTCGCAGCGACAAGCCATTCATCCTGGCCGGTCGGACCTTTGAGTCGCGTCTGCTGGTAGGCACCGGCAAGTACGCGGATATGGAACAGACCCGCCTGGCTATCGAAGCCTCGGGTGCAGAAATCGTCACGGTAGCCGTGCGGCGCACGAACCTGGGTCAGAACCCGGGCGAGCCGAACCTGCTGGACGTTCTGCCGCCGGATCGCTACACCATTCTGCCTAACACGGCCGGTTGCTTCGATGCCGTCGAAGCTGTGCGTACCTGCCGTCTGGCCCGCGAGCTGCTCGACGGGCGCAATCTGGTGAAGCTGGAAGTGCTGGCTGACCAGAAAACCCTGTTTCCTAACGTGATCGAGACCCTCAAGGCTGCCGAAGTGCTGGTCAAGGACGGTTTCGACGTGATGGTCTACACCAGCGACGATCCGATCATCGCCCGTCAACTGGCGGAGATCGGCTGTATCGCGATCATGCCGCTGGCGGGTCTGATCGGGAGTGGCCTGGGGATCTGCAACCCGTACAACCTGCAGATCATCCTGGAAGAAACAAAGGTTCCGGTTCTGGTGGATGCCGGTGTCGGTACTGCTTCCGACGCAACCATCGCCATGGAGCTGGGTTGCGAAGCCGTGCTGATGAACTCGGCCATCGCCCACGCTCAGCAGCCGGTCATGATGGCCGAGGCCATGAAGCACGCTGTAATTGCCGGTCGTCTGGCGTACCTCGCCGGGCGTATGCCAAGAAAACTCTATGCCAGCGCATCTTCGCCGCTGGATGGCCTGATCAAGTAAGAGCCCGTTGATGATTGATTCGCACGTTCCACACCCAGAGTCGCCTGCTACCGAAGAAGGCGAAGAGCGCCATCACCGCCGCATCAAGAGCTTCGTGATGCGTGCCGGTCGCATGACCGAAGGCCAGCAGCGCGGTCTGGACCAGGGCTTGCCGAAGTTCGGCTTGCAGCTGACTGACGCCCCTGTGGATTTCGATCAGGTGTTTGGCCGTTCAGCGCCGCGTACTCTGGAGATCGGCTTCGGCATGGGCCACTCGCTACTGGAAATGGCGGCGGCTGCGCCTGAGCACGACTTCATTGGTGTCGAAGTGCATTCGCCGGGTGTGGGTGCGTTGCTCAATGGCGCGCTGACTCAAGGCCTGACCAACGTGCGGGTCTACGATTGCGACGCGATCGAAGTGCTGAACCGGTGCATCGCCGATAACAGCCTCGACCGCCTGATGCTGTTTTTCCCGGACCCATGGCACAAGAGCCGTCACCACAAGCGCCGCATCGTGCAGCCCGAGTTTGCGGCACTGGTGCGCAGCAAGCTGAAGGTCGGTGGTGTGTTCCACATGGCTACCGACTGGGGCCCGTACGCTGAATACATGCTGGAAGTGATGAGTGCTGCACCTGGTTATCGCAATCAGGCAGAAGACAACCAGTATGTCCCGCGCCCGGCCGAGCGTCCGATCACCAAGTTCGAGCGCCGTGGTGAGCGCCTGGGGCATGGTGTGTGGGATCTGAAGTTCGAGAAGCTGGCTTAAAACCGGTTAGCGAATGAATTCGCTTCCACAGACTGATGTGGGAGCGAATTCATTCGCGAAGAAAAGCTATTTACGATCCGCAATCACACCGATCAACACCAGCACCACCAACAAGACCGGCGCCAGACTGTAATTGTTGAACTGGCTCAGGCCACGCACGACCCAGGGTGTTGCATAGATCAGCGCCAGGCCGCTGCCGATGGTACACAGCAGCGCCAGAAGCGGGATGCGCAATGCGCCTGTCATGCTGCTGATACGTTGCTCGATCCATACCTTGAAGTCCGAACCGAACAGCACCAACAAACAGCCCACAAGTGCCAGTGCAATTTCTGACAGATTGTTGCGACTCCATCGCGAGACGGTGGCGAGCAGATCGAGTATGAGATCCATGCAGGGTCCTTAGGTCAGAAAGTATTGCAGCAAGTCATTGAGAAAAAGCTGGCCTTGCGGGGTTGCGACCAGACGTGTCGGGTCGGCTTGCAGCAGGCCGCGTTGTTCGGCTTGTCGGCGGGCGCTGGCCAGTGAATCGACGCTTAGACCTGTTCTTTCGCGAAATAATGCAGCGTCCACACCATTTGTGAGGCGCAGTGCATTCATCAGGAACTCAAAAGGCAATTCCTCGACGCTCAACAGCTTGGAACCGGCCTGGAACGGCTTTTTCGGATTGAGATAATCCTTGGGCAGGCGTGTTTTCCAGGTGCGGACAATGCGACCGTCCGGATGGCTGAGTTTGCCATGGGCGCCTGCACCGATACCGATGAAGTCCCCGAAACTCCAGTAATTGAGGTTAT
Source organism: Pseudomonas serbiensis (assembly GCF_030580745.1). NCBI lineage: Bacteria > Pseudomonadati > Pseudomonadota > Gammaproteobacteria > Pseudomonadales > Pseudomonadaceae > Pseudomonas > Pseudomonas serbiensis. Next base: position 112,305 of record NZ_JAUQOO010000006.1, read on the forward strand.
GTCGCGCTGCCTTGCCAGGCTGGGCATAGGCAGAGACTTCGTACTGCGCATAGCCGCTGTCAGCCAGCAGTTGCTGACCGGTTTCCTGAATATCCCAGAGGATGTCGTCTTCGGGCAGGACTGGCGGCTGGTTCCAGAAAACGGTGTTGGGCTCCAGCGTCAACTGGTACCAGGACAGATGTGTCGGTGCCAGTGCGATGGCCTGACGCAGGTCGTTCAGGGCTTCGTCCTGAGACTGGTCCGGCAGGCCGTGCATCAGGTCCAGGTTGAAGTTGTCGAAACCGGCCATGCGCGCCATGTCGGCAGCACGAATCGCTTCGTCACCGTTGTGAATCCGTCCCAGAGCCTTGAGCTTTGCTTCCTGGAAACTCTGGATGCCGATGGACAGCCTGTTGATGCCCAGCCCGCGATAGGCGCTGAACTTGACCTGCTCGAAGGTGCCTGGATTGGCTTCCAGAGTTATTTCGATATCGCTGGCAAAGCGGATGCGCTGCTCGACACCGGCCAGCAGCCGGCCCAAGGCTTCGGCGCTGAACAGGCTCGGCGTACCGCCGCCGAAGAAGATCGAACGCAGTTCCCGGCCATGGACGTGAGGCAGGTCCTGATCCAGGTCTGCCAGCAGCGCATCGACATATTCCTGCTCCGGCAACACCGGGCTGGCAGTGTGAGAGTTGAAGTCGCAGTACGGGCATTTGCGTACGCACCACGGGATATGGATGTACAGCGACAACGGTGGCAGTTGCGGCAGGGCAGCCCTTGGGCTTTCGGACGAAAAGCCAGCCTCACCCAGAAACAGGGGCTGCGCAGGTGGATCGTGGATCATTGCAGACCCAGGCGCTGACGCAGTATGGCCATGGCGCGGGCGCGATGGCTGAGCTGGTTTTTCTCGGTCGGGCTGAGTTCGGCGCTGGAGCAGTTGCGCTCAGGCACCCAGAACAGTGGATCGTAACCGAAGCCATGTTCGCCGCTGGCCGCATGCAGGATGCGCCCGTGCCACAGGCCTTCGCAGAGGATCGGCAAGGGGTCGTCGGCATGGCGAACCAGTGCCAGCACGCAAACGAACTGTGCGCCGCGTTGCTCGTCGGGCACGTCTTTCAGGACGTCCAGCAGCTTGGCGTTATTGGCGGCGTCACCCTTGCCGTCGGCGTAGCGTGCCGAATAGATGCCTGGCGCTCCGCCGAGAAAATCCACCGCCAGCCCCGAGTCATCGGCCAGTGCCGGCAGGCCGGAAAGGCGCGAGGCGTTGCGGGCCTTGAGGATCGCATTCTCGACGAAGGACAGGCCGGTTTCTTCCGGCTCGATGTGGCTGAACTCGCCCACGGAGCGCAACTGCACGCTGTCGCCCAGCATGGCCTGGAGTTCTTTGAGTTTGCCGCCGTTGTGGCTGGCCAATACAAGTTGCGTGAGGTTCATCATTGGCCCGGGAAAAGCTCTTGGTTGAAACTGAAGCTATTGGTATCGCTGCCAGTTTTAACGTGGATGTCGAAGGTTCGGTTTTCCTGCTGTGGCACAGGGTATTGCGCAATGTAGTAGACCGCGCCGCGCTCGGTGATCTGCTTGAAACTCAAGGGGATCGAAGCGCTGGTCAGGTCCTTGATCGTGCCGCTGACCTGTGCCGCCTGCGGTTTGCCATCCTTCAGCACGGAGATATTGATCACGCCCTGATTCTTGCTGCGGATCAGCTCGGTGCCTTTGGCGATCTCCGGCTGCAGGAAGGTCGAGTTGAAGGTGGAGTAGTGAACGGTGATGTCGCCAAACTTTTCCTGTCGCTCACCCTTGATGGCATCGGCTGCCAGTGCAGGCAGGCCCAGACAGGCAGTCAGCAGGAAAATAGCCAGGCGGCTCATGTTCGTTCTCCTTCACATTCCATGAATCAGACAGCGATCTGATGGTCGAGCAGGCCGGGGCTGCTGACCCGGTAAATGCCGATTTCACCCAACAGATTAGGCCATAGCTTGCTGGCCCACCCGTGACGATGCTGTTGATCGACGGCAAGCCTGTCGATCACTTGTGCCTCGCGTTCGCGGCACAGCTCTTCGAAGTCTTCAAAGGTGCAGAAGTGAATGTTCGGCGTGTTGTACCAGGTATAAGGCAGGAACTCGGACACCGGCATGCGGCCCTTGCTCGCCAGATACCAGCGGCAGCGCCAGTGGCCGAAGTTCGGGAACGTAATGATGCACTGGCGACCGACACGCAGCATTTCGTCGAGGATTCTGTCCGGGTAATGCACGGCTTGCAGGGCCTGGGTCATGACCACGATATCGAAGCTGTTGCTGGCAAAGTTGCCCAGGCCCTTGTCCAGGTCCTGTTCGATCACGTTGATGCCCTTGGCCACGCACTCGGCAATATTGTCCGGGTCGTTTTCAAGGCCGTAGCCGGTGACTTGCTTGTTGTCGCGAAGCCAGGTCAGCAACTCGCCATCGCCACAACCCAGGTCGAGCACGCGGCTGCCTGCGGGGATCCATTCCTGGATGATCTCAAGGTCGGCTCTCATGGCGTCCTCACAACGAAATTCGGTTCATGTAGTTACCGAAAGCCTGCAGGTAGCGCGGGATCGGGATCAGGAAGGCGTCGTGCCCTTGAGGCGCGTCGATCTCCAGGTAGCAGACGTCCTTGCGGGCAGCCATCAGTGCGTCCACCAGCTCTCGCGAACGGGCAGGCGAGAAGCGCCAGTCGGTGGTAAAGGACATCACGCAGAACTTCGCCTTGGCGCTGGCGAAAGTCTTCGCCAGATTGTCGTTGAAGTTGGCCGCAGGGTCGAAGTAGTCCAGTGCCTTGGTCATCAACAGGTAAGTGTTTGCATCGAAACGACCGGAAAACTCTTCGCCCTGATAGCGCAGGTAGCTTTCGACCTGGAACTCAACGCTATGGAAGTCGTAGTTGAGCTTTTCACTCTTGAGGCCACGGCCGAATTTCTCGCCCATGGAGTCGTCGGACAGGTACGTGATGTGCCCGACCATGCGTGCCAGCATCAGGCCGCGCTTGGGGATCACGCCGACTTCCTGGAAGGAGCCGCCATGGAACTCGGGGTCGGTGAGAATCGCCTGACGGGCCACCTCGTTGAACGCGATGTTCTGTGCCGACAGCTTGGGTGCCGAAGCGATTGCCAGGCAGTGGCGCACGCGATCCGGGTAGCTGATGGTCCATTGCAGCGCCTGCATGCCGCCCAGGCTGCCGCCGACAATCGCTGCCCATTGCTCGATACCCAACAGGTCCGCCAGACGTGCCTGGCTGTTGACCCAGTCTTCCACGGTCACGACCGGAAAGTTGGCGCCGAAGGGTTTGCCGGTCTCCGGGTCGATGCTGCTGGGGCCTGTGGAGCCGTTGCAGCCGCCGAGGTTGTTCAGGCTGACCACGAAGAACTTGTTGGTATCGATTGGCTTGCCTGGGCCGATGCAACTGTCCCACCAGCCCGGTTTGCGATCTTCAGGGCTGTGGTAACCCGCAGCGTGATGATGCCCCGACAGCGCGTGACAGATCAGTACGGCGTTGCTGCGCGCAGCATTGAGCTGGCCGTAGGTTTCATAAATGAGGTCGTAGGCTGGCAGCGAACGGCCACAGGCCAAGGCCAGGGGCTCGCTGAAATGTGCCAGTTGCGGTGTGACCAGACCGACAGAATCGTGGGGGAATACCGTGGGCATCGACCCTGCTCTCGCTTGAATGAGGCGTAAGTCTAAAGATCGCGGGGGGTAGCGGCAACAGAGGAAAGCTTTTCGCGGATGAATCCGCCCCCCCATGCACATCCCGTGGGAGCGAATTCATTCGCGAAAGAAACGTCAGATCAGCATGCGCAGAACCTGCGGCATCATGCTCATGGCTGCCAGGTTGTTGATGACCAGCATGTCCAGCAGCTTGAGGGCGAGGAAGGCAAAGATCGGCGAAAGGTCCAGGCCGCCGAGATTGGGCAGGAACTTGCGGAACGGTGCCAGTGCCGGCTCACAGATCTGGTTGACCAGTTCTGCACCAGGGTTGTGGCTGCCCGGTGCGACCCAGGACAGGATCACGCTGATGATCAGGGCAAAGAAGAATATCTTCAGGAACAGCGCCGTCACGCCAATGATTGCCCAGATCAGCAGGTGCAGTGGATCACCGGTGGTGCCATAGCTCAGCAGCAGCGTCAGGGCCATGAGGATCAGTTGCACGAGGATTGCCAGTACCAGCGACGACATGTCCAGGCCGAACACGCTCGGAATGACCCGGCGCAGAGGTTTGAGCAATGGCTGCGTGGCTTTTACAGTGAACTGGCTCAGCGGGTTATAGAAGTTCGCCCGCACCAGTTGCAGCACGAAGCGCAAGAGGATGATCAACAGATAAAGACTGCCAATGGTTTGCAAGACGTAAATTGCAGCGGTGTTCAATCCAATCATCGATCTGCTCCAGAAAGGCCTAGAAAATTATTTGCCCAGTAGTTCGGCCAGCTCTGCCGAACGATTATCGGCGGCACTGAGGGCCGTTTCTACCAGCGCTTCAAAACCGCCTGCCTGGAATGCCTTGATGGCGGCTTCCGTGGTGCCGGCAGGCGATGTCACACGGCGACGCAATTCCGCGGCATCCACATCGCTGCCGGTTGCCATCAGTGCGGCGCCCAGAGCGGTTTGCAGAGTGAGCTTTTTGGCGACGTCTTCGGGCAGGCCCAGCTTTACGCCCGCCGCAGTCATCGCCTCGATCATCAGGAAGAAATACGCCGGGCCGCTGCCTGAAACAGCAGTCACGGCATCCAGTTGTTTCTCTTCATCCAGCCAGACCGCGATACCCACGGCCGACAGCAATTGTTCGGCCTGTTCGCGCTGGGCGGCGCTTACCTTGTCGGTGGCATACAGACCGCTGACGCCCTGGCGCAGCAAGGCCGGAGTGTTGGGCATGCAGCGCACGATAGGCGACTCGCCCAGCCACTGGGTCATGCTGGCGCAGGTGATACCGGCCGCAATCGAGACGATCAGTTGATGGGGCTTCAGGCTTGGGCGCAGCGCTTCGCAGACGGCTTTCATCATTTGCGGCTTTACTGCCAGCAGCACGACATCTGCGCCTTCGATGGCTTCTGCGTTGTCGGCGACCACGGTGATGCCGTGCTCGGTTGCGATGCGCTCGCGGGTTTCGGCGCCCGGATCACTGGCGCGGATCAGCGCCGCTTCCACGCCTTGGGCGCGCAAGCCGCCGATCAGGCTGGCAGCCATGTTTCCGGCGCCGACAAAGGCAATACGAGTCTTGCTCATGAAAAAGGTCCTTGTGCGTGAGTTATGGCTGGCCGTAGTCACGGGCGCCAAAAAGGGCAGTGCCGATCCGCACCCAGGTCGCGCCTTGTGCAATGGCGGCTTCCAGATCGTGGCTCATGCCCATGGAAAGTGTGTCCAGTGGCAGGTTCAGTTGTTCTTGCAGTGTACGTACGGCAGCGAATGCAGCGTTCTGTTCGGCGCTGTCTTCTGTTGGTTCGGGAATCGCCATCAAGCCGCGCAGCTTCAGGCGCGGCAATGCGCTGATGGCGGCCGCCAGCGCTGGCAGATCCTGGGGCGTACAGCCAGACTTGCTCGCCTCGCCGCTGACATTGACCTGAATGCAGATATTGAGCGGTTCAAGGTTGTCAGGTCGTTGTTCGGACAGGCGTTGAGCGATTTTCAGGCGATCCACGGAATGTACCCAGGCGAAGTTCTCGGCGATAGCGCGCGTCTTGTTCGACTGAATGGGGCCGATGAAATGCCAACACAAGGGCAGGTCAGCCAATTCCAGCTGTTTGCCCAGTGCTTCCTGCAGATAATTTTCGCCAAAATCGCGCAGGCCGGCGGCAAAGGCTTCGCGCAGGTCGCTGGCAGGCTTGGTCTTGCTGACCGCCAGCAGGCCGATGGAGGACGGGTTGCGTTGCGCCGCGTGTGCCGCTGCGCGAATTCGTTCTTCGAGCGTTGAAATGTTCGCTGCTATCGTGGACATTGATTTGCGCCAGCAGGGCTAAAGTCTGCGGCATTCTATGTGATTGAGGAGCTGTATGGATATTACCGAGCTGCTGGCTTTCAGTGCCAAACAGGGCGCGTCGGACTTACACCTCTCTGCGGGCCTGCCGCCGATGATCCGTGTTGACGGCGATGTGCGGCGGATCAATCTGCCGCCGCTGGATGCCAAGGAGGTCAAGGCGCTGATCTACGACATCATGAACGACAAGCAGCGTCAGGTTTTCGAGGAGTCTCTGGAAACCGACTTTTCGTTCGAGGTGCCGGGGATTGCACGCTTTCGGGTCAACGCCTTCAACCAGAACCGTGGCCCAGGCGCGGTATTCCGGACCATTCCCTCGAAGATCCTGAGCATGGAAGATCTTGGGATGGGGGAAGTGTTTCGCAAGATTACCGATGTGCCTCGTGGCCTGATCCTGGTGACCGGACCGACCGGTTCGGGCAAGTCGACGACCCTGGCTGCAATGATCGACTACCTGAACTGCAACAAGCACCACCATATCCTGACCATCGAAGACCCCATTGAATTCGTCCACGAGTCCAAGAAGTGTCTGGTCAACCAGCGTGAAGTGCATCGCGATACGCTGGGCTTCTCCGAGGCCCTGCGCTCGGCCCTGCGTGAAGACCCTGACGTGATTCTGGTGGGTGAGCTGCGTGACCTTGAAACCATTCGCCTGGCACTGACTGCGGCTGAAACCGGTCACCTGGTATTTGGCACTTTGCACACGACTTCGGCCGCCAAGACCATCGACCGGATCGTCGACGTATTCCCCGCGCAGGAAAAGTCCATGATCCGCTCCATGCTTTCCGAATCACTGCATGCCGTGGTGTCGCAGTCATTGCTCAAGAAGGTCGGCGGCGGCCGTGTGGCGGCTCATGAAATCATGATGGGGACCCCTGCGATCCGTAACCTGATCCGCGAAGACAAGGTGGCGCAGATGTACTCGGCCATCCAGACCAGCGGCTCGGTGGGCATGCAGACGCTGGACATGTGTCTGGCTGATCTGCTGAAGAAGGGGGTGATCACCCGCGAGAGTGCGCGCGAGCGGGCCAAGGTGCCCGACAACTTCTAGGGAAGCCGGCCTGCCGGTGAGGCAGGCCTTTGCCTCATCGCTGGGCGACGTGCAGGGGCGTGGTCTGTTTAGGCAGCACGCGCTTGGCGATCTTGTAGTGACTGCTCCAGTACGGCTTTTTCAGCGTATCGACAGTCACGGCCTTGCCACGACGCGGGGCGTGGACGAAGCGGTCATTGCCCAGGTAGATGGCTACATGATTGATATTGCGGCTCTTGATGTTGAAGAACAGCAGATCACCCGGCTTCAGATCCTTGCGATCAACCTTCTGACCGTGACCTTCGGCCATGGCATTGGAGGTGCGCGGCAGATCGACTTCCTGCACATCGTTGAAGGCGTATTTCACCAGCCCGCTGCAATCCAGACCCTTGCCCGGAGTGGTTCCACCCCAGCGATAAGGCGTGCCGACTGCCTGCAAGGCCCGTTTCACGACAGCATTACCCTGCCTGGCATTGACGGTCGGCACGGCCTTGGTGGCCTTGGCTGCTTTGACGGGCCTGGCTGAATTCTTTCGAGGTGCCGGAATCTGAGTGTCGGTGGCACTTTGAAGCTTGAGAGGAATAGAGACTTCCAGAGGGATACTGCGAGGAGTGATGACTGGGGAAAAGTGGTTCTTCGCGGTATAGCCGGTGAAACTCGCAGGAAGTTGTTGCTCACGGTTGGTGGCGTGGGCGGCCAGAGGCATAAAGAGGCAAATGGTTAGCCATGTCTTGAAAAAAGGACGCATTCGGCAAGGCTCATAGTGGTCAGCGCGCAACTTTATAACAGCTTTTTGACAAAACCCGACCCCATTTGTCGACTCGATCACAGTCGCATCCTTACGTTTTATGCGACACACTCTTTCGGTTTTCCGCTCAATCCCTTTGCTGGCAAGGGGTTGGCTCATCAATCAACGCCGTGATGCCATACGTCGGAACGCTTCAATGAAGTCACAAAATTCACACATATTTTTTTCTATCGGATCGAAGAGGTAAGAAATGAACAGCTATCGTCCTGATACTCACAGCAAGCTTTTGGGGTATCTGCTGTGGATTGTCGGCTTTCTGGGTGCTCACCGTTTTTACTACGGCAAGCCGGTGACCGGCACCATCTGGTTCTTCACCTTTGGCCTGCTGGGGATTGGCTGGTTGATCGACCTGTTCCTGATCCCGTCCATGGATCGCGAGGCCGACCTGCGCTTCAATCAGGGCTCGACCGACTACAACGTGGCCTGGCTGCTGCTGACCTTCCTGGGGATTTTCGGCGTACACCGCATGTATCAGGGGAAGTGGATTACCGGGTTGATCTACCTGCTGACAGGCGGAGTGTTTCTGCTGGGCGTGCTGTATGACTTCTGGACAATGAATAACCAGATATCCATCAGGAATGCGCAACGCGGCTGAGGTTCTTCGCGGATAAATCCGCTCCTACCGTGTAGGAGCGAATTCATTCGCGAACCTGGGTCAGGCGCTATAACTGATCCGCCCATCCACCAGCGTGTAACGCACCGCTCCCGGCAGGCAATGGCCGAGGAACGGGCAGTTATCGCCTTTGGACAGCCATTTCTCGCCGGCAACCGTCGAAGCGGCCGGGTCGAACAGCACCAGATCCGCCGCCGAGCCAGCGCTCAGTTGGCCGGCTGGCAGGCGCAAGGCTGCTGCCGGGCCTGAGCTCAGGCGGGCGATCAGTGTTGGCAGGTCGAGCAAGCCATCCTCAACCAGGGTCATTGCCAGCGGCAGCAGCAGTTCGACGCTGCTGATGCCCGGCTCGGTCGCGCCAAACGGTGCCAGCTTGGCGTCGCGTTCGTGCGGTTGGTGATGGCTGGAAATGGCTTGAATCACACCCGATTTCACGGCCTCACGCAGGCCGTCGCGGTCGGCGCGGGTGCGCAGTGGCGGCTGGACGTGATAGAGGCTGGAGAAGTCGATCAGCGCTTCGTCAGTCAGAATCAGTTGATACAAGGCCACGTCGGCAGTGACCGGCAGGCCACGGGCTTGCGCCTGAGCAATCAGGGCTGCGCCGCGGGCACTGGTCAACTGGCTGAAGTGAGCGCGTACGCCGCTTTGCTCCACCAGCAGCAGGTCGCGGGCCAACGCTACGGTTTCCGCTGTTTCCGGGATACCGGCCAGGCCAAGGAAGCTGGCGGTCGGGCCTTCATGGGCCAGGCCGCCTTCAGCCAGGTCGCGATCCTGTGAGTTGAAGATGACCGTCAGGTCGAAAGTGGCTGCATATTCCAGCGCCCGGCAAAGGGTGCGGGTATTGCTGAAGCTGCTCAAGCCATTGCCGAACGCCACACAACCGGCGTCGCGCAGGGCAATCAGTTCTGCCAGTTGCTCGCCTTCCAGCCCTTTGCTCAAGGCGCCGATAGGGAAGACCTTGCTGTATCCGGCCTCGCGGGCGCGGTCCAGGATCAGTTCGGCGACCGCCGAGGTGTCGAGTACCGGCTTGGTGCGTGGCGGGCAGCACAGGCTGGTGACGCCGCCTGCCGTTGCGGCGCGTGTTTCGCTGGCGATGGTGCCTTTGCGGCTGTAACCCGGTTCGCGCAGGGAAACATTGAGGTCAACGAGGCCGGGTGCGGCGACAAGGCCGTTGGCATCGATGGTCTGGCTGGGCTCGAAGCCTGCGGGTGCAGCGCCGATGGCGAGGATCTTGCCCGCTTCAAGGTGCAGGTCCGTGACTTTATCCAGCCCGCTGAGCGGGTCGATGACGCGAGCGCCGAGAATGCTGAGCTTCACAGGGCGTTCTCCTGCTCGAATTGTCGTTGTGCGGTTTGTCCGCTCATGGCCATGGAGAGCACGGCCATGCGCACGGCGATCCCGTAGGTCACTTGATTGAGAATGACTGAGTGCGCGCCGTCGGCGACTGCCGATTCGATTTCCACGCCCCGGTTGATCGGGCCAGGGTGCATGACGATGGCATCAGGCTTGGCTCCCGCCAGACGTGCAGTGGTCAGGCCGAACAGGCGATAGAACTCGCCTTCGCTGGGCAGCAGGCCGCCAGTCATGCGCTCGCGTTGCAGGCGCAGCATGATGACCACGTCTACATCCTTCAGGCCTTCAGCCAGATCGGTATAGACCTTGACGCCGTATTGCTCGATGCCCACGGGCAACAGGGTTTTTGGTCCGATGACGCGGATGTCCGGGCAACCCAGTGCCTTGAGGGCCAGCATGTTGGAGCGTGCCACTCGCGAGTGCAGGATGTCGCCGACGATGGCTACCGACAGATTCTCGAAACTGCCCTTGTGGCGTCGGATCGTCAGCATGTCGAGCATGCCTTGGGTCGGGTGCGCGTGACGGCCGTCGCCGCCGTTGATGATCGCCACTTCCGGGCACACGTGCTCGGCAATGAAGTGCGCTGCGCCGGAGTCGGCATGACGCACGACAAACATGTCGGCAGCCATTGCTTCCAGATTGCGGAGGGTGTCGAACAGCGTCTCGCCCTTGCTGGTCGAAGAAGTCGAGACGTTGAGGGTAATGACATCGGCCGACAGCCGCTGGGCTGCAAGCTCGAAGGTGGTCCGTGTGCGGGTCGAGTTCTCGAAGAACACGTTGCAGACAGTCTTGCCACGCAACAGCGGGACTTTCTTCACCGCACGGGCGCCGACTTCAAGGAAGGAGTCAGCCGTGTCGAGGATTTCGGTGAGCAGCTCGCGGGGCAAGCCGTCCAGAGACAGAAAATGGCGCAGCTGACCCTGATGATTGAGTTGCAGCGGGCGCTTGGCGTCGAGAGGCGTCATCGCAAGGGACTCTTAAAGGGCTGAAGCGGTGGAAAGGTCTTGAAGCTCGAGCGCCAGCGGCTCGGGGCCGGTCAGCTTGACGCGCTCGTCGGGTGCCAGTGAAAGCGACGCGCCCACCACGTTAGGGCGAATCGGCAGCTCTCCGGCGTCCAGATCCAGCAGGCAGACCAGCGTTACGCTGGCCGGACGTCCGTAGTCGAACAGCTCGTTGAGGGCTGCACGAATGGTACGGCCGCTCATGAGCACATCATCGATCAGGACCAGATGCTGGCCTTCGATCTCGAAAGGCAGCTCGGATGGACGAACCTGGGGATGAAGGCCGTTCTGGCTGAAGTCATCGCGATAGAACGACACATCCAGCGTCCCGAGCGGCGAACTGTTCTCCAGGGCCTTGAGCAGTGCCTGTGCGACCCATACACCGCCTGTGCGGATGCCAATGAAACGAGGGTCGCTGATGCCACGTTTGCTCAGGTGAGTGCTCAGATCGGTGGCCATCTGACGAATCAGATCGGAGGGATTGGGCAAGCTCATGATTGCTCCTTTAAAGGCCCGAGCACAGCCCATCGGGCGCGCTGCTCAGGCGGAAACTTGAAATCCGGGTATCTCGAAGCTGTTCTGGCTTGAAAAGTCACGCATTCAGCAATTCGGGATTGGCATCGAGCCAGCCTTGCAGCAAGAGCGCGGCGGCGATGGCATCCACAGGGTTGTCGCGATAACTGCCCCGCTGACCGCCACGCGCCATGCGCTCGCCTTTGGCTTCAAAGGTGGTCAGGCGTTCATCGTGGGTGTAGACCGGGATATTGAAGCGGCCATTGAGCTTGCGCGAGAACTTTTCGGCGCGGGCGCTCATTTCGCTGGGCGTACCGTCCATATTCAGCGGCAGGCCGACCACAATGGCATCGGGTTTCCACTCTGTAATCAGGGCTTGAACCTTGTCCCAGTCCGGGACGCCGTTCTGTGCCTTGAGGGTGCAAAGCTCGCGAGCCTGGCCGGTAATGGCCTGGCCGACCGCAATACCGATCTGTTTGGTGCCGTAATCGAAACCCAGAAGCAGGCGCAATGCAGCCATCAGGCGTGACCTGCCTGAGTCGAGAGCAGATTCAGATTGACGCCCAGACGTGCTGCCGCTGCGTCGAGCCGCAACTCACTGTCGGTCTCGAACAGGATGGCAGGGTCGAAAGGACAGGTCAGCCAGGCATTGGCGGCCATTTCGGCGTCCAGTTGACCGGCGTCCCAACCGGCATAGCCCAGGGCGATCACATTCTGATCAGGCCCATAGCCGTCCGCGATGGAAAACAGTACGTCCTGCGAGGTGGACAGCGAGACGCCACCCAGCTCGACAGTCGCCTGAAAGACCTGGCCGCTTGGATGCAGGACAAACCCGCGGTCGGTCTGCACCGGGCCGCCGGAATGAATGGGAATGTGCTGGCAGCGCACAGGAGCGGGCAGCTCCGGTCGCAATTGTTCGAGCACATCGGCCAGACTCAGGCTCTGCGGGCGGTTTATCACCAGCCCCATGGCACCATTGGCGTTGTGCTCGACGATATACGTCAAGGTTTGCGCGAAGTTCTGATCATGCATGTGCGGCATGGCAATCAGGAACTGATGCTTGAGATAGCTTGGGGATACGTTTTTCATGAGCCTTAGTGTGGCGCTGCTGGGCAAGCCTGACAACTGTCAGTTATAGCAGCCTTCCAGTTTGTGAAGGAACCATCAGTTGCTCGAAAGCTTGTCGCCCCGTGCGAACTTCCAGGTGCGGATGATTTCCAGGCGATCGATGTCAGCCAGATCGCCGGTGAACGGCGAAAATGGCGCTGCAAGACGCACAATTCGTTGTGCGGCCTGATCCAGCAAAGGATGGCCTGAGGATTCCAGAATCAGCACTTCATACAACGAGCCGTCGTGATTGATAGAGACCAATAGCCGCAGGTTGCCGTAGATCTGCTGGCGGCGCGCCTCTTCCGGGTAGTTCAGGTTGCCGACCCGTTCGACTTTCTTGCGCCAGTCATCCTTGTACCAGGCGCCCTTGTCGCGCATGGTCGAGGCCGCATTGAGGCGATGGATCTTCGGTCGCTTGGCATACAGTTGCTGCTCGGCCGAGAGTTCGGCCTCAAGGCTGGCAATTTCATTGCTCAGTTGCGAACTGTCGAAGGAAGGCGCTTCCTTGGCGGCAGGTTCGGGTTTGACCTCTTCGCGTTTGGCTGTCGTGTGCTGCGGGGAAGGAGCGATGGTGGCGACAGCGGTTTTCGGTGCTTCCTGTTTTTCCACGGGCTTGTTGGCCGGTGGCGGTGTCACCTTGTTGACCTTGGTGTCCTGATAAGGCGCGATTTCCGTGGTCTTGAGCGTTTCGGCCTTGTCCAGGGTGCCGCTGCCTTGCTGGTCGTCCTGAGCCAGGAAGTCCGCCTGTTTGGGTTTTTCCTCGCTTTTGAAGGTGGCGAGAGTGATTTCCAGCGTCTGGGATATCTGCTCGGGTTTTACATAAGTGAAACCCACACCAAGAATCACCGCGGCATGGATCAGCGCGGCGATCATTATGGTGAAGCCCAGACGATCGGCTGGACGCACACCCACTGTCGACAGTTCGAGGGGGAGGTCGTTTCTGGCCATGGATGTCATTGGCGGCTCAGTGTCTCGTTCAAAATCCGTTTCATCATTATTGCTTCGCGAATGAGTTTGCTCCTGCGGCAGGAGCGAATTCATTCGCGAAATGCACTTTTACCGAGCTTGCAGTTTCTTCTCGATCACATCCATCAGCAAGCCGCCGATGTTGGTGCCGAAGGCATTGTCGATTTCTCGGATACAGGTCGGGCTGGTGACGTTGATTTCGGTAAGATGCTCGCCAATCACGTCAAGACCGACGAAGATCAGGCCTTTTTCGCGCAGGGTAGGGCCGATCTGCTCAGCAATCCAGCGGTCCTTTTCAGTCAGCGGGCGAGCTTCGCCACGACCGCCAGCGGCCAGGTTGCCGCGGGTTTCGCCTGCTGCCGGGATACGCGCCAGGCAGTAAGGCACAGGTTCGCCATCGACCATCAGGATGCGTTTGTCGCCGTCCTTGATGGCGGGCAAATAGCCCTGCGCCATGATTTGCTGGGTGCCGTGGGCGGTCAGGGTTTCCAGAATCACCGACAGGTTCGGGTCGCCTGCGCGATGGCGGAAGATCGACGCGCCGCCCATGCCGTCCAGCGGCTTGAGGATCACGTCGCCGTGCTGTGCGGCGAATTCACGAAGAATGTCCGGGCGACGGCTGACAAGCGTTGGCGGAGTGCATTGCGGGAAGAGTGTGGCGAACAGCTTTTCGTTACAGTCACGCAGGCTCTGAGGTTTGTTGACGATCAGCACGCCTGCACGCTCGGCCTGCTCCAGCAGGTAAGTGGTGTAGACGAATTCCATGTCGAATGGCGGGTCCTTGCGCATCAGGATCACGTCCAGATCATCAAGGCCGGTGTCGATTTCGTCCTGCAGTTCGAACCAGTGTGCCGGGTCGGCGAAGACCTTGAGCGGTTTCATCCGGGCGCGCGCCTGGCCAGCGTTCTGGTACAGGTCCTGTTGCTCCATGTAGAACAGCGACCAGCCACGCTCCTGTGCGGCAAGCAGCATGGCCAGCGAGCTGTCCTTTTTATAGGAGATGCGCTCAATGGGGTCCATGACAATCCCTAAGCGAACGCTCATGGGTAATATCCTCTGATCGATAACGGCCATGATGGCCTTGAAATAGGCGTCAGGGTGGCGCTCCGATTGCTTCGGGTCAAGGGGCAGCGCTTTATGGATTGAGTCTGGAGAGTGTGCTAAAAAGGCTCGGCATCCGGTCTTCTGCCCCATGGATCAGCCAAACGCTACGATCCGGCTCCAGTGCCACGCAGAACACGCAGAAAATCGCTGCGGCGACGGAAGAACACATATGGAACAGTACGCCACAGCATTGAAGGTCATGGTCATCGATGACTCGAAGACCGTTCGCCGTACCGCCGAAACGCTGCTCAAGAACGTCGGTTGTGAAGTCATCACTGCAATAGATGGCTTCGATGCCTTGGCAAAGATCGCCGATAACCATCCTCGAATCATATTCGTCGATATCATGATGCCGCGTCTGGACGGCTATCAGACCTGTGCACTGATCAAGAACAACAGGGCTTTCAAGTCGACTCCAGTCATCATGCTTTCTTCCAAGGACGGGTTGTTCGACAAGGCGAAGGGCCGGATCGTCGGTTCCGACCAGTTTTTGACCAAGCCTTTCAGCAAGGAAGAACTACTGAACGCTATCAAGGCTCACGTGCCTGGCTTCGTTGCGGTAGAACAACAAATATCGTGATGCTCGCGTCTGATCGCGGGCTCGCAACCTGATGGGGAACACCATGGCTCGAATATTGATCGTCGATGACTCGCCGACAGAAATGTACAAACTCACCGGCATGCTGGAAAAACACGGCCATGAGGTGCTGAAGGCTGAAAATGGCGCCGATGGCGTAGCGTTGGCCCGTCAGGAAAAGCCCGATGCCGTGCTGATGGATATCGTCATGCCGGGGCTCAACGGTTTTCAGGCTACGCGCCAGCTGACCAAGGATGCCGACACCAACATGATCCCGGTGATCATGATTACCACCAAGGATCAGGAAACCGACAAGGTCTGGGGCAAGCGCCAGGGCGCCAGGGATTACCTGACAAAGCCGGTGGATGAAGAAACCCTGATGAAAACCCTGAACGCGGTGCTGGCCGGCTGATAGCCGGGCTTTTCATGGTCGAGTCACGTACTGCCTTTGAACTGCTGCTCGATATCGACCAGCGGTGCCGCTCCATGGCGGCCGGCCTCCCTTTGCAGGAAACTCACCAGCAGGACTGGAGCGGTATCGGCTTTCGCATGGGGGAGCAGCGTTTTGTCGCGCCCATGGGCGAAATCGCCGAAATTCTGCATGAACCACGTTATGCGGTGTTGCCCGGCGTAAAGCCCTGGGTGGTCGGGATGGCCAATCTGCGCGGGCGTCTGTTGCCGCTCATGGACCTTTGCGGTTTCTTCGGTTACGAGCTTTCGCCAGTGCGCAAGCAGCGGCGTGTGCTGGTCGTGGAGTATCAGGAAGTGTTCGCAGGCCTGGTGGTGGATGAAGTCTTCGGGATGCAGCATTTCAGTCAATTGAGCCTGATGCCCGAAGTGTTTGGCGTGCCTGACATGGCGGTTGCACCTTTCCTTCGTGGACAATTCCTGCGTGAGCAAGCCTGGCTGGTGTTCAGCCCGTGGGCTCTGACGCAATCTGCGGATTTCATGGACGTAGCATTTTAAGTGGCAGGTCGGCCCGGCATTGCCGGGTGTGTTTTGTTTCACGAATCGCGGTTGGTCCAGGCGGGGGCCTGATTAATGAGTATGACTGGCAGGTCACTGGAAGGCGCACAAAGCCGGGCGCAGATCATTCTGTTGTTCGTGGCGCTTATCGTTTTCATCATTTTGCTGTTCGCCAACTTCACGTACCTCAATACCCAGTCGAACTACGACAAGCAGTACATCGGGCATGCCGGTGAGCTGCGCGTGTTGTCCCAGCGCATTGCCAAGAACGCCACCGAGGCCGCTGCCGGCAAAGCCCAGGCCTTCAAGCTGTTGACCGATGCCCGCAACGATTTCGACCTGCGTTGGGGTTACCTGAAGAAAGGCGACCCTGCCACAGGGCTGCCGGCTGCGCCTTCGGCTGTACGTGAGGAACTGCGAACCGTACAGAACGACTGGGAAAACCTGCGCAAGAATGCCGATGTGATCCTGGCCAGCGAACAGACGGTGCTGTCCCTGCATCAAGTAGCCGCTACCTTGTCCGAAACCATCCCGCAATTGCAGGTCGAGTACGAGAAGGTCGTAGAAATCCTGCTCAAGAGCCATGCTCCGGCCAGTCAGGTTGTCTTGGCGCAACGCCAGGCGTTGTTGGCGGAAAGAATTCTCGGCGCGGTGAATACCGTGTTGTCCGGCGATGAGACCGCCGTGCAGGCCGCCGATGCTTTCGGACGTGATGCCAGCCAGTTCGGGCGGGTGCTCAACGGTATGCTTGAAGGCAATCCAACGATGCGCATCGCCCAGGTCGAGGACCGCGATGCCCGTGCGCGCCTTGCGGAAATCTCCGAGCTTTTCGAGTTCGTTTCCGGCTCCGTCGACGAGATTCTCGAAACCTCTCCCGAGCTGTTCCAGGTGCGTGAAGCGTCCGGCAATATCTTCAACACTTCGCAGACGCTGCTGGATGAAGCATCGGTGCTGGCCAACGGTCTGGAAAACCTGGCGACTACCCGTTCGGCCAACTCCATCGGCGAGTATGTGCTCGGCTTGCTGGCATTGATGTCGATCATCCTCATCGGTCTGGTGATGGTGCGTGAAACCAATCGCCAGTTGCGTGAAACCGCCCAGAAGAACGAGCGCAACCAGACCGCGATCATGCGGCTGCTCGACGAAATCGAGAACCTGGCCGATGGCGACCTGACCGTGGCCGCTTCGGTGACCGAGGATTTCACGGGGGCGATTGCCGACTCCATCAACTATTCCATCGATCAGTTGCGCGAACTGGTGGTCACCATCAACCTCACTGCCGAGCAGGTTGCGGCAGCGGTTCAGGATACCCAGACCACGGCGATGCAACTGGCGGCAGCGTCCGAGCATCAGGCGTTGCAGATCAGTGCCGCCTCGGCAGCGATCACCGATATTGCGGTTTCCATCGATCAGGTTTCAGCCAATGCCTCGGAGTCCTCTGCGGTAGCAGAGCGCTCGGTAACCATCGCCAACAAGGGCAATGAGGTGGTGCATAACACCATCCATGGCATGGACAACATCCGCGAGCAGATTCAGGACACCTCAAAGCGCATCAAGCGCCTGGGCGAGTCATCCCAGGAAATTGGCGATATCGTCAGCCTGATCGATGACATTGCCGACCAGACCAACATTCTGGCTCTCAACGCCGCCATTCAGGCGTCCATGGCCGGTGATGCCGGGCGCGGTTTTGCGGTGGTGGCCGATGAGGTTCAGCGCCTGGCCGAACGCTCATCGTCCGCCACCAAGCAGATCGAGACGCTGGTGCGGGCCATTCAGAACGACACCAATGAAGCGGTCATCTCCATGGAGCAGACCACCAGTGAAGTGGTGCGCGGCGCCCGGCTGGCGCAAGATGCCGGTGTGGCGCTGGAAGAGATCGAGGGCGTTTCCAGAGTCCTGGCCGAACTGATCGAAAGTATCACCGATGCCGCTCGCCAGCAGGCGTCGTCTGCCGGGCAGATATCGCAGACCATGACCGTGATTCAGCAAACCACGACACAAACGACCTCGGGTACTGCCGCGACCGCAGAGAGCATTGGCAATCTGGCGAAAATGGCCAGTGAAATGCGCCGCTCGGTATCAGGTTTTACCTTGCCGCCATCCAGAAATGAACAGGCTTGATTGGTAAGAAATTGCGCTGTGTCCCTGACCCCGCGCTGTCTCGAAACCAACGGAAATTTCATTTAATTCATGATGTTGTGTTTTGTTTGATGAGAGGCAGGATGATTCATGGCTGATCGCCGCGATTATGTCGCTCTGGAATGGCTCAAGGGCGAAATAGCCGAAACACTCAGGCAGGCCCGACAGGCGTTGGACGAATTCGCCAGCGAGCCAGCGAACACGGTTGCCCTGGATGAATGCCTGAACCTTGTGCATCAGGTCCACGGCAGCCTGCAGATGATCGAATTCTATGGCGCGGCCTTGCTCGCCGAGGAAATCGAACAACTGGTTCTGGCCCTTCAACAAAATCGTGTCACGCAGCAGGCCGAGTCCATGCAGTTGCTGGATCAGGCCATGACGCAATTGCCGGCCTATCTGGAGCGCGTTCATTCCGCACGACGGGATCTGCCGCTGGTGGTCTTGCCGCTGCTCAACGACTTGCGCAGCGCCCGTGGCGAAAGTCTGCTGTCTGAAACCAGCCTGTTCGCCCCGCAACTGGTCAGCGTCCCGCCGCTCGATGCCGAGATACTGGCCCAGCGTAATACCCCGGAATTGCCTGAACTGCTGCGCAAGCTGCGTCAAACCCTGCAAACAGCACTGGTGGGGTTGATGCGTGAGCAGGATGTACAGACCCAGTTGGGTTTCATGGCCAAGGTGTTTGCCCGTCTTGAGCTGTTGTGTGAAGACGCACCCCTTGGTGCGTTGTGGCGAATCACGTCGGCTCTGGTCGAAACCATGGTCAGTGGCAACTTTACCAACAGCCCTGCGCTGCGCAGCCTGCTGAAGGACGCTGACAAGGAGCTCAAGCGCCTGCTGGAGCAGGGGATCGACGGCATCAACCAGCCCGCGCCTGAAGAGTTGCTGAAAAGCCTGCTGTTCTACATTGCCAAGTCCGACAGCCAGGCACCGAAGATGCAGGACCTCAAGGACCAATATGCGTTGGCCGAGGCTTTGCCCGGCAACGACGTGGTCAATGAAGAGCGCGCCCGCATGGCCGGGCCGGACCGCGATGCCATGCGTTCGGTGATCGTTGCTCTGTGCGAAGGGCTGGTACGGGTCAAGGAGCGGCTGGACGTCTTCGTGCGCGGCGACCGTCAGCACGTCAGCGAACTCAATCCGTTGCTGCCACCGTTGCGTCAGATTGCCGATACTTTGGCGGTGCTTGGTTTTGGTCAGCCGCGCAAGGTCATCATCGATCAGTTGTCGGTGGTTCAGGGCCTGGCTCAAGGGCAGCGTGAGCCCAGTGACGCTGCATTGATGGATGTGGCCGGTGCGTTGCTGTACGTCGAGTCGACACTGGCCGGGATGATCGGTACTGCCGAGCAGACCAGCCAGGAAGACAGCCGCCTGCCCACCACCGATCTGATGCAGATTCACCAACTGGTGATTCGCGAAGCGCGGACGGTCTTGCAGCAGGCCAAAGACGTGATTCTCGATTACATCGATGGCGAATGGGATCGCCAGCGACTTGAACCGCTGTGTGCCTTGCTGACGCAGGTGCGCGGCGCGCTGGCGATGATTCCTCTGGCCAGGGCGGCCAGCCTGCTGGCAGCTTGCAATGAATACATCGTCGAGCAATTGCTGGTGGACGAAACCCGGCCCACCTGGACTCAGCTCGATTGCCTGGCCGATACCCTGACGGGCGTTGAGTATTACCTGGAGCGCATGGGTGAGGATCACGAGGCGCCGGGTAACCAGATTCTGGATCTGGCCCAGCAAAGCCTCGCCCGGCTGGGTTATTCGCCTGCACCGGATACGCTGGACGTGCCGCTGCTCGATGAAGTCATTACGCAGGAAGAACTGCTGGAGCTGGATGATCGGCAAGTGCTCGTCAGCCCGACGCAGACCATCGCTCAGGTCCTCGCCAGCCCGGTTTCCGCCGTCAACCCGCCAGCCCGCAACATGCCCGCCAGCCTGTTGCCGCCGCCTGCGGATGAGGAGGCCGTGGACGAAGAACTGCGCGAGGTCTTTCTTGAAGAAACCGAGGAAGTGCTGGATGCGCTGCGTGAATACCTGCCTCGATGGTTTGCTTCGCTTGGCAATCCGGGTAACGACGATAGCCCTGCATTGACCGAAGTGCGCCGGGCTTTCCATACCTTGAAGGGTAGCGGGCGGATGGTTCGCGCCCTGGTGCTGAGCGAACTGGCCTGGTCGGTGGAAAACCTGCTCAACCGGGTGCTGGAAGGCGATGTCATACCGGGCCTGGAAGTGCAGCAGTTGCTGACGCAAGTGCTTGCCTTGCTGCCCTCGGTCATCAGCGATTTTGCAGGTGATGCACAGCGTCAGCGCAACGATGTCGACATTCTGGCTGCCCGCGCTCATGCACTGTCCAACGGCCTTGAAACGCCACAGGTCAGGAAAACGGCCGGTCAGGGCGCAGAAGAGCTCGACCCGCAATTGCTGGAAATTTTCCGCCAGGAAGCGTACGGGCACCTCGGTGCGCTCAATCGCTTCCTCGACCATGCAGCGCAAAGTGCTTCGCCTTCGATCAGCGATGCCTTGTTACGCTCGCTGCATACTCTCAAAGGCAGTGCGCACATGGCCGGCGTCTTGCCGATTGCCGAACTGGCGAGCCCGCTGGATCAACTGGTCCGTGAGTACAAGGCCAACCTGATCGCCATCGGCGCGCCCGAACTCAAGTTGCTGCGCAATGCCGAGCCCTTGTTGCGCAAGGGGCTTGAGCAATTGGAGAGCAAACCGCTGGCCGAGATTCCGGGCGCGGCCAAGTTGATCGAGGCGGCCCATACGCTGCTCAATGAGCGGTTGACGATTGCATTGCGTGAGTCGGACAGCGGCTTGCGAATCAAACACAACCCCAAGCTGATCGCCACTTTCCTGGCCGAAGGCATGGACATCGTTCTGGATGCCGAGAACCTGTTGCAGCGTTGGCGTGAGCACCCCGGAGAACGGCAGGAGCTGAGTGCGCTCCTCGATGAGTTGACTACGCTTGGCCATGGCGCCCATCTGGCGGACCTGCCTCAGGTCGATGAGCTGTGCGAGGCCTTGCTTGATCTTTATGGCGCGGTGGAAGAAAGCAGTCTTGCGGTCAGCGAGCGATTCTTCAGTGAGGCCGAAAATGCCCACGAAGCCTTGATCAACATGCTGGATCAGGTGGCGGCCGGGCAGGATGTCGACCCTCGCCCCGAATGCATCCGCGCCTTGCACGAACTGCTCGACGAGGCGCTGGACCCTTCCGCCATGGGGCTTATCAAGAGCGACGGGGCGCGGGCACCCAGCATCACAGAGTTCAATGCAGCCACTGCACAGTTGGCGAACGAACCCCCGAGTGCCGAACCGCCGGGCCTGGACGATGAAATCGTCGAAATCTTCCTTGAAGAAGCCGTCGATATCCTCGATAGCGCCGGGCATGCCTTGACGCGCTGGCTGGATGATCCGGAAAGCTCCCTGCCATTGCCTTCATTGCAGCGCGATCTGCACACCCTCAAGGGCGGTGCCCGGATGGCCGATATTGTGCCGGTTGCGGCGCTGGGCCATGAGCTGGAAGTCTTGTATGAAGGCCTGATTGACCGTCGTTACAGTTATTCGCCGGAACTGGCCGGGCTGCTGCGCGCCAGCCACAATCATCTGGCCCGCATGCTGGAGCAACTGCAAAACCATCACCGGCTGACAGATCCTGCGCCACTGATCGAAGCCATTGTCAGCTTTCGCCAGGGGACTTTTGTCACCGCAGGCAGCGATGCCGGTATGGCCTCCGGGCCGCTCGAACCGCAGGCTGAGGATGCCGCGGAGCGCGACCCGGAGTTGCTGGAGATATTCCTCGAAGAAGGTTTCGACCTCAGCGAAAGTTCGGGCGCAGCTCTGGCGCGTTGGCAGGCTGATCCGCAGAACCTGCTGGAAGTTGAAAACCTGCTGCGTGACCTGCACACCCTCAAAGGTGGTGCGCGTATGGTCGAAATCGCCCCGATCGGCGATCTGGCCCATGAGCTTGAATCGCTCTATGAAGGCCTTTCCAGAGGAGAGATGCAGCCGAGCCCGTTGATGTTGAGCCTGCTGCAAAGCGGCCATGACGTTCTGGTCGACATGCTCGACGCGGTACGGGCGGACAAGCCTTTGCCCAGCGCCGCCTTGCTGATCGAGAACATCCAGAAGCTGGCCAGCCTCGACCCTGTCGTTCACACCCCGATCATTGAGGCGCCTGAGCCTGCGCCCATGGTTGCGCCTCCTTCTGTGCCGGGCAATGCCGAACCGGAGGGCGAGCGCAGTGGCCCGGAAATGGTCAAGGTTGCGGCCGAACAGCTGGAGACGCTGGTCAATCTGGCGGGTGAAACCTCTATTTTTCGTGGCCGTATAGAGCAGCAGATCATTGATACGCAAGTCACGCTGGTGGAGATGGAAACCACCATCGAGCGTATGCGTGATCAGTTGCGGCGCCTGGATATGGAGACTCAGGGCCGTATCCTCAGTCGCAATCAGGTACAAGCCGAGCGCCTGGGCTATGAGGAATTCGACCCGCTGGAAATGGACCGGCATTCGCAGCTTCAGCAACTGTCGCGAGCCTTGTTCGAGTCCGCTTCCGACCTGCTGGACCTCAAGGAAACCCTGGGCAGCCGCGCCCGTGATGCGAAAACGCTGTTGCAGCAGCAGGCCAAGGTCAACACGGATTTGCAGGAAGGCCTTATGCGAACCCGCATGGTGCCTTTCGATAGGCTTGTACCCCGTTTGCGCCGAGTGGTGCGTCAGGTTGCTTCGCAGTTGCACAAGAACGTCGTGTTCGACGTGGGCAATGCCGACGGTGAAATGGACCGTACGATCCTGGAGCGTATGGTCGCGCCGCTTGAGCACATGCTGCGCAATGCGGTGGATCATGGTCTGGAAAGCACCGAAAGGCGTCTTGCCGCAGGCAAGCCGGAGCAGGGCCATATCCAACTGAACCTGATGCATGAAGGCGGGGATATCGTCATCGAGCTGAGCGATGACGGTTCCGGTGTGGATATTGCGGCCGTGCGGCGCAAGGCAATCAAGCGCGGCATGATTCAGGAGGATGCGCAGCTATCCGATGACGAGGTCTTGCCCTTTATCCTCCAGGCCGGGTTTTCCACCACCGAGATCATCACCCAGATTTCCGGGCGCGGTGTCGGGATGGATGTCGTGCATGCCGAGGTCAAGCAACTGGGCGGTTCGATTGTCATCGACTCGGTGCCGGGGCAAGGCACACGTTTCCGGATTCGCCTGCCTTACTCGGTTTCGGTGAACCGTGCCCTGATGGTGCAGTGTGGCGAGGAGCAGTATGCGGTGCCGCTCAATACCATCGACGGCATCGTGCAGGTCATGCCCAACGATCTGGAAACCTGTTACCAGAGCAGCCCGCCGCGCTATCACTATGGCGGGCGCAGTTATGAACTGCGTTATCTGGGTGAGTTGCTCAATGGCGGCCAGCCCAGGTTTGCCGGCCAGTTGCAGCCATTGCCGGTGCTGCTGGTGCATTTGCAGGAGCAATGGCTGGCTGTGCAGGTCGATGCGCTGGCGGGTTCCCGGGAAATCGTGGTCAAGAGCCTGGGCCCGCAATTTGCCAGGGTGCAGGGAATATCCGGGGCGACGATTCTGGGCGATGGCCGGGTGATTTTCATTCTTGACCTGCTGGCACAGATCCGCGCCCTGCAAAGCCGTTCGCAGACGCAGCAGGCCCAAGGGCTGACAGCGCCGGCCTTCAGTGAAATCGAGCACACCCGGCCTCTGCTGGTCATGGTGGTCGATGATTCGGTGACCGTACGTAAAGTCACCAGCCGTCTGCTGGAACGCCACGGCATGCGTGTGCTGACCGCCAAGGACGGAATCGACGCCATGAGCCTGCTGCAGGAGCACACACCGGATGTCATGTTGCTGGATATCGAGATGCCGCGCATGGACGGCTTTGAAGTCGCCAGCCAGATTCGCCACGACGAACAGCTCAAGGACCTGCCTATCATCATGATCACTTCCCGCTCTGGCCAGAAACACCGCGACCGGGCCATGGCCATCGGCGTCAACGATTACCTGAGCAAGCCGTATCAGGAGTCGGTTCTGCTGGAGAGCATTGCCCACTGGAGTCAGGTTGATGTCTGAAAGAGCGTTTCAAACCAACCGCCTCACCATGCTGACAGGGCTGGTCCTGCCGTTGAGCGACCGCTCCTTGCTGTTGCCCAATGTCGCGGTCGCGGAGTTGATCGATTACCAGGACTGCACGGCCGAACCTGACACGCCCGAGTGGTATCTGGGGCCGATCAGCTGGCGCGAACTGAAATTGCCTTTGATCAGTTTTGAAGCCGCCTGCGGCGGTCGTCCCCGCGTAGGAGGGCGGGCGCGTATCGTCGTCCTCAACGCCTTGGGCGGGCGCCACGACGTCAGGTTCATCGCCTTGCTGACCCAGGGTATCCCGCGCTCATTCAAGGTCGACAGCCAGTTGAGCTACGTGGATGTGCCTCTGGCCGAACTGGAGCTGGCTGCTGTCCAGGCCGGAGAAAGCGTGGCCCGCATTCCGGACCTTGTGGCGCTTGAGCAGTGGGTGGTGGATGCAGGGCTGGTCTGAGGCGATTCAGTAGGAGCGGATTTATCCGCGAGACGTCATTGGAGACGATAGATTCTCTTCGGCTATGCGGGCCTCTCGCGAATGAATTCGCTCCTGCCTGGGTGAGCAGAAATATTCCAGACACCGAAGCCGGCACCCAGCAAAGATACTGGCTATTGGCTTGACGCTTATCACGGCTGCCGTAGACTGGTTTCATCCGACAAGGAGTCTCCGGTATGCGGTGTTTGCACGGTTTGTTTTTCGGGTTGTTCGGTGTGGTGTGTGTCGCTCAGGCGCAGACTCCGGCCGAGGTTGATCCGTTATTGGATAATGCTTCCACAGGTGCTCAGGCTGCGGCCTCCAGTGAGGCGCGTGGTGTCTTGCGCGCACAGGATCAGGCGGTGCTCGCCAGTGAACTGGCCGGGCGTATAGTCGATCTTCCGCTGCGCGAAGGTGAAACCTTCAACAAGGGCGATACGCTGGCGCGTTTCGATTGCTCGGCCTATCAGGCCCAGCTCAACGCTTCCCAGGCGGCGAGTCGTGGTGCCAGTGAAGAACTGGCGCACAACCGGCAACTGGCTGCGCTCAACTCCGTCGGTCGATTCGAGGTGGCTCGGGCCGAGGCCAAGGTCGCTGAAACTCAGGCGCAATCAAGCGTCTTTCAGGTTCAAGTCAAACGTTGCAGCGTGATTGCGCCGTATGACGGTCAGGTCGTGGATCGCAAGGTCCAGCGTTATGAAAGCGTTTCCGCTGGCACGCCGCTGCTGGAGATCGTCGATAACCGTACTCTGGAAATCCACCTTCTGGTGCCGTCCCGCTGGATGGGCAAGCTCAAGGCCGGTCAGACGTTCAGTTTTGTGCCTGACGAAACCGGCAAGCCACTGACCGCCACTATCAAGCGCTTTGGTGCGCGGATCGATGAAGGCAGCCAGACCTTGCTGCTGGTGGCCGGTCTGCCAAAGTCCGAGGGCCTGTTGGCGGGCATGAGCGGAACTGCACGTTTCCCGGAGCTTAAGTGAACGCTTCTGTACCTGGAGTGGTGGAACGGGTCTTTGCCCAGTTCCTCGATCTTGAACGTCTGACCCGCGCTGCCCGCACGACCGATCAACTGGCTTACAGCCTTGTGAATGACGGCCAGCCGCTGTTTGGCTTTCGCCATGCTGCGCTGGTGATTGCCGGCAAGGTGCGGGCAGTGACCGGCGTCAGCGTGATTGATCCCAATGCGCCCTTTGTCGCGTTCGTCGAGCATGCGGTCGCTCAGTTGTTCAAGCTGGAGAAAGCCAAGCCCGCCAGTGTCGTTGCGATGGATGCGCTCACCGCTTCGGTTCGCGAAGACTGGCAGAGCCTGTCGGCCACCCATGTGTTCTGGCTGCCGTTGCTGGATCATAAAGGCGAAGTGTTCGGCGGCTTGTGGCTGGCCCGTGACAAACCCTGGGCTGCGCCCGAGCAGGTTCTGCTTTCGCAACTGGGCGATACCTACAGCCATGCATGGCTGGCGTTGCAGCCGCGCAAACCCTGGCGCCTGCGCTTGAGTCGCAAGCGTCAGGTGGGGTTGGTGGCTGTTGCACTGCTGAGCCTGCTGATCCCGGTTCGCCAGTCGGTTCTGGCTCCTGCCGAAGTCGTGCCGTTGGCCGGTCGCGTGGTGGCTGCGCCACTGGACGGCGTGATTGCCGAATTTCTGATCAAGCCCAACCAGTCGGTCAAGACCGGTGACCTGCTGGTGCGTTTTGAAAACACCACCCTCAAGGCTCAGGCCGATGTGGCCGAGCGCACGCTGGGTGTCGCCGAAGCCGAACTGAAAGCCAACTCGCAACGCGCCTTTGCCGATGCCGAATCAAGCTCGAAGGTCGACCTGCTGGCGGCTCGCGTCGAGCAAAAGCGTGCAGAACGCGATTACGCCCGCGAATTGCTCAAGCGCAGCGAGGTTCGTGCCGAGCGTGACGGTATCGCGGTCTTTGCCGATGCCCAGCGCTGGACGGGGAAGCCGGTCCAGACCGGTGAGCGCCTGCTGGAAATCGCTGATCCGTCCCAGGCCGAACTGCGCATTGAATTGGCGGTCGGCGATGCCATCGCTCTGGAGCCGGACGCTGAAATCGCTCTGTTCCTCGACAGCGACCCTCTGCACCGCCATTCCGCTCGTCTGGAGCGTGCAGCTTATGAGGCGCAGCCGACTCCAGGTGGTCAACTGGCCTATCGCCTGGATGCGAGCTTCCTTGATGCGCCGCCGCGTATCGGGTTGCGCGGCACTGCGAAGGTCTTTGGCGAGCGAGCACCTTTGGCGTTGTATCTCTTGCGCAGGCCTTTGGCTGGTTTGCGTCAGAGCGTAGGCCTGTAAATGGCGCTGCCCAGCCTGCGGGCGGATCTGCAGCTTTCTTCTGCCGCACCTGCACTCGACGGGTCACCACGCTGGACCCTGGCCGATCCGGTGCGAGGCCGCTATTTCAAGCTTGGCGCTCAGGCTATCCGCCTGTTGCGCCATTGGTCGCTGGGTGACGCCACGCAGGTGTTGCAGGCCGCGAACCTTGAGCCCGGTCTGCCGTTGGGCGATAACGAAGTGGAAGAGCTGCTGATCTTTCTTCGCAGCCATGACCTGATCGCTTCGACCGACCCGGACCAGCGTGCAAGCTATGCCTACAAGGCGGCTGCTTCGCGTCACGGCTTGTGGCAGATGTTGTTGCATCAATACCTGTTCTTCCGCATTCCCCTGTGGCGCCCGGATGCTTTTCTCAATCGGGCCTGGCCCTGGCTGAAACGCTTTGGCCCCTCACTTCTGCGCTATGGCCTGCCTGTCACGTTGGGGCTCGGGGTGTTTCTGGTCGCACGTGACTGGCAGCGATTCATTGGAACCTTCCCTCATCTGTTCAGCCTAGGTGGCGCGTTGGCGTTTGGTGCGGCGCTGTTTTTCGCCAAGCTCTGTCATGAGTTCGGCCATGCCTTCATGGCCAAGCGTGCCGGGTGTCGTGTGCAGAGCATGGGCGTTGCATTCATGGTGCTGCTGCCGTTGTTCTACACCGATGTCAGCGATGCCTGGCGAGTGAATGACCGGCGCGCCCGTTTGCTGATCGGCGCAGGTGGTGTCCTTGCCGAAATGCTGTTGGCCTGTATCGCTTTGCTGGCCTGGTCGCTGCTGCCCGACGGGCCTGCACGTACGGCAGCGTTCATGCTTGCCAGTGCGACCTGGCTGACCACGGTGGTGGTCAATCTCAACCCGTTCATGCGTTTCGATGGTTACTTTCTGATCAGTGACCTGTGGGAAGTGGACAACCTTCAAGGCCGGGCCTTTGCCTTGTGTCGGTGGCGGTTGCGCGAGGCCTTGTTCGGTTACGGCCTGCCTGCGCCTGAACCCTGGACGCCGGCCATGCAGCGCCGCCTGTTGTGGTGGGGTTATCTGTCCTGGCTGTGGCGTGCGGTGCTGTTTTTCGGGATTGCGCTGGCGGTCTATCACCTGTTTTTCAAGTTGCTGGGGATTTTCCTGATGCTGGTGGAGCTGGGCTGGTTCATCTTTCTGCCGATCTTCAAGGAAACGCGCCACTGGTGGGCCAACCGCGAACAGGCTCATACGCCCAGGGTCTTGCTCAGCGGCGCAGGCTTGTTGGCGCTGGTATTGCTGCTGGTGGTGCCTTGGCGCAGCAGTGTCGAGCTGCCGGTCATGCTGGAAGCCGGGAGGGTGACGGCCCTGCATGCGCCTGTGGCCGCGAGGGTCAAGCAGGTGAACGTGCAGGACGGCCAGGCGGTGGAGCAGGGGGCTGTGTTGGTAGAGCTGGAGTCGCCAGACGTCGATTCGCGCCAGGCCATCGTGCGTCGGGAAATCGAGATCCTGCAATTGCAGATGCGCCGTCAGGCAGGACGCAGTGAGACGGTTGCGGACGTTGGCATTATCGAACAGCGTCTGGCCAGCGCCGTGGCCGAGTATCGCGGTCTGGCAGCCCAGCGCGAACGCTTGCTGGTGCGTGCTCCTCAGGCCGGTCAGGTGCGTGATCTCATGCCGCAATTGAGCCCTGGCCGTTGGGTTTCGACCCAGACGCCTCTGGCCCGGATCGTCGAGGGCGGTACGCGCATCCGTGGTTATCTGGCTGAAGATGCCTTGTGGCGTATCGCGCCAGGAGACAAGGGACGTTTTATCGCTGACGACCCCATGCGCCCGTCGCTACAGGTCGAGCTGCTGGATGTGGACGCTAACGGGGTTTCCTATCTGGATCAGGAAGCGCTGGCGTCCGATCACCACGGGCCGATTGCCGTGCGCCGCGACGAAAACCACCGTGCCGAGCCGGTACAGGCGCAATACGGTGTACGTTTGAAAGTGATGGACGAGATTGAAGCGCCGGTTCAACCGTTGCGAGGTGTAGCGGTATTGCAAGGTCGCAGTGAGTCGCTACTGGGCTCGACCTGGCGAAGGCTGGCGGCACTGGGCGTTCGTGAAAGTGGTTTTTGAAAAGTGGTTTCCAGGGAAAGAGGACGACACTGATGTTGAACAATGCAGACGGGCTGGAAGTACGGCCCTCACGTGACTCGGACAGTCCTTTCATACAGTCGCTCTATCATTCGGCTCGACCTGATTTGCAGTTGATCGATGGCGAGCGCGATCTGGTGGAGGAGGTCATCGCTCAGCAGTTTCGCGTTCAGGAATCCGGCGTGGGCAACGGGTTTCCCAATGCGATGCATTATGTGATCGAGAAGCTTGGCACCTTGATCGGCGCATTGGTGGTGGACTTTGGCCCCAATGAAATTCGTGTGCTGTATCTGGCGTTCATTCCGGCGGCGCGGGGCAAGGGCTACGGGCGGACGGTATTGCAAGGCGTGCAACAGGCTGCCGAAAAGGTCTGTTGTCCTGTTGCTACGGTGGTCTGGGCCAATAACCCTCATGCGCGCCAGCATTATCTGGCGCTTGGGTTTCAGGTCGAAGAGCGGGATGTGGCTGCGGAGCGGCTGGTCTGGTATCCGGGTCAGTCCAAAGCCAACTGATCAGTTGAAGCTGATGCAGTAATAGGCCAGGTTCGCATCACGCCCCATTGGGGGAACGCGGGAGACGAATACTTCTTCAAGCTTGCCCAGTTCCGGCAGTTCAATGGCGCACAGGCCATCGACGAAGGTGCTGGGCTCCAATGAATTGAGGCTGACGCTGAAGGGCAGGCGCTCATTGTCGGAGAGGCGTGCCAGAGGTTTTTCGTCGATGGACGAGATGGTAATCGGCAACTGACTGCCGTCGTCCAGTTGCAGCGAGCATGGGCTGCCCAGCAGTGCACGAAAATGTTCGACAGTAACGTTTTGCAGCATGGAGCGACTCCAGCAAGAGTGGGAGAGCCCTTCCCTGGGCTCGGAAAGTCAGTTGCGAGTAGGGAAAAGACCCTGCAAGGCAATGCTGAAGTTTACGACCAGGAAGGGGTTCATGCTGTCGATAGGCAAGCTGCCTCCGACGGGTTGCATGGTGCCAGTGATGGCTGTTGAGACGCCTTTCTGCACGATAGGCGCTCCGGTTCCCAGGTCCGGTGCAAACATGTTGGCGGAAGTCGGGCCGGCTGTTGTGCCTCCGACATAGCAGTTGGTGGCCGTTGGCACGATAGAGCCGGTGGCGCTCGGCTGCGCACCCAGGTTGATGGTGGTCGTTGCGGTCAGCGTGCTCATCTGGTGTACGTGAGCCGGCATGTTGGCGATGGCGACCGTAACCTTTTCAACGCCTGAAACCGTGCCGATCACCCGGTTGGTCAGGTTGACCCCTGTGCCTTGGTTGACCGGCACACGGCCTTGCAGGTTGGGCAGCATGAAATTCTGTGTCGCGTTTCCTCCATAAATGACGCCCAGCAACGCATACAAGGCGTTGTACTGGCTGATGTTCATCGTCTGGCCGTTGCATTGCGCCCAGCCATTGGGTGCAAAGGGGAAGCCGAACGTCATGATCGAGCCCATAAAAACTTCCATAAACCCTCATCCTTCATATGTTATGGGGTGACACGTGATCCACTCAGGCACCTGCCTTCGGTAGTGGCAATGTGAAAGCGTAGACACTGTTTGGCGAATTGCTGCGCTTTTACATAGCTATGTCGTGATTGAAACAATCAGGTTGGCAGATGACGTTTATTCAATCGTTCCTTCCTGATTTTGGGAAAAAACTGGCAGGTATTCAGGCCGATTTCCGACCATTCATCTGATAGTTGTCATCTATTGAATGTGGAAAGCTTTTGAGTACAAAGGCTTACCCAAAAAAGTTCGCATTTTGTGACTGTGTTGGCTCAAGTTCGGGGAACTGATGTCGAAGTACTACTATGCGCGTACATATTGTTACGTTAGGCTGACATTGGTTTTCAGACGGACAGGGCTCAGGCAGAGGAACGGATGCACGACTTCCACTTTATATCGGGTCTGCCACGCTCGGGATCTACCCTGCTGTCAGCCATTCTTCTGCAAAATCCCCGCTTTCATGCGGGTATGAGCAGCCCGGTTGCCTCGTTGTTTTCCAACGTTCTTGGTCAATGCAGCGCGGGCAGCGAATTCGCTTCGATGATCGATATCAACGCACGCCGGCGCCTGTTGCGCGGGATTTTCGAGTCCTATTACGCCGACAAGACCGACAAATCCATCGTTTTCGATACAAACCGTGGCTGGTCTTCTCGCCTGCCGGCCCTGATGGATCTGTTCCCCAAGTCCAAGGTCATTGCCTGTGTGCGCAATGTGGCCTGGATCATGGACAGCATCGAGCGCGTATATCGCAACAATCCTTTCGAGAACACCAAACTGTTTGTCGATGATAGCGAGCGCAACACCGTCTACAGCCGGGTCGAGACCCTTGCGCAACGCAACCGTCTGGTGGGGTTTGCCTGGGCTTCGCTCAAGGAAGCCTATTACGGCGAAAATGCCGATTCCCTGCTGCTGATCGACTACGACCTGCTTGCCCAGGCCCCAGAGCGGGTCATGCGTCTGGTGTATGAATTCATCGGCGAGCCGTGGTTCGAGCACGACTTCAACAACCTCTCCTATGACGCACCGCAGTTCGACGACGCCTTGGGCGTCTCCGGCCTGCACAAGGTAAAACCCAGGGTTGCCTTTGAAAGCAGGCACACGATCCTGCCGCCTGATCTGTTTGAACAGTATTCGAAGCTGTCGTTCTGGAATGACGGTTCGGCAAGTGCTGCCAACGTGATCCGCATGAAATCCGACGCCGCGACCAATTGATCGCGGTTTTCCATATCAGTGTTACAACGTTCGATCTCTGGTGAGCAACATGTGGTGGAATAAGAAAAAGTCGCCGACTGTACAGCGGGCCTCCGTGGATGCTAAATCCCCCGCTTCCCCCATGATCATGTTCCTTGAGCCGCGAATGCTGTTCGATGGCGCCGTTGCTGCCACCGTTGCCGATGCTGCGCAGTCGGACAGCCAGGCGACTGCCGAGGCTGCCAAGACTACCGATCAGGCCAGTGCCAAAGACAGCAGTAGCGATAGCCATGCGCAATCGGCTGCCACGGCAGATATCACGACCACCTCAACGACCGTAACAGGCAGCACCGTGGTCTTCGTCGACTCGCGGGTCAAGGACGCCGACAGCCTGCTCACAGGCGTTGCGCCCGGTGCCCAGGTCGTCATGCTCGATGCCACCAAAGACGGCCTGCAACAGATCGCCGACTACCTGGAATCCCATCAGGGCGTGAGTTCGGTGCAGATCATCGCTCACGGCAACTCGGGTGATCTGTGGCTGGGCAACAGCTATCTGTCGGCCGACAACATCGCTCAACGCAGCGCCTTGCTGGCCGAGATCGGCAATGACATGGTCGCGGGCGGCGATATCCTGATTTACGCCTGTAACACCGCTGAAGGCGAGTTGGGCCTGAGCTTCGTCGATTCGCTTGCACAACTCACCGGGCGCGATATCGCTGCATCGACCAACCGCACCGGTGTGGGCGGCGACTGGACACTGGAAATCGCGACCGGCAGCATCGAAAGCATCGGTGCGCTGTCCCAGCAGGCAATGGATTCTTACCAGTGGGGGCTTGCGACCATAACGGTAACCTCCAACAGCAGTACTGGCGCAGGAACCTTGCGCGCAGCGCTGGCCAGTGCCCAGAACGGCGATATCGTGACCTTCTCCAGCAGCATGACAGTCGCGCTTGACGCCCAGTTGGTGGTCAACAGAAACATCACCATTGATGGCGACCTGAATAACGACGGTGTAGCGGATGTTACGCTGGACGGCCAGAACAGGACCAGTGTGATCCGGGTTACCTCCGGCACGACTGCAACCTTTGACGGCCTGATCATTACACGAGGCGTTGCCAGCACTTCGGGTGCCAATAGTGGTTCAGCGGTTTCAGCGGCTGACGCTGTGGGTGGTGGTATCAATAACGCCGGTAACCTCACGCTGCGTAACGTCACCGTGACAGCCAACTCGGCTGCAGGCGGTGGTGGCGGCGGTGGCGTGCTCTCTCCGACCGTCGGTGGTGGCGGTGGTGGCGGTGGCGGTATTGGTGGTCAGAATGGTGCTACCGGTGGTGTTGCCGGGACCTATTTCCCTACAGCGCCCTCAGCCAACACAGGCGGCAACGGTGCTGGTTTCAACACTGTTTATATGGGCGGGCGTGGCGGTAATGCGAGCGGCGGTGGTGCCGGTAGCATTGGCTCTTCTGGCTACACCAACGGTGGCGCAGGCGGTACGGCGACTTCTGGCGGACGGACCATCGGCGGTGGTGGTGGCGGTTCGGGCTTTGATGCCACTGGCGGCAGAGGCGGCGCGGCGGTGGGCGGTATCTATAACGGCTCTACTGGCACCCTGGCGATCATCGGCACCTCGACCATCAGCAGCAACATCGGTGCGGGCGGTGGCGGTGGTGGTGGCGGTACGATCGGCGGGAACGGCGGCCGGGGTATCGGTGCCATCTGGAACAGGGGTACGCTCAATATCACGGCAAGCAACAACTCGGCCATGAGCGGCAACGTAGGTGTCAGCGGGTCGGGTGGTCAGGCAACCAGCGGTGGTACAAACGGTACCTCGCCAACGGGGGTCAATAACATTTTCAACGATGGTGGAGGGTTGAGTATCACCTACAGTGCTGACGTTACGGCACCCACAATCTCCAGCATCGTGATTGCCAACCCGTCTCTGGGGTCGGGTGGTTCGTCTGCCGTGACGTTCACCTTCAGTGAGCCGGTGTTCGGTCTGGATATTTCCGAGATTGTCGTTCCCAACGGCACCCTGACCAACCTCACGACCACCAACAACATTACATGGACTGCGACGCTGACGGCATCCAACAATGTCGCGGACTCGACCAACGCCATTACCCTGGCCGGTTCGGCCGTGCAGGACTCGGCGGGCAATATCGGTACCGGTACCGGGACGTCCAACAACTATGTGGTCAGTGACACCGTCGCTCCGACCGCAACCATCGTTGTGTCGGACACATCCTTGATCGCGGGCGAAACTTCGCTGGTCACCATCACATTCAGCGAAGCGGTAACGGGTTTCAACAATGCGGATCTGTCGGTTGCCAACGGTACCCTGACCGCAGTAAGCAGCAGTGACGGTGGCATTACCTGGACCGCAACCCTGACGCCGCTCAATAACCTGACCAGTGCTACCAACCTGATCAGTCTGAACATGACCGGCGTGCAGGACTTGTCGGCCAACGCAGGCACTGGCACGGTTTCATCGAACAATTATGCAATCGACACGTCGCGCCCGACCGCCACTATCGTGGTTGCGGACAGTACACTGACTATCGGTGAAACTTCGACGGTGACGATTACCTTCAGTGAAGCGGTAAGCGGTTTTAGCAACGCTGACCTGACTGTCGTCAACGGTAGCCTGACTACAGTGACCACCAGCAACAACATTGTCTGGACGGCCCTCTTCACGCCGGCCAACAACATCTCTGATACCACCAACGTGATCACCCTGGACAATACCGGTGTCACGGATGCCGCAGGTAATACCGGGCTTGCCACGACCATTTCCAATAACTACGCCGTCGATACTGTTCGTCCGACCTCCAGCATTCTGGTTGCCGACGCCAACATTACCGCAGGTGAAACCTCGCTGGTGACCATCACCTTCAGCGAAGCGGTGACCGGTTTTACCAATGCCGACCTGACCGTGCCCAACGGTACCTTGAGTACCGTCAGCAGCAGCGATGGCGGTATCACCTGGACCGCGACCTTTACGCCGACCAACAACATATCCGACACCACCAACCTGATCAGCCTGGATAACTCCGGCGTGACAGACCTGGCTGGCAACTCCGGGAGCGGTAGCACCAACTCAGGCAATTTCACCATCAACACCGTGCGCCCGAACGGGACGATCATTGTCTCCGACAGTTCTTTGTCGATCGGCGAGACCCCAACGGTCACCATCACCTTCAGTGAAGCGGTGGTTGGTTTCAGCAATGCCGACCTGACTGTGGCAAATGGTACATTGAGCCCGGTCAGTAGCAGTGATGGCGGTATCACCTGGACCGCGACCCTGACGCCATCCGCGAACGTGACCGATCTCACCAACGTGATCACTCTGGATATGTCCGGTGTCGCGAATGCTTCTGGCAACGCGGGTCTGGGAACCCTCACCTCGAACAATTACGCCATCGATACCGTACGCCCGACCGCGACTATTGTGGTTGCCAATAACAATCTGTCCATTGGCGAAACCTCGTTGGTCACCATTACTTTCAGTGAAGCGGTGAGCGGCTTCACCAACGCTGACCTGACCGTGAGCAACGGTACGCTGAGTTCGGTCAGCAGCAGCGATGGCGGTATCACCTGGACCGGAACACTGACTCCGGTAGCAGGCGTCACCAATGCCAGTAACATCATCACTCTGACCAATACCGGTGTGGCCGATCTTGCTGGCAACGTGGGCGTTGGTACCACCAATTCAAGCAACTACGCGATCGACACTGTGCGTCCGACTGCAACCATCACAATGGCTGACAGCGCCCTTTCGGTCGGTGAAACCTCGTTGGTAACCTTCACCTTCAGTGAAGCGGTGACCGGCTTCACCAATGGCGACCTGATCGTACCTAACGGCACCTTGGGCACCATCACTAGCAGCGATGGCGGCATTACCTGGACCGCGACCTTCACACCGAATATCAATATCGCTGACACCACCAACCTGATCATCCTGGATAACTCAGGCGTGACAGACCTGGCCGGCAACGCCGGAACCGGTATGACCAACTCGCCCAACTTCACCATCGATACCATGCAGCCCACTGCAACCATCGTGGTAGCGGACAGTTCGTTGAGAGTTGGCGAAACTTCACTGGTCACCATTACCTTCAGCGAAGCGGTGAGCGGTTTTACCAACGCTGATCTGACGGTGACCAATGGCACCTTGAGCACCGTCAGCAGCAGTGATGGCGGTATTACCTGGACGGCGACCTTTACGCCGAACCAGGGCCTGAGCGATGCCACCAACCTCATCACGCTGGATAACACCGGGTTCACCAACGTATCCGGTAACTCGGGTTCCGGCATCACAATCTCGAACAATTACGCCATCGACACCCAGCGTCCGACCTCAACCATCGTGGTTGCCGACACCGCTCTGGCCATTGGTGAAACCTCGCTGGTGACCATCACCTTCAGCGAAGCGGTGACCGGCTTTACCAACGCCGACCTGACCGTGTCCAATGGCACCCTTGGCGCTGTCAGCAGCAGCGACGGCGGTATTACCTGGACCGCAACCCTGACGCCTGCCGCCAACATCACCAGTTCCACCAACGTCATCACTCTGGATAACACCGGTGTGAGCGATCAGGCAGGCAATACGGGCTCTGGCATCACGACCTCAGGCAACTATGCCATCGACTCTGCGCGCCCGACCGCGAGTATCGTCGTGGCGGACAGCACGCTGATCGCTGGCGAAACCTCACTGGTGACCATCACCTTCAGCGAAGCGGTGAGTGGTTTTACCAATGGCGACCTGAGCGTGGCCAACGGTACCTTGAGTACCGTCAGCAGTAGCGATGGCGGTATCACCTGGACAGCGACTTTCACGCCGGCCAACAACAT
This sequence comes from Pseudomonas serbiensis, assembly GCF_030580745.1. Classification (NCBI taxonomy): domain Bacteria; kingdom Pseudomonadati; phylum Pseudomonadota; class Gammaproteobacteria; order Pseudomonadales; family Pseudomonadaceae; genus Pseudomonas; species Pseudomonas serbiensis. Next base: position 148,966 of record NZ_JAUQOO010000006.1, read on the forward strand.
TGTCGATACCACCAACCTGATCACCCTGGATAACACTGGCGTGACAGATCTGGCTGGCAACACCGGGACCGGCACGACCAACTCCAACAACTACACCATCGACACTGCGCGCCCGACTGCAACCATCGTGGTAGCGGACAACGCGCTGCGAGTCGGTGAAACTTCGTTGGTGACCATTACTTTCAGCGAAGCGGTGAGCGGTTTCACCAACGCCGACCTGACCATAGCCAACGCCACCTTGAGCTCCGTCAGCAGCAGCGATGGCGGTATCACCTGGACGGCAACTCTGACGCCGACCGCCAGCGTGACCGACACCACGAACCTGATCACGCTGGATAACACGGGCGTCGCCAATGCTTCCGGCAACATCGGCAGCGGCACGACCGACTCCAACAACTACGCCATCGACACCCAGCGCCCGACCTCAACCATCGTGGTTGCCGACAACGCCCTGGCCATTGGTGAAACCTCGTTGGTGACCATCACCTTCAGCGAGGCTGTGACCGGTTTCACCAACGCCGACCTGACCGTGTCCAATGGCACCCTTGGCGCTGTCAGCAGCAGCGACGGCGGTATTACCTGGACCGCAACCCTGACGCCAGCCGCCAACATCACCAGTTCCACCAATGTCATCACTCTGGATAACACAGGTGTGAGCGATCAGGCAGGCAATACGGGCTCTGGCATCACGACATCGGGCAACTATGCCATCGACTCTGCGCGTCCGACCGCGACTATCGTCGTGGCGGACAGCACGCTGATCGCTGGCGAAACCTCACTGGTGACCATCACCTTCAGCGAAGCGGTGAGTGGTTTCACCAATGGCGACCTGAGCGTGGCCAACGGTACCTTGAGTACCGTCAGCAGTAGCGATGGCGGTATCACCTGGACAGCGACTTTCACGCCGGCCAACAACATTGTCGATACTACCAACCTGATCACCCTGGATAACACCGGCGTGACAGATCTGGCTGGCAACACCGGGACCGGCACGACCAACTCCAACAACTACGCCATCGACACTGCGCGCCCGACTGCAACCATCGTGGTAGCGGATAACGCGCTGCAAGTCGGTGAAACTTCGTTGGTGACCATTACCTTCAGCGAAGCTGTGAGCGGTTTCACCAACGCCGACCTGACCATAGCCAACGGCACCTTGAGCGCCGTCAGCAGCAGCGATGGCGGTATCACCTGGACGGCGACCCTGACGCCAGCCGCGAACGTGACCGACACCACCAACCTGATTACGCTGGATAACACGGGCGTCGCCAATGCTTCCGGCAACATCGGCAGCGGCACGACCGACTCCAACAACTATGCGATTGATACGTCACGCCCGACTGCGACCATTGTGGTAGCCAACAGCACACTGGGGATCGGTCAAACCTCGCCAGTGACCATCACGTTCAGTGAAGCGGTCACTAACTTCGACCTGTCAGACCTCAGCGTAGCCAGCGGTACTCTGTCGAACCTGGTCAGCAGCGATGGCGGCATTACCTGGACCGCAACCCTGACACCCACGGCGAATATCAGTGATGCGACCAACTTCGTCGTCATGGATACCAGCAACGTTACGGACCTGGCGGGCAACGCCGGTAGCGGTGTTATCAACTCTGCCAATTACATTGTTGACGGTCAGGCACCCAGCATTTCGAGCATTGTGGTTGCCAACCCGAACCTGACCACGGGCCAGACCACTCAGGTGACCTTTACTTTCAGTGAACGTGTCAGCAACTTCGATCTTTCGGACCTCAGCGTAGCCAACGGCACCCTGTCCAATCTGGCCAGCAACGATGGTGGCCTGACCTGGACGGCGACCCTGACCCCGACAGCGAATACTCAGGCCCCGAGCAACTTCATCACGCTCGACAGCAGTAATGTGACGGACCTGGCAGGCAATACCGGTATCGGTATCACCAACTCCAGCAGCTACGCAGTCACTACCCTTTCTCAAGGTGGCGATCCACAGTTCCGCATTAGCGATTCGGTCCCTCTGATCAGCCAGCCAAACCTGCCATTGCAGCCGACGCTCTTTGGCCCGCCGACCGGCAATCTCGGTTCGCCGCTGAGTTTCGCGCCGTTGTTTGAGGTGCGCACCACAGGCGACGGTCTGCCGCCTCTGGGTAACATCTTCATCAGCAATGGCGCGTTGGCTCCAAGCTTCATTGCACAGGTCTTCAGCTCGAGTGAGATTGGCGGCAGCACGGGGGCCACTGGCGGTTTCCTTGGTTTCAGCAGCGGGGAAGGTGGCGTGTTCGGCAACAGCACCTTGTCGACGCTGTTCAGTCGCGAGTCCTCCACGGACACCTCGGCGCAAAGTACTTTTGACAGCGGTAGCAGCCGTGGCCTGAGCGATTCCTCACAAGGTATTCGTGGCAGCTTTGGCGCGTTGACACTGGAGCAACAGTTGCAATTGCTCAAGGATGGCGAGCAGAAACAGCTGCATGAACTAGCATGGGCTTTGGGGAAAGCCGGTATCAGTGAAGTGCAGGCCTGAGACAAGGTTTGAGTCAGGCGCCGGCAAATCCCGGCGCTTATAAAAAAGAATGGGTAGTCAGGGGCGGTCGAACGGATGAAAAGAAGTAAGAAGTTATTCAGTGTCAGCCTGCTGGCGCTGATAGTCAGTGGTTGTGCTGTCACCAGTCAACCTATCGACCGTAGTGTCAGTGAGCAACGTGCGCAAAGCGATCTGCAACTGATGTACAAGGATCAGGAGCCACTGAATGGCCCTCTGACCCTGCACCAGGCCATGGCTCGTGCAGTCAAGTACAACCTTGAAGCGCGTCTGAAGATCATGGAAGAAGCCTTGGCCAAGCGTCAGTTGGACCTTGCCAGCTTCGACATGTTGCCACGCATGGCGCTGTCCGCAGGTTATGCCGGACGCAGCAACGTCAGCGCCTCCAGCAGCGAAAGCGTCGAGACTGGCACCCAGTCTCTGGAACCCTCGACTTCCCAGGATCGCAGCCGTCGTGTCGCCGACCTCACCATGGTCTGGAACGTGCTCGACTTCGGCGTCAGCTACATCAGCGCCAAGCAGCAGGGTGACCAGCGCCTGATCGTTCAGGAGCGTCGTCGCAAAGTCGTCAACACCATCGTTCAGGACGTGCGCTCGGCCTATTGGCGTGCGGTGGCGGCCGAGCGTCTGCTCAAGCAGATCGACAGCCTGATGGCCCGCGTCGAACAAGCTCAGAGCAACAGCCAGAAGATGAGCGCACAGCGCGTCGGCGACCCGGTTCAGGCGCTGAGCTACCAGCGTTCATTGATCCAGGCGACCCGTCAGCTTGAAGAGCAGCGCAAGGCGCTGTCTCTGGCCAAGACCGAACTGTCGACCCTGATCAACCTGCCACTGGGCAGCGAACTGACCCTGGCGACCCCGGACGATTACTCGATCCCGGAACTCAAGGTCGACATGGGCGTGCTTGAACACGAAGCCCTGGCCAGCCGTCCGGAACTGCGTGAGCAGGATTACCAGACCCGCATCAGCTCTGCCGAAACCCGCAAGGCCATGCTGCGTCTGCTGCCGGGCCTGGAGTTCTCCGCGGGTGGTCATTACGACAGCAACTCCTTCCTGGTCAATGACAAATGGGCCGACATGGGCGTCAAGGTCACCTGGAACCTGTTCAACGTGATCTCCGCTCCTGCGGCCATCGATGTGGCCAAGGCCGGTGAAGAAGTCGCTGCGGCGCGTCGTCAGGCCATGTCCATTGCCGTACTGGCTCAGCTTTACGTGGCCAACGCCAACTACCGTGAAGCCTTGCGCCAGTTCAAGACCAGCCAGCAACTGTCGAGCATCGACGGCGAAATCGTTGGTCAACTGCGCAACCGTTACAAGGCGGCAGGTATTGGTGAACTGGACCTGATCCAGGGCGAACTCAATACCCTGCAAGCCGACCTGCGCCGTGACCTGGCCTACGCCGACCTGCGCAATGCCTATGGCCAGATCTTCGCCAGCGCCGGGCTTGATCCATTGCCGGAGCAACTGCCTTCGACCGATGTTCAAGTGATCGCGGGTGCCTTGGCGTCGCGTGAAAACCAATGGTCTGCCGGCAACATCGCCCAGCCCGTGAAAGCGGCTGAAGTACAGGCCAAGTAAGCGGATCCGTGCTTCCGGCCTTTTCCCGCCTGCCTGTAACAGTGGACTTGCCTCTGCTGTTACAGGCGCTCTCGCGTATTGCCGATACGGCCTGGACCGCGCATTTCAATGCCGGTTACTACGAAGGGCAGTGGTCCGGTGTCGCGCTGGTTTCCGCTGCCGACGCCCTGACGGAGTTATCGTCAGGTGCAGGCGAACCTATCCCCCGAGATCCCTGGCAAGCCGACGACCGCTGGGCTGCTGCCTTGCACGACCTGCCGCTGGATATTCGCAGCGCCCGCTTGCTGCGACTTGGGCCGGGTAGCCGAATCCACGAACACCGCGATTACGACCTCGGCGGACCGCAGGCTGATCGTCGTTTGCACATTCCCTTGCTCAGTTCGCCGGACGTGGATTTCATGCTGGACCGCCAGCGCATCCCGATGAGTGCGGGCGAGTGCTGGTTTCTGGATCTGGCCCGGCCCCACAGCGTCGATAACTGGGGGCAGCAAGAGCGTGTTCATCTGGTGCTCGACTGCCGCCCCAATGCCTGGCTTGAACAGCAGATCGAAGCCGGTTTATCCACAACCCCACCCGCTGGCCAAGGCCGGGCAGCCGAAGCCTTTGCACAGTTCAGGGCCTTGCTGGAGTGCGATTCCCGGTTGTGTCGCATCTTGCAGGACGAACCGGACAGCGAGGCTTTCATCACCCGTACCCTGGCGCTGGGTGCCGAGCGCGGTCTGCATTTCGGTCGTGAAGACATACGCGCCGCGATGCGTCTGGGGCGCAATCAATGGAACCGACAATGGACAGCCTGAAAGACTGGCTGCCGATCCGCATCTGGCAGGAAGCTGAAGAGTGGCGGGTGGACTGGTGCTGGTTTGGTGACCGCAAGCTCGATCAACCCTTCTTTCGCGATGCGGTGGACGAAGCGCTGCGCCTGCCTTTCAACCAGGCGTTCCGACGCGAGACACCGCTTGCCGTGCTCTGTGAATGGCAACTGCCTGCGATTCAACCCACGGCGTTCGTCCACCACGCCTCGCGTTGCGGCTCGACCCTGATCGGCCAGATGCTGGCCCGGCTCGATGAAGCAATCGTGATCTCCGAACCTCCGCCGCTCGATGCGCTGCTGCGGGGCGCGCTTGATCCCGTTGTCCGGCGTGCCGCCCTGCGCGGTTTGCTCGCCGCTTATGGCCAGAAACGACGCGGCACCGAGCAGAAACTGGTGATCAAACTGGATGCGTGGAACATCGGTGAATTGCCTTTGTTGCACGAATGTTTTCCTGACGTGCCGTGGATGTTCGTATACCGCGAGCCTCTGGAAATCGCCGTCTCCCATATCCGCCGCGCGGGTATGCATATGGTGCCGGGAATCATTGGTCCCAGCTTATTGGATGGCGAGCGCCAGGCCGATTCGCGAGAAGACTATATCGCGCAACGGCTGGGCCGGATCCTCGACTTCGGCCTTGAATATTGCCGCGCCTTTGGCGGCCTGCCGGTGAACTACCGGGAATTGCCAGGCGCGATGGACGGGCACTTGGCTGATTTCTTCGGGCTTGATGCTGCGCAACGCAGCAAGGCGCTGCTGGCGACGGCCCAGCACGCCAAACAACCGGGCCAGGTGTTTGTTGCTGACAGCCGGGATAAGAATCGTGAGGCTTCCGACCTGCTCAGGGAGCGGATCGAGTACTGGACCCGAGTGCCTTATGAGGCGCTGGAGGTGTTGCGGGGCAGTTGAGCCGAATATTTTACTTATTCGGCTCATATGGTGAGCCGAATAAGCAAAACAATCGGCTCACATCCAGAGAACCTTCCCATGCTTTTTCTTGAGCTGCTGTCGAACGGTGTCCCCCAGCTTGTGCCACTCTTTTAAGGCTCGCGCATCGAACTGGCTATAGATCATCCAGCGAAACCTTCACTCGCTGGGGATTTGCCAAACGCTCGCGAACGGTTGCGAGGAGTGCCTCATCCTCGTCTGTCATCAGAGCGGTCTTGAATGGGAGTTGCCCGCGCTCAGCTACGTACTGCAGCGCTTGGCGCATCAGCTCCGACGGCGTTACACCTGGCTTTTCCAGCTCTCTGTAAGCACGGGCTTTGAGGTCATCATCGATACGAACGTTGATTGATGCCATGGTTGTAATTCTCAATGTAATGACGTTTGTATATGCAATGGCTTATCTACGTGTATCAGGCAAGCGCCGACAGGGCCTGCCGACGAAGAGCACGTTATCCACCTCGCTCAGCCACAGATAGCAAGACGCCTCCCTTTCCCTTGAGTGAAATTTCCGAGAAAATCCCGACCGCTTGCGCCCTGTGATTCGGGTCTCTAACCTCCTGCCGTCGCTGCAAAATCAGCGATCAGGTTTGGTAGACCTAAAGTTTATTGGCGCAAGGCGCCACCTTTTGCGAGGCGCTTTTTTACGGCCTGTGTTTTGGTGGCCGTGCGCATGGCGTCCTTGGACGCGCCGGGTGCCAATAACCGGTTCTACCAACTTGCGTGCGGCCGCCACCCAATCGTTGGTAGCGATGGATGACGGCTCCTTTTGGTTTATTGGAGTTGTATCTGATGCTCAAAGTCACCCCCGACCCACCCGTTATCCCCACCGCCCACTTCATCGCCAACGAAGCATTGAGCTACGAAGAAGCACTTATCCGCGCTTCCGATCTGCTGCGTTGCGCCATGGCCACTGCATACGAATGCGGCGACGGCCTCAGTGGCTCGTAGCGTGATCTGGCATTTTCTGTGGTTCATCTGATCGAGATGGCCAATACGCTGCTGGAGCGGTCGTTGCGGTAGACGGGTTTTTCGCGAATGAACTCGCTCCTGCGCGGGTACGAATTCATTCGCGAAGCCTGTGTCATTGACTCTTCGAGACGTTCAACTTGATTGGAACAGTCAGCGTTCCTCCCCAGTTGTAATCGGAGGCAGCCCTTATAGCCAATCTCAGTACACCTTCGTAATTATCGTCGGGCAGAGGCAATAAATTGTCCGAGAGGTGATAGCTCAGTTTCCAATAGACGCTATGGTCATTGCTCAAGCATGACCTGACCGCATGCATGGGATATTCCTCGGGACAATCTCCATGTCTGAGGGTGCCGCGCAGGACGACGTAGTGAGGCTCTCTATGTGTGCCCACCACCAGCGTTTTCAGTTTTGTATAGTGCTCTCCCTCAATCACTTGAAGCGCTGTCGGACCTTCCTCCTTGCCATAAGCAACAAGGCCAATGAAAGACTTGAAGTCCGGTATGGCTATTGTTCCCTGAATCGTTGGATTTGCAGAAACGTTCCATTCCGACGAATACTGCACGCTGGGTTTGATGGGGTCTGGCAGGTTGAGATCTACGATGGTTTTGCGCGCCTCTGCGCTGTAAGGAAACTCCCACTTATCAAAGAAACCACTTAAATTCCTACCGACAATTCTGCTGCTATTAACCGCAAACCAGTCGATCTTTTTCTGATCTGTCGAGAAATCATCGGCATTCTCACCTCGCGCATAGGCAATCCGGAAATCCTTGGCGAACTGTGCATGCCAGTCCGGGAAGGAGATATAAAGTTGCCCGAGCATCATTAACGTTTTATCTCCAGGGTTGTCGGGAACTTCAGGTAACCCCTCCATTGCCAGGAATCGCCCTACAGCTTCCGGGTCCGAGATTATATAGGCTCCGAATCGTGGGTGGCACCGCTGGAAGTTGGCTACTTTATTGCCTGTCAACATTCGGCAAGCTTCCAGCGAGAACAAGTTGTTGCTGATTTCTGTGAGGTGGTTCCATTTCCATGCCAGTTGATTCTGGTGACCATATTCATGCCAGTCGCCCCACTGGCTGGTCACCCGGTTTCCACCAAAATCTATTCCGACCAGTCCGTTGTAATAATGAGACATACAGCAAATATTGAAGCTTGCCTGATACATTGATAAGGCTAAAGTATCAAGTGGCGTATCGGTCTGCCATGTAAAGCCATTGAATTGATCATAGCGGGTTGTAACGATCAGGTGCTCCCTCATCATGGCATCTATATCTTTATCGGCATGCTGCAAGGCGACGGATGCAGGGAAGTCCATCACGGTTCTGCCGTTGAACAGGTAGACCTGGCCTGAGGGATCAGGCTTTTTGGCGATCGCTGGCCAGTCGCTCGTTGGTGTTACTCCGAAGAGATAGAGCGACGTGTTTTCATGGGGCGGGGAGGTGCTTATATTGACAAATTGGCCCCAACTGCTCCAGTTATTCATGTTCTTTCCGGCGTCCACACAGGCAAGCATCAGCATGCCGGGAATGGTTGCTTTGTAGACCTGAGTCGAGTTTTTCTTCAAGGTCATGCTGTTCGTGGCCGAGGCCCCGTAAGGCTTGTCGAAGTTGGCGAATGTGTGAGCGGAACAGCGTGTAAGCAGGCTGGGATAGTCTTTGACGTCCAGAGTTATCTCATCGCCGACCGCCAGATAAACATGAGTGGGTATATAGATATTTCTACGCTGCCATCCCCCCGCGCGCCTCATTTCATTCTCTTGTTCTTCGAGAACGGGAATATTATACGTATCTTCATCGCCTCCATATATTTCATTTATCCGTAATTGCCACAGCAATACTTCGCCAATTACACCTTGTGTGGAGGCTTGAGAAATATCGTTTTTTCTATCGAGGGATTCCGAAGGTACCAATGTTTCTTTGTCATCATAGATAGCGTCGTCTTCGGCATGGGCGGTGATACCCGTAACTAATGTTAACAGGATGGCGATTGAGTGAAGGTATAAGCGAGTGGCGTTATATAACCTCGCTTGGTAACAAGGCGTGTTCATTGTCTGGCTCCTTTTTATAGTGCTTCCTTTATTGGATGTAGTTTAGTTTGCCCATCATTGAATGGGCGCATGCAGGTATATCGTTTGGCAATACTCATGGGCCATTCAGGAGCGAACTCATTCGCGAAAAGCAGCCCGAATCCCGATTCATTACTCCAACCGTAACGATTCCGCTCCCTGCTTGATTGATGCTCCACACCCTTCGCTCCTAAGGTGACCCACGACAGCGAATTCGTGGAGTGATCATGACAACAATAATGAACCCCGACGCACGCTGGTCGCGTCGTCGCAGTGAGAAACAGCGGCGGCTCGAACAGGTGCGAGCCCTCGCCGATGGTGTGGTGTTGCCGACCGACCGGATTGTCGCGGCGCTGGAGGCCTTGCTGGTTTCCGGGGACCGTGTGGTGTTGGAAGGCAACAACCAGAAGCAGGCAGACTTTCTTTCCCGGGCACTGGCCAAGGTCGATCCGGCCAAGGTTCACGATCTGCACATGATCATGCCCAGTGTCGGTCGGGCCGAGCATCTGGATCTTTTCGAGCAGGGCATCGCCCGCAAGCTGGATTTCTCTTTCGCCGGAACGCAAAGCCTGCGCATCAGCCAGTTGCTTGAAGACGGGTTGCTGGAAGTCGGCGCCATCCACACTTACATCGAACTCTATTCGCGGCTGGTGGTGGACCTGATCCCCAACGTGGTGCTGGCCGCTGGTTTCATGGCCGACCGGGCAGGCAATATCTACACCGGCCCGAGCACCGAAGACACTCCGGCTCTGATCGAGCCCGCAGCCTTCAGCGACGGCATTGTCATCGTCCAGGTCAACCAGTTGGTGGATGACGTCAGCGAACTGCCACGTGTCGACATCCCGGCCTCCTGGGTCGATTTCGTGGTGGTGGCTGACAAGCCGTTCTATATCGAGCCGCTGTTCACCCGCGATCCTCGCCACATCAAGCCGGTGCATGTGCTGATGGCGATGATGGCGATTCGCGGCATCTATGAAAAACACAACGTTCAGTCGCTCAACCACGGCATTGGTTTCAACACCGCCGCCATTGAGCTGATCCTGCCGACCTACGGCGAATCTCTGGGCCTCAAAGGCAAGATCTGCCGCAACTGGACACTCAATCCGCACCCGACGCTGATCCCCGCCATTGAAAGTGGCTGGGTCGAAAGTGTGCATTGCTTCGGCACCGAGCTGGGCATGGAAAACTACATCGCCGCCCGGCCCGATGTGTTCTTTACCGGGCGTGACGGCTCGCTGCGCTCCAACCGCCAGTTGTGCCAACTGGCCGGGCAGTACGCGGTGGATCTGTTTATCGGCGCGACCTTGCAGGTCGATGGCGACGGGCATTCCTCGACCGTTACTCGCGGTCGGCTGGCAGGCTTCGGTGGTGCGCCCAACATGGGTCATGACCCTCGCGGCCGTCGCCATGCAACTCCGGCCTGGCTCGATATGCGCCAGCAGAGTGGCGATGCTCCCGAGGCTTATCTGGAGCGTGGCAAGAAGCTGGTGGTGCAGATGGTCGAGACTTTCCAGGAAGGCGGCAAACCCACCTTTGTCGAAACTCTCGATGCAGTTGAAGTGGCCAAGAAGAGCGGCATGCCACTGGCACCGATCATGATCTATGGCGATGACGTCACCCACCTGCTCACCGAAGAGGGCATCGCCTATCTGTACAAGGCACGCAGCCTTGAAGAGCGTCAGGCGATGATTGCCGCCGTGGCAGGCGTGACGGTGATCGGCATGCGCCACAACCCCAAGGACACTGCGCGCATGCGCCGTGAAGGCCTGATTGCCTTGCCGGAGGACCTGGGGATTCGTCGCACCGATGCCAGCCGTGAATTGCTTGCTGCCAAGAGCATTGCCGAGCTGGTCCAGTGGTCTGGCGGCTTGTACAACCCGCCTGCGAAATTCAGGAGCTGGTGATGCGCGCACTCAAACTGGATTCGCCACCCGTTACCCTTGGCGAGCACCTGGCCGATATGGCTGTGGAAGCGCTGATAGACGAAGCCGACCTGTCACCCAAGCCTGCATTGGTGGACCGGCGCGGCAGCGGGGCGCACACCGATCTGCACTTGGGCCTGATGCATGCGTCGGCCTTGTCGCTGTGGCCAACCTTCAAGCAAATGGCCGATGCCGCTCTGGAGTTCGGTGAAGTAGGCCAACCGTTGCGTGAGGCCTTGGGCAGGCTCGGGCGCGAAGGTGAAAGCGACATGCTGCGCGCCACTGCTGGTGTGAACACTCATCGCGGCGCGATATGGGCATTGGGCCTGCTGGTGGCGGCTGCTGCGCTGGAACCGGAAAACTGTAAGCCAGCGGCTATCTGTTTGCGGGCTGCGCAGTTGGCACTGATCGAGGATCGTTATGCCGTCGCTCAGCCCAGCAATGGCCGCGAAGTCGCACGACGTTACGGCGCGATGGGGGCTCGGGAGCAGGCGCAGCTTGGCTTCCCGGCGATCACCCGCTTTGGCCTGCCACAACTGCAACACAGCCGTGCGGCGGGCTGTGGCGAGCAGAATTCCCGGCTGGATGCCTTGCTGTCGATCATGACCACTCTGGCGGACACCTGCGTGCTGCACCGTTCCGGAATGACCGGGCTGGAAGCCATGCAGCGCGGCGCACAGCGGGTTCTGGATGCTGGCGGCAGTGCCAGCCTGGCAGGGCGTCGCTATCTGCAAGAGCTGGATCAGCAACTGCTGAGCCTGAATGCCTCTCCTGGAGGCGCAGCCGATCTGCTCGCCGCCTGCCTGTTTATCGATAGCCTTGAGCCTGCGCTCGGCCATTCATCGAGGAGTCTTTGATCATGGAAACCCTGTCTTTTGAATTTCCTGCCGGGCAGCCGCCCACAGGCCGTGCATTGGTGGGCTGTGTGGGGTCGGGTGACCTGGAAGTGCTGCTGGAGCCGGGCTTGCCGGGCAAGCTGTCGATCCAGGTGGTGACCTCGGTCAATGGTGCATCTGCGCGTTGGCAACATCTGTTCGAGCGCATGTTCGATGGCCAGACACCGCCAGCCCTGAGCATCGATATCCATGATTTCGGTGCGACACCGGGCGTGGTGCGTCTGCGTCTGGAACAAGGTTTCGAGGAGATCGGCCATGACTGATACCGCTCGTTTGCTGAGCCAGCACAGCTTTATCGAACTGGGTGCCCGTCAGCGTGCCCGTGCCTTGCTGGATGCTGGCAGCTTTCGTGAGCTGCTTGATCCTTTCGCTCGCGTCATGTCGCCCTGGCTGGAGCGCCAGGGTGTCGTGCCTCAGGCCGATGATGGTGTTGTGGTCGCCAAGGGCACGGTTGATGGTCGGCCTGTAGTGATTGCGGCCATCGAGGGTGCGTTTCAGGGCGGCAGCATGGGCGAAGTGGGCGGCGCAAAAATGGCCGGAGCACTGGAGCTGGCTGCCGAAGACAACCGCAAGGGCATTCCGACCGCTGCGATTCTGTTGCTGGAAACCGGCGGCGTGCGTTTGCAGGAAGCCAATCTGGGACTGGCAGCGATTGCCGAGATTCATGCGGCGATTGTCGATCTGCGCCAGTACCAGCCTGTGATCGGTGTGGTGGCGGGCAGTGTCGGGTGCTTTGGCGGCATGTCCATCGCGGCAGGCTTGTGCAGCTATTTGCTGGTCACTCAGGAGGCTCGTCTGGGTTTGAATGGCCCGCAGGTGATCGAGCAGGAGGCGGGCATCGAAGAATACGACTCTCGCGACCGGCCGTTTATCTGGAGCCTGACCGGTGGTGATCAACGTTTCGCCAGCGAACTGGTGGATGGTTTTGCTGCTGACGATGTGGCGGATATCCGGCAGCAGGTCAGCGGCTGGCTCAAGCAGGGCGTTCCTGCCGAGCATCGCAGCAGCCAGTACGACCTGTTCCTGCAGCGTCTTTCGCGCCTGGACACCACGCCGCAGATTGACCCGCAGGCGGTGCGCACCCTCTATCAAGGAGCCAAGTCATGAGTGATTCCCCACGTGGTTTGAACTGGTTCAACGCCTTGAGCGCGCAGGCCAGAGAAGTGGTGGGCTTGCCCGCATCGGTGAAGGCCGCGGACGGCAGCCTCGGTAATCGGCCGGTACGTTTTCTGGCCGTAATCGCCGATGCCGACAACCGTTTTCCCCGTGCGCGCAATGGGGAAGTCGGTTTGCTGGAAGGGTGGGGGCTGGCCAAGGCAGTGGACGATGCCATCGAACTGGATCGTCAGGCTGATCACAAACGTGCGTTGATCGCGATTATCGATGTGCCGAGCCAGGCCTATGGCCGCCGCGAGGAAGCCTTGGGGATTCACCAGGCACTGGCGGGTGCCGTGGACAGTTACGCTCGTGCCCGTCTGGCCGGGCATCCAGTGATTGGCCTGCTGGTGGGTAAGGCCATGTCCGGTGCATTCCTGGCCCATGGTTATCAGGCCAATCGGCTGATTGCCCTGCGTGATCCGGGGGTGATGGTGCATGCCATGGGCAAGGCATCCGCCGCCCGTGTGACGCTGCGCAGTGTCGAGGAACTGGAAAAACTCGCCGCCAGCATCCCGCCAATGGCGTACGACATCGACAACTATGCGAGTCTGGGCTTGCTCTGGGAAACCTTGCCGGTCAGCCAGATCGAACAGCCCGGTGCGGATGATCTGGCCAAGGTGCAGAACGTCCTGAGCAGTGCCATCGAGGATGTGCAGCGTAGCGGCACTGACCTGAGCGGTCGTCTGGGGGCCAGCAATCGTGCAGCCTCGTCGACCGTGCGCCAACTGTTGCGGGCTCAGTGGTAATGAATACCCCGCTGACGGTGCTGCCCCATGACTTGTTGTGGGGTATGCCTCTGTCCGACTTGCCTGCGGATGCACCCGACTGGGTGTTTGAAGTGGTCAGCAAGGGTCAGCCCGTGGTGGTGCGCCGTGCGTCGGTAGCAGCGGGGCAGGTGGCGGTGGGTATTCGCGGATCGCTTCGCGAACAGCGCTATGCCACGACCATGCCGTGCTCAGCTATCGAGCGTCATGTGCGCCCTGAGCAACTGACTCATCTTGCCACTGGAAATCCTTGCAATTGGCCTGCGCTGGATGCCTTGCGTCAGGTTCGTCCGGTGATGGATGTATTGGGGTTGAGTTGGGGTGTCAGCGGCAGTGCGGGCTTTGAACTGGCCAGTGGTTTTTCGGCACTGCATCAGGGCAGCGATCTGGATCTGATTCTGCGCACGCCGCAGTTTGTGAGTCGCGGCTGGGCGGCCGAACTGGTGGAGGCGCTGGAAACAGCGACCTGCCGGGTCGATGTCCAACTGCAACTGGCTGATGGGGCGGTGGCGTTGCGTGAGTGGGCCGGGGCTTCCCGTCAGGTTCTGCTCAAAAGCTCGACAGAGGCCCGACTGGTCAGCGATCCATGGCAGCCGCCAAGGATGTGCGCATGAGCAGCTTCTGGGTGTTTCCCGGTCAGGGCGCGCAACAGGCGGGCATGTTGCACCAGTTGCCGGACTCGCCCGTGGTGCGTGATTGCCTGCGCGAAGCTGCCGAGGTGCTGGATGAGGATGTACTGCGGCTTGACCACGCCGACGCGCTGCAATCGACCCGTGCTGTTCAGCTTTGTCTGTTGATCGCCGGAGTGGCTTATGCCCGAGTGTTGCAACAACTCGGTTGTCAGCCGGATTACGTCGCAGGCTTGTCGATTGGCGCTTATCCGGCAGCCGTAGTCGCCAATGCGTTGGCTTTCGAGGATGCGCTTCGGCTGGTGGCCTTGCGGGGTGAGTTGATGCAGAACGCCTACCCCGAAGGCTATGGCATGACTGCCATTATCGGGCTGGATCAGGCCTGCATCGAGGCATCGATTGCTCAGGTTCACAGCCAGGATTCGCCGGTGTTTCTGGCCAATATCAACGCCGAGAACCAATGCGTCATTGCAGGCAGCAGCCAGGCGATGGAACGGGTCGGTCGTCTGGCAAAAGAGGCCGGTGCAGCCGCCGTCAAACGGCTGGCCGTGAGCGTGCCGTCCCATTGCGCTCTGCTGGAAGAGCCTGCGCAGGTGTTGGCCAAGGCATTCGCCAGCGTCCGGCTTGAGGTGCCCAAAGTGCGTTACCTCAGCGGCAGTACGGCGCGCCCCATCGTGAATGCTGAAAAGCTGCGTGATGACCTGACTTTCAACATGTGCCGTGTCATCGACTGGCGCAGCACCGTGCAGACCTCCTACGAGCGCGGCGTGCGGCTACAGATCGAATTACCGCCTGGCACCGTGCTGACGGGGCTGGCGCGCAAGGTGTTCGAACAAGGAACGGCAGTCGCCTTTCAAGGCGCTCGCCTGGACAGTCTGGTCGCGTTGTCGCGAGAGGAGGGAACCCGCAATCCATAGAAATGCTGAGTGCAATGCTGCTGCGAAGGACAAAAACAACAACTTCGGCAACGCAATTGAGGAATAACAACAATGATTATCTACGGTGTAGCTCTGCTGGCTATTTGCACTCTTTCGGGGGTGATTCTCGGTGACATGCTCGGCGTTCTGCTGGGCGTCAAATCCAATGTGGGCGGTGTCGGTATCGCCATGATCCTGTTGATCTGCGCCCGCCTGTGGATGCAGAAAAACGGCGGCATGAGCAAGGACTGCGAAATGGGCGTCGGCTTCTGGGGCGCGATGTACATTCCAGTGGTGGTGGCCATGGCCGCTCAACAAAACGTGGTGACTGCACTCAAGGGCGGACCTGTCGCCGTGCTGGCAGCCATCGGTTCGGTGGTGCTGTGTGCCTGCACCATTGCGTTGATCAGCCGTACCAATCGGGGTGAGCCGCTGCCCAAGGAAGAGCCGGACGTGATCCCGACTGCAACGCCTGTGGGAGGTCGCTGATATGTGGGATCTCATCGAGAAAGGTCTTGAACACAACGGTCTGATTACAGCCTTCGCTTTCGTTGGCGTGATCATGTGGATTTCGGTCATTCTGTCCAAACGGCTGACCTTTGGACGAGTGCATGGCTCGGCCATTGCGATTGTCATCGGCCTGATCCTGGCCTGGGTTGGCGGCACGTTGACCGGCGGGCAAAAGGGCCTGGCTGATATGGCGCTGTTCTCCGGGATCGGCCTGATGGGTGGTGCGATGCTGCGCGACTTCGCCATCGTTGCCACGGCGTTCGAGGTGCAGGCCACCGAGGCGCGCAAGGCCGGCATGATCGGCGCGGTTGCGCTGTTTCTGGGCACCATCCTGCCGTTCATTGTCGGGGCGAGCATTGCCTGGGTATTTGGTTATCGCGACGCAATCAGCATGACCACCATCGGCGCGGGCGCGGTCACCTACATCGTCGGCCCGGTGACAGGCGCTGCGCTTGGGGCGTCCTCGGATGTCATGGCCTTGTCCATCGCCACCGGTTTGATCAAGGCGATTCTGGTGATGGTCGGAACACCGATGGCCGCACGCTGGATGGGCCTGGACAACCCGCGCTCGGCAATGGTCTTCGGCGGCCTGGCCGGAACCGTCAGCGGCGTGACCGCCGGCCTTGCTGCGACCGACCGGCGTCTGGTGCCTTATGGCGCCTTGACCGCTACCTTCCACACCGGGCTGGGCTGCCTGCTCGGGCCGTCATTGCTGTACTTCATCGTGCGGGCCATTGTGGGATAGGGCGTTGGAGCGGCAAGCTGCAAGCTTTAAGCTTCAAGTCAAAAGCTTGCAGCTTGCAGCTTGCAGCTTGCAGCTCCGCCTCCGCGAATAAATTCGCTCCTACGCGATATTGGTCAGGCGGTTTGTATACATCCGGCATTCGGCAATCAGTGCCAGCAGGTTCGGGTCCCGCTCTCTGGATTTGAGAAACACCAGGCCGATGTGCTGTTGCATGCGATAGCGTTCCTGCAGCGGGATCAGTCGCACGCGGTTTTCATACACGGCTGCGATGCGGCCCGGCAGCAGGGCGTAACCCACGCCTGAGCTGACCATGCTCAGCAGTGTGAAGATGTCGTTCACCTGCATCGCCACCTTGGGCTCGAACCCCGCCTGTTGAAATACCCGCACACCGTCGCGGTGGGTGGCGAAGCCTTGGGTCAGGGTAATGAAGGTCGATTCGTACAGGTCGCTCAGGTCCACTTCCTGATGCTGGGAGAAGGGCGAGTCGGCAGGTACGGCGAGGAAGATATCGTCGGAAAACAGCGGCAGATGCTCGCAGTCCGGGTCATTGAGGCTTTCATCCAGCGAGACCAGCATCGCATCGACTTCCATGTTCTTGAGCTTGTAGAACAGGTCGATGTTCGAGCCCAGAATCAGGTCGATATTCAGTTCGCTGCGGCGGATCTTCAGGCCCATGATTAGCTGCGGAATGGTCTTGACCGTCAGGGAGTACAGCGCGCCAAGCTTGAAACGTGCGGCTGAGAAACCGGCCGCCTGGCGGGTCATTTCGACGGTGGTCAGCACGTCCTGAATCAGCTTCTGTGCGCGCTCTTCCAGCACGTAGGCGCTTTCCAGTGGCGTCAGGTTACGGCCTTCATGTTTGAACAGCGGGCAGCGCAGGGCGCTTTCCAGCGAATGAATGGCGCGATGCACGCTGACATTGCTGGTCTGCAATTCCGCCGCAGCCCGCGCCAGATTGCCTGTGCGCATGAAGGCCAGGAAGATTTCCAGTTTTTTCAGGGTTAGCTCGTCATCGATCTGCATGTCGTGGCGCTTGTTGTTGGTGTGCGTTGATTGTGCCTGACCCTGAAGACGATGACTGCTGCAAATATCTGCATTGCGCTTTACATCAATAACCGGGAGCCTCTACAACAGCTGTTTCGTGTAGTCAGAGGTAACGTGCGGATGTACTACGGAGAAAAATTCAACGCTTGGTCACATCTGGTAGGCGCGATATTGGCGGCGGCCGGCGCCATCTGGTTACTGGTGATGGCGAGTCTGCACGGCGATATCTGGAAGGTTGTCAGCATGGCGATCTACGGGGTGTGCCTGGTGATTCTGTACAGCGTCTCGACGGTGTATCACAGCGTTCGCGGGCGGGCTAAGGCCATTATGCAGAAGGTCGATCATTTTTCGATCTATCTGATGATTGCGGGCAGCTACACGCCGTTCTGCCTGGTTACATTGCGAGGTCCGTGGGGCTGGAGTCTGTTCGGAGTCGTCTGGGGGCTGGCGTTGATCGGCATCCTGCAGGAAATCAAACCACGTTCAGAAGCCCGGATCATGTCCATCGTGATCTATGCCGTGATGGGCTGGATCGTGCTGGTGGCGGTCAAGCCATTGCTGGCTGCGCTGGGGCTGGCGGGCTTTATATGGCTTGCCGGTGGCGGAGTGCTGTACACCGTCGGCATCATCTTTTTCGTGTTTGACCATATTCGCCACTGGCACGGGATCTGGCACCTGTTCGTGATTGCCGGAAGCCTGATGCACTTCGTCGCCATCTGGTTCTACGTGCTGTAGGAGCGAATTCATTCGCGAAAGGTCGCGAATAAATTCGCCCCTACCGGATTTAAAAATCCCCCCACAGCTGCTGCGCTACGCTCAGCGCAACCACCGGCGCTGTCTCGGTGCGTAGCACGCGCGGGCCCAGGCGTGCGGCGTGGAAGCCTGCTTCCCTGGCCTGTTCGACTTCGGCGTCGTTCAAGCCGCCTTCAGGGCCGATCAGGAAGGCCAGGGTCGTCGGCTTTTCGTGGCTGGTCAGGGCTTCGGCGACCGGATGCAGGACCAGCTTGAGGTCTGCTTCGGTGCGTTTGAGCCAGTCGGCCAGAGGCATCGGTGGATGAATCACTGGCACCACGGAGCGGCCGCATTGTTCACAGGCACTGATTGCAATCTGTTGCCAGTGCGCCTGGCGCTTTTCAGCGCGTTCGTCCTTGAGGCGCACTTCGCAGCGCTCGCTGACGATGGGGGTGATTTCCGTGACGCCCAGCTCTGTGGCTTTCTGGATCGCCCAGTCCATACGTTCGCCACGAGACAGGCCCTGGCCCAGATGAATACGCAGCGGCGATTCGATCTGCCCGGCGAGGCTTTCAGTGAGCTGGACGCGCACGCGCTTCTTGCCGACTTCCACCAGCGTGCCGAGAAACTCCGTGCCCGAGCCATCGAACAGTTGCAGCGCATCGCCCTCGACCATGCGCAGTACGCGACTGATGTAGTGTGCCTGGGCCTCGGGCAATTCGTGTTCGCCGAGGCTCAAGGTGGCGTCGATGAAGAAGCGGGACAGTCTCATGGTGGTTCTCTGGGTGATTGTTTTTTAACAAGTGCAGTGTGTGGCTTTCGGGGATGAATCCCCCCGTCATCAAACAAAACAGGAATTTCCGTAGGAGCGAATTCATTCGCGAAGGGCCGGTACATCCCATACAAATTCACTGCCTTGAATGACGTCTCGCGAATAAATTCGCTCCTACCGTTTAACGGGTTTTAACCGGGGTCACGAAAATCCGGATGGAAATTCTCGCGCACGGCCACGCTGATACTGCTGCGGGTAGCGATGTCGATGCCTTCGCTGGCGACTTCGGCCAGGAAGTCGATCTGCTCGGGTGTGATCACGTACGGCGGCAGGAAGTACACCACGCTGCCCAGCGGCCTCAACAGCGCACCGCGCTCCAGAGCGTGCTGGAAAACCTGCAGGCCTCGGCGCTCCTGCCACGGGTAAGCGGTTTTGGTCGCTTTGTCCTGGACCATTTCGATGGCCAGTGCCATGCCGGTCTGGCGCACTTCGGCTACATGCGGGTGATCCACCAGATGCGCGGTGGCCGTGGCCATGCGTTGTGCCAGCGCCTTGTTGTTCTCGATGACATTGTCCTGCTCGAAGATATCGAGGGTCGCCAATGCTGCCGCACACGCCAGCGGGTTGCCGGTGTAGCTGTGGGAGTGCAGGAAGGCGCGAAGCGTCGGGTAGTCGTCGTAGAAGGCGTCGTACACTTCGTCTGTGGTCAGGCAGGCGGCCAGTGGCAGATAACCGCCGGTCAGGGCCTTGGACAGGCACAGGAAGTCCGGGCGGATGCCGGCCTGTTCACAGGCAAACATGCTGCCGGTACGGCCGAAGCCCACGGCGATTTCATCGTGAATCAGATGCACGCCATAACGATCACAGGCCTCGCGCAGCAGCTTGAGATAGATCGGGTGATACATGCGCATGCCGCCCGCGCCCTGAATCAACGGCTCGACGATGACCGCTGCAACGCTGTCGTGATGCTCGGCCAGGGTCTGTTCCATGGCCGCGAACATGTTGCGCGAGTGTTCTTCCCAGCTCATGCCTTGTGGCCGGTGGTAGCAGTCCGGGCTCGGCACTTTGATGGTGTCCATCAGCAGCGCTTTATAGGTTTCGGTGAACAATGGCACGTCGCCTACCGACATCGCGGCCATGGTTTCGCCGTGATAGCTGTTGGTCAGGGTCACGAAGCGTTTCTTGTCCGGCTGGCCGCGATTGAGCCAGTAGTGAAAGCTCATTTTCAGCGCGACTTCGATACAGGACGAGCCATTATCGGCGTAGAAGCAGCGTGTAAGGCCTTCGGGAGTAAGCTTGACCAGCCGCTCGGACAGCTCGATCACCGGTTGATGGCTGAAGCCTGCGAGAATCACATGCTCCAGTTGGTCGACCTGATCCTTGATCCGCTGGTTGATGCGGGGGTTGGCGTGGCCGAACACGTTGACCCACCAGGAACTGACGGCATCCAGATAACGCTTGCCTTCAAAGTCTTCCAGCCAGACGCCTTCGCCGCGTTTGATCGGAATCAGTGGCAGGTTTTCGTGATCTTTCATCTGCGTGCAGGGGTGCCACAGGACCTTGAGGTCGCGTTGCATCCACTGGTCATTCAGGCCCATTTGCAATCTCCGGGTAGCGGCTCGCATGACGCGAGGGCGAACAATCGCGCAAGCCTATGCAATGCCTGGCCGTGGGACAACCATTTGTATCGTATAGAACATCGCTGGCGGGCATTTTATGGCTGGCGTATGCTGCGCGCCTCTTCGTTGTTTTTAGCAATTTCCCCACGTTTTTCGGAGTTCACGGAATGCTTTCTGGGTGGCTGCGCGCGTGTGCGCTGGTAGTGATAGGGCTGGTCAGCGTTTCGACGCTTGCGAATGAAAAACAACGTACAGCCATTGTCGTCGGAGGCGGGCTGGCAGGCCTGACGGCGGCTTATGAGTTGCAGAACAAAGGCTGGCAGGTGACGCTGCTGGAGGCCAGGGCCAATATTGGCGGCCGTTCGGGGCTTGCCACCAGCGAGTGGATCGGCAATGCCAAGGCGCAGCCGGTTCTGAACCGTTATCTGGACAGCTTCAAGATCCAGAGCGTGCCAGCTCCTGAGTTTGTGCGGACGCCCGGTTATCTGATCGACGGTGTGCATTTCACCCAGGCCGATCTGGCGCTCAAGCAACCGGCAACCGCCGAGGCCATCAAGCGCTACGAGGAGACGCTGGACAACCTGGCACGCTCCATCGAGAACCCTGAAAACCCGGCCGCCAACAGCACGCTGTTCGCTCTGGATCAGATCAACGTGTCCAACTGGCTGGATCGTCTGAACCTGCCCGCGACGGCGCGGCAGTTGATCAATCAGCAGATCCGTACTCGCTATGACGAGCCTTCGCGTCTGTCGCTGCTGTATTTTGCCCAGCAGTCGCGGGTTTACCGCGCAGTGGATGAGCGCGATCAGCGCGCTGCACGTCTGCCGGGTGGCAGCGTGGTGCTGGCCCAGGCTTTCGTCAAACAGCTCAAGACCATCAAGACCAGCTCTCCGGTATCGGCCATCGTGCAGGACAAGGACGGCGTAACGGTCAAGGTCGGCGCAGTCGGTTACAGCGCCGACTACGTGGTGCTGGCCGTGCCTTTGCGCTCGCTGAGCAATATTCAGATGACGCCTGCGCTGGATGCCCAGCACATGGGCGCCCTCAAGGGCACCAACTATGGCTGGCGCGACCAGATCATGCTCAAGTTCAAGACGCCGGTCTGGGACAGCAAGGCGCGCATGTCGGGCGAGATCTTCAGCAATACCGGCCTGGGCATGCTGTGGATCGAGCCAGCACTCAAGGGCGGCGCCAATGTGGTGATCAACCTGTCTGGCGACAATGCCCGGATCATGCAGGCGTTTGGCGACAAGCAACTGGTCGATCAGGTACTGATCCGCTTGCACACGTTTTATCCACAGGCGCGTGGTGCCTACACCGGCTATGAAATCCGTCGTTACAGCGTCGATCCTTCAACAGGCGGTTCTTACCTGGCCTTTGGCCCCGGTCAGATCAGCAAGTACTGGCGTCTGTGGGAAAAGCCCGTGCAGCGTGTAGCTTTTGCGGGTGAACACACTGACGCTCTGTATCCCGGCACGCTGGAAGGCGCTCTGCGCAGCGGTCAGCGTGCAGCCAGTCAGGTACAGGATCTGGCGGCGGGCAAGTCGTTCGAGCCGGTCAAGGTGGTTCCGCCAGTGGCACCTGCCCCGGCTGTGAAGAAGTCGGAAGGTGGCTTCTTCAGCAATCTGTTCGGTTTTGGCGATTCTTCCGACAAGGCTGCTGAAAAACCTGCCGAGAAGGCGGTCGAGAAAGCCCCCGAGCCAGCTCCAGCTCCGCTTCCGGCGCCTGTGCCTGTCGCTCCGGTGGTTGCGCCGGTGGCCGAACCTGCCAAGGCCCCTGCGAAAGTCGAGCCTGCCAAGAAGGCTCCGGCCAAGGCTGAACCAGCCAGGAAAGCACCTGCCAAGGAAGCTGTGAAAAAAGAGGCCGCCAAGAAAGAGGCTGTGAAGGAAAAGGCACCTGCCAAACCGGCCACGGCTCCGAAAGCACCGGCTAAAACCGAAGCAGCACCGGCTGACGTCAAGAACTGACCCAGCCATCGCTGACAGGAAGGGCGCGGATAAACACCGCGCCCTTTTTTTATGTGCGGTGAATTCGTTCTTTATCAGCCTGTGCAGAGGAACTTTCGTAATAGTGCCGTTCATCGCCATCGAAATGCCGACGGTCATGGCACAGTGTTACTGAGTGTGATTTATCGAGATGCTGCGTCAGCGGAACAGCCTGCGGTCGTCGAAAAGGACCCAGGTGGAAAATCGAAAGGTAGAGGGTAGAAAAATATTCATCGTATTTTTCGATAGTTCAGAGCGAAATTTTGCGCTTTCATTCGATAGATAAAAAGCTAGTCTGGTAACACTTATTACAGGGTATTTGCGATGCAGTTACGTAATTCATCCTCTCGCTACGGTCTGGTCGGCATGGTGCTGCATTGGGGTGTAGCGGTTGTAGTCTTCGGGTTGTTTGCGCTTGGGCTATGGATGGTGGGACTGGATTATTACGATACCTGGCGCAAGGCCGGGCCCGATCTGCACAAGAGCATCGGTATCACACTGTTTGCAGTGATGCTGTTCCGTGTGGTCTGGCGCCTGCTCAGCCCGCCGCCTCCACCATTGGCCAGCTACAGTAAGCTGACGCGCATTGGTGCTGCATTTGGTCACTTGTTTCTGTATGT
Source organism: Pseudomonas serbiensis (assembly GCF_030580745.1). Lineage (NCBI taxonomy): Bacteria > Pseudomonadati > Pseudomonadota > Gammaproteobacteria > Pseudomonadales > Pseudomonadaceae > Pseudomonas > Pseudomonas serbiensis. Next base: position 172,162 of record NZ_JAUQOO010000006.1, read on the forward strand.
CGTTCTGTTTGCTGTGATGTTCGCCGGTTACCTGATTTCCACCGCCGACGGCGTGGGGATTCCGGTTTTCGGTTTGTTCGAGGTGCCAGCGCTGGTCAGTGGCCTTCCCGAACAGGCGGAAACGGCGGGCTGGATTCATCTTTATCTGGCATGGCTCATCGTGGTTTTTGCGGGGTTCCATGGCCTGGCTGCACTGAAACACCACTTCATCGATCGCGATGTGACCCTCAAGCGTATGCTGGGTCGTAACTGATTGTTCAACCAAAACGGGAATAAAAGCATGTTGAAGAAGTCTCTCGCCGCTCTGGCTCTGGGTACCGCTCTGTTGTCTGCCGGTCAGGCGATGGCTGCTGATTACGTGATCGACAAGGAAGGCCAGCACGCTTTCATCGACTTCAAGATCAGCCACCTGGGCTACAGCTTCATCCACGGCACGTTCAAGGACTGGGACGGTACTTTCAGCTTCGACGCTGCCAAGCCTGAAGCCAGCAAGATCGCTGTCGAACTGAAAACCGCCAGCCTGTTCACCAACCATGCCGAGCGCGACAAGCACATCCTCAGCAAGGACTTCCTGGACGCTGGCAAATACCCTGAAGCCAAGTTCGTTTCCACCAGCGTCAAATCCACCGGCGCGAAAACCGCTGACGTCACTGGCGACCTGACCCTGCACGGCGTCACCAAGCCAATCGTGATCAAGGCTACCTTCAACGGCGAAGGCAAGGATCCATGGGGCGGCTACCGTGCCGGCTTCAACGGTACCAGCACTCTGAACCTGAACGACTTCGGCATCAAAGGCCCAGGTCCGACTTCTCAGACGCTGGACCTGGACATCACCCTCGAAGGTGTCCAGAAGAAGTAAGCGCTGTCTGATCGACGGAACGCCGACCTTGTGTCGGCGTTCCTGTTTTAGCCACATACAAAAACGCCCCGAACCAGTCGGGGCGTTTCTGTTTCAGCCGTGCCGTCAGCTATCGCGGTTGCGAGTCAGCAGGGCCGGTTTTTCACCGCGTGGGCGGCTTGGCAACTGATCGAGCTGCTCGGCAGAAGGGAACCGGTCGATTTTCGATTCCTTGTGCACGATTTTCGGCTGCGGCTGCTGGCCTTCACGCTGGCTGCGAACTGCCGGTTCCTGACGAGGCTGATCGTCACGTGCCGGGCGGCGATTACGCGGTTGGCCGTCACGGGCACCACCACTGCGCGGGCCGGAACCCGAGCCAGTGCGTTTGGCGGGTGCGCCGCCGGTGCCGGCTCCGCTGCCTGAGCTGCGTGGGTTGCCCGGGCGGCCTGAGCCTTGCGGACGTCCGGCGCCAGCGGGTGTTGCGCCCGGAGCGGCAGGCGCTCCAGGACGGCGGCCGCGACCCTGATTCTTGCCTTGATAAGGGCTTACATAGTCAGCGCGGTTACCGAAGTTATCCACTTCGTCATCCAGGAACTCGTCAGGTGCGCGATCGGACGATGGACGTGGCGGTTGCGACTGACGCTGTTCGCGTGGCGTGCCTTCGCGAGGTTTTCTTTCCCGCGGCTGGCGTGCCGGACGTTCGCCGGAAGCTGCGGCCGCAGGTTTTTCCTTGCCTTTGTCCTTGCCCTTGTCGCGACGGCCGCCGTTGTTGCTGCTCTTTTCGCCTTCACCGCGTGGAGCACGAGGCGCACGCGGATTACGAACATCCGGACGCTCGCGAACTTCAGGCTTTTCGGCCTCGACGGCATTGATATCGAAGCCCATCAGATCGCCGTCAGGGATTTTCTGACGGGTCATGCGCTCGATGCTTTTGAGCAGCTTCTCTTCGTCCGGCGCGACCAGCGAGATCGCCTCGCCGGTACGGCCCGCACGGCCGGTACGACCGATACGGTGAACGTAGTCTTCATCGACGTTAGGCAGCTCGAAGTTGACCACGTGTGGCAACTGGTCGATATCCAGGCCGCGGGCGGCGATATCGGTGGCGACCATGATCCGCACTTCGCCTGCCTTGAAGTCGGCCAGGGCTTTGGTACGGGCATTCTGGCTCTTGTTGCCGTGGATCGCGACAGCGCTGAGGCCGTGCTTGTCCAGGTACTCGGCCAGACGGTTGGCGCCGTGCTTGGTGCGGGTGAAAACCAGCACCTGCTCCCACGCGCCCTGAGTGATCAGGTGCGCCAGCAGCGAGCGCTTGTGGTTGGCTGGCAGACGGAAAACCCGTTGCTCGATACGCTCGACCGTGGTGTTCGGTGGCGTGACTTCGATGCGCTCCGGGTTGTGCAGCAACTTGCCAGCCAGGGCGGTAATGTCGTTGGAGAACGTCGCCGAGAACAGCAGGTTCTGGCGCTTGGCAGGCAGGCGGGCAAGTACCTTTTTCACGTCATGGACGAAACCCATGTCGAGCATCCGGTCTGCTTCATCGAGCACCAGGATTTCAACGTGGGACAGGTCGACGCTGCCTTGGCCGGCCAGGTCGAGCAGGCGGCCAGGGCAGGCCACCAGCACGTCCACGCCACGGGCCATGGCCTGGACCTGCGGGTTCATGCCGACGCCGCCGAAGATGCAGGCGCTGACGAACTTCAGATCGCGGGCATAGATCTTGAAGCTGTCGTGGACCTGGGCAGCCAGCTCGCGGGTTGGGGTCAGGACCAGAACGCGGGGTTGGCGCGGGCCGTGACGCTGGGATTTGTCCGGATGACCGTTGGGGAACAACCGCTCCAGAATCGGGAGGGCGAAGCCACCGGTTTTACCAGTACCTGTCTGTGCCGCAACCATGAGGTCGCGACCTTGCAACACGGCGGGGATGGCCCGCTGTTGCACCGGAGTAGGCTGGGTATAGCCCGCTGCCTCGATAGCGCGGACTAAAGCCTCGGAGAGACCGAGGGAAGCAAAGGACATGAGTAATCCTGTTCTGTTGGAGCTTGAGCTCAAGGGATAGTCTGCCTGGCGCGAATGACGTTCAGGTCTTGTAGAAGCGGCCAATCGCTTGATTGCCGGCCTTGTGTACAGAGACTGAGAAGACGCGATCCCGTCCGGTCCTGCAGGGTCTTTGATTCATCTCGTGTCATCGGCGCGGGTTGGAAATGCGCTGTTTTCGTGATCGAGATGGCTTCTGCAAGACCGAGCGTCCGGGCGTAAGCCTGGCGGGAAGGCTGGAGTATAACAGAGCAAACGCGCTGCGCTGCTTTCATGCTGCCCAACGGTTTTTGCTGCAGGATCTTTCGGACATCGATTGCCGAAAGACCCTGCCTGGAGAATACCCTGTCAGCGTGGCAGCTTCAGGTTGTTCCAGATGGCCAGGCTTGGTTCTGCCTGGTTGAGCGTGTAGAAGTGCAGACCCGGTGCGCCGCCTTCGAGCAGGCGCTCGCACATTTCGGTGATGACTTGCTCACCGAAGGCCTGGATGCTCTGGATATCGTCACCATAGGCTTCCAGCTGTTTGCGGACCCAGCGCGGAATTTCCGCACCGCAGGCATCCGAGAAACGGGCCAGTTTGCTGTAGTTGGTGATAGGCATGATGCCCGGCACGATCGGCAGGTTCACACCCTTCTTCTGTACGCGCTCCAGAAAGTGGAAGTAGCTGTCGGCGTTGAAGAAGTACTGGGTGATCGCGCTGTCGGCACCGGCCTTGGCCTTGTGGACGAAGTTTTTCACGTCGTCGTCGAAGTTGTGGGCCTGGGGATGCATCTCCGGGTACGCCGCCACTTCGATATGGAAGTGACCGCCGGTTTCTTCACGAATGAAGGACACCAGGTCACTGGCGTAACGAAGTTCACCGCTGGCCATGCCCATACCGGATGGCAGGTCACCGCGCAGGGCGACGATACGCTTGATCCCGGCATTCTTGTACTGGGTCAGCAGCTCGCGCAATTGGGCTTTGCTGTCGCCAACGCACGACAGGTGCGGTGCCGCAGGGATTCTGACTTCGTTTTCCAGTTGCAGCACGGTGTTGATCGTGCGGTCACGGGTGGAGCCACCGGCACCATAGGTGCAGGAGAAAAAATCCGGGTTGTAGCTGGCCAGCTGACGCGCAACGGTCAGCAGCTTTTCATGCCCAGCGTCGGTCTTGGTCGGGAAGAACTCGAAGCTGAAACGGCGGTCTTGGGACATGGTGGAGGGAGCCTCCAGCGGCAAGCTTCAAGCTCCAAGCTGCAAGAGGGCTGTGCGCCTGTCTCAAGAGTCTGGAGCTTACAGCTCACGGCTGCATGAATAGCGATAAAAGGAGCAGGCTTCAGGCCCGGGCAGCAAGCAAACGGAATGCTTTTACTTGCTGCCTGTGGCTTGCAGCTTGCCGCTACTTAGTAACGATATGCGTGTGGCTTGAACGGACCTTCGACGGTCACGCCGATGTAGTCGGCCTGTGTCCTGGTCAGTTTGGTCACGACGCCGCCGAAGCCGCGGACCATTTCCAGGGCCACTTCTTCGTCGAGTTTCTTCGGCAGTACTTCAACGGTCAGGCGCTCTGCTTTCTGGGCAGGCGACAGGTCGGCGTACTTCTGGCCGAACAGGAAGATCTGTGCCAGAACCTGGTTGGCGAACGAGCCGTCCATGATGCGGCTTGGGTGACCTGTGGCGTTGCCCAGGTTAACCAGACGGCCTTCGGCCAGCAGGATCAGGTAGTCATCGTTCTGTGGATCGAAAGTGCCAGCGCCGGTGCGGTGGATCTTGTGAACCTGTGGCTTCACTTCTTCCCATGCCCAGTTCTTGCGCATGAAAGCAGTGTCGATTTCGTTGTCGAAGTGACCGATGTTGCAGACCACAGCGCGCTTTTTCAGCGCCTTGAGCATGTTCGCGTCGCAGACGTTGACGTTGCCGGTGGTGGTCACGATCAGGTCGATCTTGCCCAGCAGGGCCTTGTCGATGCTGGCTTCGGTGCCGTCGTTTTCGCCGTCGATGAACGGGGAAACCACTTCGAAACCGTCCATGCAGGCTTGCATGGCGCAGATCGGATCGACTTCGGTGACCTTGACGATCATGCCTTCCTGACGCAGGGACTGAGCCGAGCCCTTGCCCACGTCACCGTAACCGATGACCAGCGCCTGCTTGCCGGACAGCAGGTGGTCAGTGCCGCGCTTGATGGCGTCGTTCAGGCTGTGACGGCAGCCGTACTTGTTGTCGTTCTTGCTCTTGGTGACCGAGTCGTTGACGTTGATGGCCGGGATTTTCAGTTCGCCCTTGGCCAGCATGTCCAGCAGGCGGTGTACGCCAGTGGTGGTTTCTTCGGTCACGCCATGGATGCGATCCAGCATCTGTGGGTATTTCTTGTGCAGGATCTCGGTCAGGTCGCCGCCGTCGTCGAGGATCATGTTGGCGTCCCATGGCTGGCCATCTTTCAGGATGGTCTGCTCGATGCACCACTCGTATTCTTCTTCGGTTTCGCCTTTCCAGGCGAACACAGGAATGCCGGCAGCGGCGATTGCGGCAGCGGCCTGATCCTGGGTGGAGAAAATGTTGCACGACGACCAGCGAACTTCAGCGCCCAGTGCGACCAGTGTTTCGATCAGCACGGCAGTCTGGATGGTCATGTGGATGCAGCCGAGGATCTTCGCGCCCTTGAGCGGTTGCTCACCGGCGTACTTGCGGCGCAGACCCATCAGGGCAGGCATTTCGGATTCGGCGATGATGGTTTCGCGACGGCCCCAGGCTGCCAGGGAAATATCGGCTACCTTGAAATCGTTGAATTCTGCAGGCGTGATTACAGCACTCATTGAGAGTCTCCATTCCATAAAAATGCGAATGGGCGCCGTTGTGCGTTTAAGGCTTGACCAGTGGACCGGTCAAACAACGCCCCATCCGAGCCTGACAGGGAAAACCTGCTGCAGCGCCCCTCGGACAGGTGGCGGGAACGGTATCAAGCGAAGATGACCGTTTTGAAACGGGTGGCAGTATAGCTGTGCTGGCGATTCTTCCCAAGGTTTTCTATCAGTGAAATCCCAGGCTTCGGGTTTTTAGGTATGCTGCCATGAAGGCATCCATTGGCAGTCGCTCAGGAGTGAATATGAATTTCCACACCCGCAAGTGGGTCAAGCCCGAAGACCTCAACCCCAACGGTACGTTATTCGGCGGTAGCCTGTTGCGCTGGATCGATGAAGAGGCTGCAATCTATGCCATCGTCCAGTTGGGCAATCAGCGTGTAGTGACCAAGTACATTTCTGAAATCAACTTTGTCAGCGCTTCGCGCCAGGGCGACATCATTGAATTGGGGATTACCGCCACCGAGTTCGGGCGGACGTCGATTACCCTGACCTGTGAAGTCCGTAACAAGATCACCCGCAAGAGCATTCTGACGGTAGAGAAGATGGTGTTCGTCAATCTGGGCGACGATGGATTGCCTGCGCCCCATGGCCGTACTGAAATCCGCTATATCAAGGACCAGTTCGACATAGCAGAAGAGTAATAAGGAAGCGTCCTGCCTCAAACGCTGAGGCAGGACGGCAAGCGATCAGCCCTGCAATTGGCGTAGCCACGCCAGGCCTTCGCTGGTATCGCCCTTCGGACGATATTCGCAACCGATCCAGCCTTTATAGCCCAACTGGTCGATCACCTCGAACAGGTGCGCGTAGTTCAGCTCGCCAAGGTCCGGTTCATGACGATCCGGCACACCTGCGATCTGGATGTGGCCAATCCCTGCAAAATCGCGGCGCAGCTTGGCTGTCAGATCACCTTCGACGATCTGGCAGTGGTAGCAGTCGAACTGAACCTTGAGATTGTCGGCGCCCACCTGGCGGCAAATCTCCTGCGCCTGATCCTGGCGGTTGAGGAAGAAGCCAGGCATGTCGCGGGTGTTGATCGGCTCGATCAGCACGGTCACTCCGGCAGTTCTGGCCTGTTCAGCCGCGAATGCCAGGTTCTCCAGATACACCGCCTGATGGCGTTGACGCAGGTTCTCGTCTGGCAGCAGGCCTGCCATGACGTGAATCCGGTCATTGCCCAGGACCTGGGCATATTCCAGCGCACGTTCGATGCCGCTGCGAAACTCCGCTTCACGGCCCGGCAAGGTGGCGATGCCTCGTTCACCGGCAGCCCAGTCTCCGGGTGGAGCATTGAACAGCGCCTGCACCAGACCGTTGTCGCTCAGGCGTTGCTTGAGCTCCTGCGGACTGTAGTCGTAGGGGAACAGATACTCGACCGCGCCGAAACCATCGGCAGCGGCTGCGGCGAAGCGCTCAAGGAAGTCATGCTGTGGGTACAGCATGCTGAGGTTGGCGGCAAAACGAGGCATGTTAACTCCAGTCTTTAAAGGTCAGACGAATGGCCAAAGCAGCAGGGTCAGGACGAAGCCCAATGTACCCAGCAGCGTGACCAGTACGGTCCAGGTGCGCAAGCCGTCGGCAACGTTCAGGCCCGCCAGCTTGGTGAACATCCAGTAGCCCGCATCGTTGATGTGCGACATGGCAAGACCGCCACCGCCCATGGCCAGGCAAAGCAGGGCCAGGTGGTTGGCGCTCAGGTCGAGCGTAGCGATCAGCGGGCTGAGAATACCGGCAGTAGTCACCAGCGCCACAGTGGTGGAGCCTTGAACGGCACGCAACAGCAAGGTCAGCAGAAAGCCCAGAGCCAGAACCGGCAGGCCGGTATTGCGCAGGGCTTCGGAAACCACCGCGCCAATCCCGGTATCGACCAGCACTTTACCGAACACACCACCGGCACCGGCGATCAGGATCACCATGGCTACGCCCGGCAATGCCGAACCGATCACATCCGATACCTGGGAACGGCTCCAGCCACGACGCGAACCCAGCAGCCAGGCGCACAGCAGGGTATCGATCAACAGGGCAACCAGAGGCGCGCCCAATACGGTCAGCACGCTGCGCAGGGTTGAGGTCACAGGCAACATGGTGGTGGCCAGCGTACCCAGCAGGATCAGGATGATAGGCAGCAGAATCAGGGCAATGATCAGGCCGAAACCCGGTGCAGGCGCTGGCGGCAGTTTGCTTGCAAGGCTGCTGGCGCTTTCTTCGCCACCCAGTGTCCTGGCCTGAGTCGCTTCGCGAACGGTGGAATAGTCGTTGCGCGCCCAGGCTTCGAGGTCTTCGTTGGTGACGTGCGGGCCGTAGACTTCGCTGCGGATATCGTCGGTCATCGGGTAGGTCTTGCGGGTCATGCGCCCGGCGACGAAGTAGCCGATGATGCACAGCACCGCGACCATCGGAATGCCCAGCATCAGTACACGACCCAGGTCTGCGCCCAACTGGCTGGCAGCGGCGACGGCACCCGGATGTGGTGGCAGGAATGCATGCACGGCCAGCAATGCGGCGCACATCGGCAAGGCGAAGATCAGCAACGGCTTACGTGCGGCCCGTGCCACGCCGTAGGCCAGTGGCATAAGGATGATCACGCCAACCTCGAAGAACACTGGAATGCCGACCATGAAACCGGCAACCGTCAGCGCCAGTGGTGTGCGCTTGTTACCGAAGCGCTCGATCAGCGTCTTGGCCAGTGCTTCGGCACCTCCCGACAGTTCGATGATGCGCCCGATCATCGCGCCCAGGGCAATGATGATCGCGATATGACCAAGGGTCTTGCCCATGCCGCCTTCGATGGTCGCGACCAGATCGGCCGGTTTAACCCCGGCGACCAGCGCCACGATGATGCTGACCAGCATCAGGGCAACGAAAGGCTGGAATTTGTATTTGAGAACCAGGAACAGCAGCAGCGCGATACCTGCGCCCGCGATGGCCATCAACATGAAGGGAGTCATGCCCGTGTACTCCCGCAAGGAGTGAGCGAGACAAACGCTGAGCAATAGCTGACAAAAGCGAGATAGGGGTGATTCATGCTCTTGAGTCCTGTTGTTATTGTCTTTGGTGGTGCCGTAGTCGATCGAGAGTCGAGGAACGACTCCCGATCAATGCTTGCGAATTACCACTTCGCGCCGAAAACCTGACGCAGCTCTTCAAGGGCGGCGGGTTCCAGTGGCGCAGGCTTGGGGTTGGTCATCAGCCACAGGCGAGCGGTTTCTTCGAGTTCTTCCAGGGCATAGCAGGCCTTTGCGACCGAGCTTTCCCAGACCACCGGGCCCAGTCGTTCCAGCATCACGCCGCGCACACTGTTGGCCAGTTGCGCGACGCGCTCGGCGACTTTCGGGGAGCCTGGACGTTCGTAGCCAATCAGCGGGATATGCCCGACTTTCATCACCTGATACGGCGTCAATGGCGGCAGGATGTCGTCTTCTTTCCAGACGCCAGCCAGTGTCAGAGCGACCAGATGCGTCGAGTGGGTATGCACCACGCCGCCCACTTCAGGGTTGCGGTCATAGACCTCGCGATGCAGGGCCAGGGTCTTGGACGGCTTGTTGCCGGACACCCATTCACCCGCCAGATTGACCTTGGCGATATCCGCCGGGTCCAGACGGCCCAGGCAGGCGTCGGTCGGGGTGATCAGCCAACCGTCATCAAGGCGGGCGCTGATGTTGCCGGCGCTGCCGACCGTGTAGCCACGGCCATAAAGCAGCCTGCCGACATCGCAGATTTCTTCGCGCAGGGCTTTTTCGCTGCTCATCAAGCTTCTCCTGCCAGTTGCTTGAGGGCTTTGGCGAAGAAGTCACGGGCACCGAAGTTGCCGGACTTGAGTGCCAGCGCCAGCGGTTGTGCGCCGTTGCTGACTGTCGCCGGAACGCCCGGATCGATCTGTGCGCCGATCTGCAACAATTGCACGCCCAGTGCCTGGACGACTGCGCCGGAGGTTTCGCCACCGGCGACGACAAAGCGACGTACACCCGACTCCAGCAAGCCTTTGGCGATCTGGCCCAGCGCCTCCTCGACCATGGCACCGGAGCGCTCGACGCCCAGTTCCTTTTGCACGGCCTTGACTTCGTCCGGCGTGCTGGTGGCGTAGATCAGAACGGTTTGCCCGGCATTACGGGCGAACGCCAGTGCCTGCTCGACCACCGGCTTGCCAGCCGCGAGGTCCAGCGGATTGATGCGCAGGGCAGGACGGTTGCCTTCCAGCCAGGCCGCGACCTGACCATTGGTGGCCACCGAAGCGCTGCCTGCCAGGACGACTTCGCCACCGCTGACTGCGGCCTGTTTTGCAGCATCGATATCGCGCAGCTTGCCTGCCTTGCGGAAGTTGCCCGGCAGGCCCAGCGCCAGGCCTGAGCCACCGGTCAGCAACGGCAGGTCGGCACAGGCTTCGCCCAGCACATACAGATCGGCATCGGAGACGGCATCGGCAATTGCCATGCCCACGCCGTCGGCGCGCAGTTCGGCGATCTTGCTGCGTACGGCGTCCACGCCCTTGGCGACGGTGTCGTAGCGCAACAGGCCGACTTTCTTGCTGGTCTGCTCTTGCAGGACACGCACCAGATTGGCGTCGGTCATTGGGGTCAGCGGGTGGTTCTGCATGCCCGATTCGTTGAGCAGTTGATCCTGCACGAACAGATGGCCACGGAAGATGGTGCGACCGTTTTCCGGGAAGGCCGGGCAGGCCAGGGTGAAATCGCTGTTGAGCTTTGCCAGCAGAGCTTCGCTGACCTGGCCGATATTGCCAGCGGCAGTCGAGTCGAAGGTCGAGCAGTACTTGAAGAAAATTTGTTCGCAGCCGCGCTCGCGCAGCCACTCCAGAGCGGCCAGGGATTCTTCCACGGCTTCGGCTGTTGGCGTGGTACGTGATTTGAGGGCAATCACGATGGCGTCGGCATCAAGACCGGCAGCCATTTCAGCGCTCGGGATACCGATGCTTTGCACAGTGCGCATACCGCCGCGGACCAGCATGTTGGCCAGGTCCGTGGCGCCGGTGAAGTCATCGGCGATGCAGCCCAGCAACGGGCGGGAGGAGGTCAGAGTCATGGGGCGCTCCTCAGGCTTGTTCTGGTTTGGCTTTTGGCAGTTCGATGCCCGGGAAGATCTTGATCACTGCCGAGTCATCCTCGCGACCGAAACCGGCGCTGGAAGCCTGCATGAACATTTGATGAGCAGTGGCCGACAGTGGCAGCGGGAATTTGCTGGTGCGTGCGGTATCCAGGACCAGGCCCAGATCCTTGACGAAAATGTCCACCGCCGAGAGCGGTGTGTAATCCGCCTTGAGGATGTGTGGCACACGGTTCTCGAACATCCACGAGTTACCGGCGCTGTTGGTGATCACTTCGTACAGGGCGTCTGCATCGACACCTTCGCGCAGGCCCAGGGCCATGGCTTCGGCACTTGCCGCGATGTGTACGCCAGCCAGCAACTGGTTGATGATTTTGACTTTCGAGCCCAGGCCATGCACGTCGCCCAGACGGTAGACCTTGCCCGCCATGCCGTTGAGCACGGCTTCTGCCTTGGCGTAGGACTCTGCCGGGCCTGAGGTCATCATGGTCATCTGGCCGGCAGCCGCCTTGGCTGCGCCGCCGGAGATCGGAGCATCGAGGTACAGTAGGCCTTGATCGACCAGACGCTGGCCCAGTTCGACGGCGAAGGTTGGAGCAACGGTGGCACAGCCGATGACCAGGCTGCCGGGGCGCAGTGCGCCGATGGCGCCGTTCTCGCCAAAGAGGACTGTTTCAGTCTGTTCGGCGTTGACCACGACAGTGATGATCACATCGCAGGCGGCAGCCATGCTGGCAGGCGAGTCGCAGGCAACACCACCTTCCTGGGCGAACGCTTCGGTCACGCTGGTGCGCACATCGCAGGCATGCACATTGAAGCCATTGCGCAGCAGCGAGCGGGCAATGCCCAGACCCATGGCACCCAGGCCGATAACGCCAACATTCTTCGTAGTCATGAAGCAATCCTCAAGTCTGTGCCGATGCCTGTTGAGCCAGCAAACGGACGATATTGTTCTGATCTGTGAATCTGATAGTGGATCAGTGAGTGAATAATGTGAAGTATTTTTTGTTTTTAACAAAAGTTCACATCGAAAAAGCGTCGCGGGCAAGCCCTCCCCCCACATTGGAATGATGATGTGTGGGAGGGGGCTTGCCCGCGACGACAGAATTTCAGGTGCTGAAGGAAGGGGTGATGCGAGGAATTAAAACGAATGGTTCTGCTTGCGCCTGCGCCATTGACCCAGGGATTCCTCCAGGCGGGCGGGGCTGTCGATGCCCTGGCGGCGTGCATGGCTGAACAGGATCAAGGCCAGTTCAGCCGTGACCAGTGCGTCGGCGCTGGCATGGTGGCGCTCTTCGGCGTGCAGTCCGAAAAAGTTCGTCCAGTCGTCCAGCCCGGCCTGACGCAGGTTTGCGTCCGGGCAGAGCATCGGGGCGATATCTGCGACATCGAAGAACGGGTGCTGTAAGCGATAGTCCAGGCTGTCTCTCAGGGCGCGGGACAGCATGTGCTGGTCGAACGGTGCGTGGAAAGCCAGCACCGGGCTTGAGCCCGCGAACTCCAGAAAGTCCAGAAAAGCCTCGACCGGCTCGCTACCGGCCGCAATGGTACTGGGCGCCAGGCCATGAATAAGCACAGCCGGGCTGACTTTGTGATCGACGCGCAGAATCGTGCGCTCGAACTGCTGGCCAAGGTCGATGGCGCCATCCTCGATCACCACAGCGCCGATGGACAGAACCTGATCGCGGTTCATGTTCAGGCCGCTGGTTTCCAGATCAAGCACAACCCAGCGCTGTTTGCGCAACGGTTGATCACTGAGCTTAGCGAAGGCGGGCAGTTCTGCCAGACGCTGCAATTGATGGCTGTCCAGAGGTGTCTTTTTCGGGCGCGGTCGTAACCACTCAAACAGATTCATAGTTGATAACGCATGGTCAGGCTGGTTTGCAGGCGTTGAGCCTGTCGGAATGACTCGCGCAGAATGCGACGGTCCAGATGGTTCAGGGTGTCAGGGTCGATGCGGTTGGAGTACGGCAGATTCTGGCGGCTTTGCAGTTGATGTTGCAGCATGCGGGTCTGTTGAATGAAGTGGTAAGCCTCTTCATAGGCGGCACCGTCCAGCGGGTCGATGACCTCGCGTTCCACCAGTTGGCGCAGTCGCTCCAGCGTGTTGTTGGCACCGATGCCATTGGCCAGCGCGAGCAGTCTGGCACCATCGACAAACGGCGTCAGGCCTTCAGTCTTGAGGTCCAGAGTGTCCTTGTCGCTGCCCTTGCGTGCCAGCACGAAGTCCTTGAAACGCCCGACCGGCGGGCGCTGTCGCAGGGCATTGTCGGCCATCATGCGCTGGAACAGGCGGTTGTCCGCAACCTGATCGAGGATGCCGCGACGCAATTGTTCACACCCGGCTTCGTCGCCCCAGACCACCCGCAGATCGAAGTAGATGCTCGATGCCAGCAGGTTTTCCGGTGTGGCTTCGCGAATGAAGGCCGAGAAGCGTCTGGACCATTCGCTGCGTGACAGGCACAGCTCGGGATTACTGGCCATGATATTGCCTTTACACAGGCTGAAGCCGCACTGGGCAAGGCTCTGGTTGATACGCTCGGCGATGGGCAGCAACAGCGCGCGTATTTCCGCTGCCTGCGCGGCATCACTGGCTTCAAACAGGATTCCGTTGTCCTGATCGGTGTGCAGCGTCTGTTCACGCCGTCCTTCGCTGCCGAAGCACAGCCAACTGAAAGGCACGCCGGGATCGCCTTTCTCTTCCAGGGTCAGTTCGATGACCCGGCATACGGTGTGGTCGTTGAGCAGGGTAATGATCTGGGTGATCTGGGTTGAAGAGGCGCCGTGAGCCAGCATCCGGTCGACCAGTTGCACAATATCGCCGCGCAGATTGGTCAGAGCCTCGATCCGTGGTGCATTACGGATGGTACGCGCCAGATGCACCAGGTCCACACGTTGCAGGGAAAACAGATCGCGCTCTGACACTACGCCGCACAAGCGTCCACTCTTGACCAGGCAGACATGGGCTATGTGGCGGCCGGTCATGGCGATGGCGGCATCGAAGGCGCTGGCGTCGGGGCTCAGGTGAAACGGCGCCGGGCTCATGGTGTGCTTGATCGCCTGGCTGAAGTCGACATTGACGTCGGCCACGGCTTCGCGCAAATCGCGTAGCGTGAAGATGCCCAGTGGTGCCTGCTGCTCATCGACTATCACGATGCTGCCCACTTGCTGCTCGTGCATCATTTTCACAGCTTCGCGCATCGGTGTTTCTGGGCTGCACATCACCGGATGGCGCATGGCCAATTCGCCAAGGCGGGTATTCAGGGAATATTGAGTGCCCAGGGTTTCCACGGCGCGTTGCTGGACTTGATGGTTGACCTGATCCAGCAGGCTGCTGACCCCGCGCAAGGCGAAGTCCCGGAAGGTGGTGGACAGTGCAAACAGCTTGATGAATGCCTGTTTGTTCAGTTGCAGGCAAAAAGTATCTTCGGCTGCCAGATGTTCGGTACGTGTTGCCCGTTCGCCCAACAGAGCCGCCAGCGGGAAGCATTCTCCGGTGGTGATTTCAAAGGTGGTTTCGGTGCCGCCTTTGGCCGAATGTGGTCGTTCCCCTACCACTCGCCCTTGCTTAACGATATAAAAGTGCTCTACTGGACCATCGGCTGGCTTGATGATGCTCTCGTCGCTGGCGTAAAAACGTAGCTGACACTGTTCAACCAGGTACGCAAGATGGGCGTTTTCCATCTGATTGAACGGCGGGAATTTTTGCAGGAACTGCATGGTGCCGTGAATGTTCTGCAACACCGCTGTCTTGCCTGCCTGGGTGAAAGCGTCGGCTTTGCTCATGACCGTCTACCGCGTTTTTGTTATTGGTGGTCATGGTCGGCCGCTTCCGTCGCAGTGCCCATTGGACGTAAGTCTTACGCTGTGGGTAGTGCTCCGGTGCCGGGGTTCTTGTAGAACAGTTTTGACGAACGCATGGGATCGCGCTCGAATATCCGGCTGGGAAGCCTTTGAAGTGCGCCGCAGGTTTAACCTGATCTGCTGTCAGAATTAGTCCAGGGAATGATGAGACGGTAATGAGTGACCACGACATCTTGAGCGATGAAGAGCGTGATGCCCTTACAGAGGTCATGCTCCAGCCCAATCGTGATTTGCCGCAGCGTGTGCTGATCGTCGACGACGACAGCGATGCTCGCGAGTTGCTGGCCGAGATTCTTAGTCTCAATGACATCAGTTGCATGACGGCCGGTGGTGGCAATAGCGCCATGGAGCTGCTTGAAACCAAGCAGTCCATAGGCCTGTTGATCACCGATCTGCGCATGGCGCCTTGCGACGGGCTTGACCTGATCCGCCAGGTCCGCGATTCCGAACGCGCCGCCTTGCCGATCATCATCGTTTCAGGCGATGCCAACGTGCGCGATGCCATCGATGCCATGCACTTGAGCGTGGTGGACTTCCTGCTCAAGCCGCTCAATACCAAGCAGCTTGTGCGGTTGGTGAAGCGTGAGCTGGGGATGACCTGAGCCTGAAGTCGCTCCCTGCGCGTAGGAGAGATTGAGCTGCAAGCTCTAAGCTTCAAGCTGCAAGAAAAAGCGGGTGGTGTACGCGCTGTGCTCTTAACTTGCCGCTTGTAGCTTGAGGCTTAGAGCTTTCGCGACTTCAGTCGCGAAAACCGCTACCGGTTTTGAGCCTTGAACTCCCGACGACGGCGATGCAGCACCGGCTCGGTGTAACCGTTAGGCTGTTTAGTGCCTTCTACCACCAGTTCGACGGCGGCCTGGAACGCGATATTGCTATCGAAGTCCGGAGCCAGCGGGCGATATAGAGGGTCGTTGGCGTTCTGCCGATCCACCACCGGCGCCATGCGCTTGAGGCTTTCCAGTACCTGGGCTTCGTTGACCACGCCATGACGCAGCCAGTTGGCCATGTGCTGGCTGGAGATGCGCAGCGTTGCGCGGTCTTCCATCAGGCCGATGTCATTGATATCCGGCACTTTCGAGCAACCCACACCCTGATCGATCCAGCGTACGACATAGCCAAGAATGCCCTGGGCATTGTTGTCCAGTTCGTTCTGAATCTCTTCCGGTGTCCAGTTGACCTGTGGCGCCAGCGGAATGGTGAGGATGTCATCCACCGAAGCGGGCACTCGTTGCGCCAGCTCGGCCTGACGGGCGAACACGTCGACCTTGTGATAGTGCAAGGCGTGCAGGGCTGCCGCTGTAGGCGAAGGCACCCAGGCGGTGTTTGCGCCAGCCAGAGGGTGCGCGATTTTCTGTTCCAGCATCGCCGCCATCAGGTCCGGCATGGCCCACATGCCCTTGCCGATCTGTGCCCGGCCTTGCAGGCCGCACTTCAGGCCGATATCGACGTTGGAGTTCTCGTAGGCACCGATCCATTTCTCGGCCTTCATCTGCGCCTTGCGAACGACCGGGCCTGCTTCCATGGAGGTGTGGATTTCGTCGCCCGTGCGGTCCAGGAAACCGGTGTTGATGAACACCACGCGCTCGCTCGCCGCCTGGATACAGGCCTTGAGGTTGACCGTGGTGCGGCGTTCTTCGTCCATGATGCCGACTTTCAGCGTGTTGCGCGGCAAGCCCAGGACTTGTTCGATGCGGCCGAACAGCTCATTGGTGAATGCGGCTTCTTCCGGGCCATGCATCTTGGGTTTGACGATGTACACGGAGCCGCTGCGGCTATTGCTGCGCGACGTATTGCCATTGAGGTTATGGATCGCAGCGAGGCTGGTCAGCAGGCCGTCGAGAATGCCTTCGGGCACTTCGTTGCCTTGCTTGTCCAGAATCGCATCGATGGTCATCAGGTGACCCACGTTGCGGATGAACAGTAACGAGCGGCCATGCAGCGTGACTTCGTTGCCTTCGGGCGTGGTGTAGACACGGTCGGGGTTCATGGTGCGGGTAAAGGTTTCACCGCCCTTGGCCACTTCTTCGGCCAGGTCACCTTTCATCAGGCCCAGCCAGTTGCGATACACCACGACCTTGTCGTCGGCATCGACTGCGGCGATGGAGTCTTCGCAGTCCATGATGGTGGTCAGCGCGGCTTCCATCAGGATGTCTTTCACACCTGCCGGGTCTGTCAGGCCGACCGGGCTGGAAGCATCGATCTGGATCTCGAAGTGCAGGCCGTTGTGCTTGAGCAGAATGGCCAGCGGTGCAGAAGGATCGCCCTGGAAACCGATCAGTTGCGCGTCGTCCTTGAGGCCGGTATTGCTGCCGCCCTTGAGGCTGATGACCAGTTTGCCATCGATCAGTTTATAAGCGGTTGAATCCACGTGTGAGCCAGCCGCCAGAGGGGCGGCCTCGTCGAGGAAGGCGCGGGCGAAGGCAATCACCTTGTCACCGCGAACCTTGTTGTAGCCCTTGCCCTTTTCGGCCCCGCCTTCTTCGCTGATGGCATCGGTGCCATAGAGCGCGTCGTACAGCGAGCCCCAGCGTGCATTGGAGGCATTGAGGGCGAAGCGGGCATTCATCACCGGCACGACCAGTTGCGGGCCGGCCATGGTGGCAATTTCTTCATCGACGTTTTGTGTCGTGATCCGGAAATCTGCCGCTTCTGGCAGCAGATAACCGATTTCCTGAAGGAAAGCTTTGTAAGCCGAGGCGTCGTGGGCCTGTGCGGCGTTGGACTGGTGCCAGGCATCGATTCTTGCCTGCAAGTCATCACGTTTGGCGAGCAGGGCTCTGTTCTTGGGCGCAAGCTCATGGATCAGTTTGTCCGCCCCGGCCCAGAACGCTGCGGCATCGACGCCGGTTCCCGGGGTGGCTTCGTTCTGCACGAAGTCGAACAGGACTTTGGCGACCTGCAGGTCACCGACTTGAACGTACTCAGTCATTGCACTTGCCTCACTCTGCTCAGCAGGTCGAGCTCACTCAAGGAGCGCTCTGTTATTGGTTTCGGTGTTATGTAGTGCGCGCCGCGGAATACTACATGAGGAGCAGCGATGGGGAATGAATATGTCATCAAACGACTGAAGTTTCACGACCAGTCACGCTGCCGACCCGGATGTTCTCAAAAATGACGACGATTGTTCCAGATAATTATCAAAACGGTACACGTTCTTCGCTTTGCCGTGCTTGTGTGAACCTTGCCTATACTTTCGCGACACCCGCCGAGGTCTGGCGGAGTCTTTTTGAAAGCAGAGGTAGTCACCTGTGAATCATCTCGTAGTCACTGTGGTTGCACCCGACAAGCCCGGGCAGGTCGAGCGTATCGCCCAATGCATCGCCGATCATGGCGGCAACTGGCTGGAGAGCCGCATGTCGCGCATGGCCGGGCAATTCGCCGGTATCCTGCGGGTTGGCGTCTCGCCTGAAAGCCAGGATGAACTGATCCAGGCCCTGCGGGTGCTGACGGTTCATGGCATTCATGTGCAACTTGCCGAAAGCACAGCCGAAACCCTCGGCTCCTGGAAAACCATCAGCATGCAGCTTGTCGGCAATGACCGCCCCGGCATCGTTCGTGATATCACCCGCTTGCTGACCGGGCAGGGCGTCAACGTCGAAAGCCTGATCACCGACATCACCCCGGCACCCATGAGCAGCGAACTGCTGTTCCACGCCGACGCGGTACTGGGCGTGCCTCTCACGCTTTCACTGGACGATCTGCAGGCCCGGCTCGAAACCCTCGCGGATGATCTGATGGTGGAATTGGTGTTGAAGACGGATATTTGAGTGGCTGCTATCGCACTGTTCGCAGGTTATCCAAGTTAATCGTGCATCCGCCTGTGGATAACCTGGGGAGATTGCCTTGTGCGCCATGACGGGCAAGGCTTTGCGGGAATTGATCAAAAATTCAACAGTTTCAATGGCTTGTACACAAATAAGGTGAACCTGCCTGTGGATAACCGTTGGAGAACCCTTTGCAGGCCACGTAGAACGTGGCTTGCAAAGGATTGTATGTTTTTTGATCAGGCGCGACGGCGCAGATTCAGCCAGGCATCGATGCTGTAGATCGCCAGGCCTATCCAGATGCAGACGAAAGTGATGATGGTGCTGGTGTTCAGGTGTTCGCCGTACAGCAGGACCGCAAGTGCCAGCACCAGTGTCGGCGCGATGTATTGCAGGAAGCCCAGGGTGGTGTAGGGCAAGTGGCGGGCGGCGGCGTTGAAGCATACCAGCGGGATCAGCGTCACTGGACCGGCCGCTGCCAGCCATATCGCCTGGCTGGTGGTCCAGAACTCAGGCTGTGCGGTTTGTGCCATTGGGGTGAGCAGCAGCCAGGCGAGGGCCAGCGGGACCAGCATCCAGGTTTCCACGACCAGGCCGGGCAGGGCCGCTACCGGGGCTTTCTTGCGGATCAGGCCGTAGAAGCCGAATGTCAGCGGTAATAACAGCGACACCCACGGCAGATTGCCTACATGCCAGACCTGCTGGGCAACACCGGCCGCTGCCAGCAGCACCGCCAGCCATTGCAGCCGCCGCAGGCGTTCACCCAGCAGCAACATCCCAAGCAGTACGTTGACCAGCGGGTTGATGTAATACCCCAGGCTGGCCTCGACCATACGTCCGTTGTTCACGGCCCAGACATACACCATCCAGTTGCAGGCGATCAGGCTGCCGCTGAGCGCCAGTACTGCCAGTCGTCCGGGATTCTCGCGCAGCTCGCGCCACCAGCCGGGATGTTTCCAGACCAGAAGCAGCAGGGAGCCGAACAACGCTGACCAGATCGCCCGGTGAATGATGATCTCAAGGGCGGGAACAGCGGCCAGGAGTTTGAAGTACATCGGGAACAGGCCCCAGATGATGTAAGCACTCAGGCCAAGAATGTATCCACGGCGTGGGTTGGCAGCTTGCATGTGGTGTCCTTGTTCTCAACAGCAGGTTTCTGGTTTTTATCGTGGCAGCGCATGCGTCGCAGGTTGTGGGCTTGCGACGCACAAGGCGGGGGTCAGAACAGTTTCAGGGGCTCTTCGTTCAGAGCTGACAACTGCTCGCGCAAGGCAAGGATGTGGTCGCCCCAATAACGCTCGGTGCCGAACCACGGAAAGCTGCGCGGGAAGGCCGGGTCGTCCCAGCGCTTTGCCAGCCATGCGCTGTAATGCATCAGGCGCAGGGCGCGCAACGGCTCTATGAGTGCCAGTTCGGCGGGATCGAAGTCGTGAAACTCGTTGTAGCCGTCCATCAGTTCCGACAATTGTCCCAGACATTCCTGACGATCGCCTGCCAGCATCATCCAGATGTCCTGTACGGCGGGTCCCATACGGCAGTCGTCCAGATCGACAATGTGGAACATCTCATCGCGGCACATCATGTTGCCGGGATGACAGTCGCCATGGATGCGGATATTGCTGTGTGGCGTTGCGGCGTAGACATCCTCGACCCGCTTGAGCAGGTCGCGGGCGACGGACTCGTAAGCCGGGAGCAGACTGCGCGGAATGCAGTCGTTGGTCAGCAGGTAGTCGAGGGAATCATGGCCGAAGTTTTTCACGGCCAGGGCTTCGCGATGCTCGAACGGCCGGGTCGCGCCCACGGCATGGATGCGCCCCAGCAACTGGCCCAGACGATAGAGCTGATCGAGGTTGCCCGGCTCGGGGGCTCGTCCGCCACGACGCGGGAACAGCGTGAAGCGAAAGTCGCCATGCTCGAAAAGGGTTTTCCCGTCATGCACCAGAGGCGCGACTACTGGCACTTCGACCTCCGCCAGCTCGAAGGTGAAGCTGTGCTCTTCGAGAATCGCCTCGTTGCTCCAGCGCTGTGGACGATAGAACTTGGCGATCAGGGGCTGCTCGTCTTCGATGCCGACTTGATAGACCCGGTTTTCATAGCTGTTGAGGGCCAGGACTCGGGCGTCGCTGAGAAAGCCGATGCTTTCTACTGCATCAAGCACGAGGTCGGGAGTGAGTGTTGCGAATGGGTGGGTCATGCTGACTCCTGCGCGCAGCAGGTCGCCGCGTTGGGCCAGTGATGTTAACGCAGAGTGGTGCCCATCAGCCAAACCACTTGAATCTAATTTCAGGTTTTCGCCAACGTCACGAAACGGTCATGGTTTGTTCGTCGGATAGCCATGTTCGTCGATTAGTGTCGCCGCCAATGAGATCGATCTCAAGCGAGTGACAATGACTGACCTGAAAGAAGTTGCACGCCTGGCTGGTGTATCGCGAGCCACGGCTGCGCGAGCCTTCGCTACCCCCGATGTCGTGCGTCCGGCCACTCGTGACCAGGTATTTGCGGCTGCCCGTGAGTTGGGTTTTCGCCCCAACCGCCTTGGTCGCCAGTTGCGTCTGCAAACCACCAACCTGATTGGAGTGGTGGTGCCTAACCTGCTCAATCCAGTGTTTGCCGAGCAGTTTCAGGCGATGGAGCGTGTGGCCCGCTCCCGAGGTTACAACCTGCTGCTGGCGACCACCGATTACGCCAGCGAGCGCGAAAGCGAAGTGGTGGAAGAGCTGCTGCGCCAGCGGGTGGACGGGTTGGTGCTGACCGTGACCGATGCCGAGCGCAATCTCGTGTTGCAAAGCCTTGCCAGTGAAGACACGCCTTTCGTACTGGCCTATCACCAGACCGATAACCCCGACTACAGCGCTGTGTCTGTGGATAACCGAGCGGGCATGGCGCTGGCGACCCGCTATTTGCTGGATGCCGGGCATCGGCGTGTCGGCATGGTTGCAGGCCCTGCCATGCAGTCCGACCGTGCGCGGCTGCGTTATGCCGGCTATTGCGATGCCATGACCGAACGCGGCCTTGATGTGTTGCCGGTCATTGAAATGCCCGCCCACACCCGCGCCGACTTTGCCGCTCTGATGCCTTTGCTGCATGGCCCGCAAGCGCCTACGGCACTGGTCTGCTCCAACGATTTGCTGGCGATCAGCCTGATTGCCGAGTTGCGCCGTAACGGTCTCGGCGTGCCTGAGCGCTTTTCAGTCATCGGTTTCGACGGCATCGCCCTCGGCACCCAGATGCATCCGACGCTGTGCAGCGTTGTTCAGCCGATTGCGGCGCTGGCACAGATCGTTATCGATCAGTTGCTGGCCCAGATCTGCGGCGCTGCACCGGTTTCTCATTGCCTGCCGTGCCATATCCGGCACGGTGAAAGTACCCAGCCCCATGAGGAGATGCTTCATGTTCAGTCTCAGTAAAACCCTGTCGGCTTTGCTGCTCTGTGGTGTGGCCAGTCTGGCTCAGGCCGCTGAAACCGCCATCTGTTACAACTGCCCGCCTGAGTGGGCTGATTGGGGGACGCAGCTCAAGGCCATTGCCGACAAGACCGGCGTACAGGTCCCGCTGGACAACAAGAACTCCGGTCAGGCGCTGGCGCAGATCGTTGCCGAACAGGCGGCTCCCGTGGCCGACGTGGTGTATTACGGCGTGACCTTCGGCTTGCAGGCGCAGAAAGCCGGTGTCGTCGATACCTACAAGCCCAGGCACTGGGATGATATTCCGGCGGGCCTGAAAGACCCGGCTGGCCACTGGTTTGCGATTCATTCCGGCACCCTCGGCATCATGGTCAACGTCGATGCTCTGGGCGGTCTGCCGGTGCCTCAGAGCTGGGCGGATCTGCTCAAGCCCGAGTACAAGGGCATGGTTGGCTACCTCGATCCGTCCAGTGCGTTCGTCGGTTATGTGTCGGCAGTTGCCATCAACCAGGCCATGGGCGGCACGCTGGATAACTTCGCTCCGGCCATCGATTACTTCCAGAAGCTGGCGAAAAACTCACCCATCGTGCCCAAGCAGACTGCTTATGCACGGGTGTTGTCCGGTGAGTTGCCGATCCTGATCGACTACGACTTCAACGCTTATCGCGCTCGTTACAAGGACAAGGCCAACGTCGCTTTCGTGATCCCTCAGGAAGGCACCATCGGCGTGCCGTATGTCATGAGCATGATCAACAAGGCGCCGCATCGCGCCAACGCCGAGAAGGTGCTGGATTTTGTGCTGTCCGATGAAGGTCAGGCGCTCTGGGCCAAGGCGTATCTGCGCCCTGTTCGCTCGAAAGTCCCGGCCGAGGTGGCGGCTCAGTTCCTGCCGGACAGCGATTACGCCCGTGCTGGCGTTGTGGATTACCAGCAAATGGCCACAGTGCAGGAAGCCTTCGCCGCCCGCTATCTGCGTGAGGTGAAGTAATGTCAGCCTCGCTGGAGCATGCGGGCACTGTGCGGCCGGGCAGATTCCCCAGGCTGTGCCTGCGCCCGACCGCTGCCGTGGCGCTTGCCCCGGCAATGGCGGTGTTGCTGGCTTTCTGGTTGCTGCCGCTTGCGCACTTGATTGTCCTGGGCGGGCAGAGCCCTGAAGGCAGCGACAGTGGTTATTGGCAGGTGCTGAGCAGTGCTCAATATCTGGGCAGTCTTGCACAGACCTGTCTGCTGGCCGTCGTGGTTACGCTCGCCGCTTTGCTGGTGGGCGGTATCAGCGGTGTGTTTCTTGCGCGGCAGCGCTTTTTCGGCCGCTCGGCACTGGTGGCCTTGCTGACTTTTCCGCTGGCGTTTCCCGGCGTGGTCGTGGGCTTTCTGGTGATCCTGCTGGCCGGGCGTCAGGGCATCTTTGCCGCGCTCGGGCTTGAGCTGGCGGGTGAGCGCTGGGTTTTCGCCTATTCGCTGACAGGCTTGTTCATTGGCTATCTGTATTTCTCGATCCCGCGGGTGATCCTCACGGTGATGGCGGCCTGCGAAAGTCTGGACCGCAGCCAGGAGGAGGCCGCGCATTCATTGGGTGCCGGTCACTGGCGGGTGGTCTGTGACGTGATCGTGCCCGGCCTGGCCCCGGCTCTGGTGTCTTGTGGCGCAATCTGTTTCGCGACTTCCATGGGCGCTTTCGGTACGGCGTTCACACTCGGGACCCGACTGAACGTCACGCCGGTCGCGATCTATAACGTGTTCACCAACTACGCCAACTTCATCGTGGCTGCGGCATTGTCCGTGATTCTCGGTGCGGTGACCTGGGCGGTCCTGCTGGTGGCTCGTCGTCTGGCCAAGACTTCAGGAGCCGCTCTGTGAAACGTCCTGCACTGTTTGCTGCACAACTGCTTTTTACCCTGTTGGTCTGCGCGTTCATGTTGGTCCCGGTGGTGTTGTCACTGCTGGCCGGCCTGACGCGCAATTACTTTCAGGGCCTGTCCAGTGGCCTGACCTTCGATTGGCTGTTGCAAGTCTGGCAGGCCTATTCGCCGACGGTCTGGCTGTCGCTGCAACTGGCGTTGGCCTGTGCCTTTTGTGTGTGTCTGATCGGTGTGCCTGCGGCGTATGCGCTGGTGCGGATGAATAACCGTTTCAGTCGCGCTTTCGAGGAGCTGATGGTCTTGCCCGTTGCCATGCCGGGCCTGGCCAGCGCCTTGGCGTTGCTGCTGACTTATGGGCAGTTCGGTGATTTTCGCGGCAGTTGGTTGTTCATTCTGGTGGGCCATGTGCTGTTCACCTTGCCGTTTCTGGTTCGTCCGGTCATGGCCGTGATGCAGCGTCAGCAACTGCCGGTTCTCGAAGAGGCCGCTGCCAGCCTGGGGGCAGGGCCGCTCAAGCGTTTTTTCAGCGTGGTAGTGCCCAACTGCCGGGCCGGGATTCTTGCGGGCGTGTTGATGGTCGTGACCTTGTCGCTGGGCGAGTTCAACCTGACCTGGATGCTCCACACCCCCATGACCAAAACCCTGCCTGTCGGGCTGGCCGACAGCTATGCCTCGGCGCGCCTGGAAGTTGCCAGCGCCTACACCCTTCTATTTCTGTTGCTGATCGTGCCGCTGCTTATTGCATTGCAGGCCATCAGTGCCCGTCTTGCCCGTGGAGAGAGCCGATGAGCGGAACCACCATACGCCTGCAGGGTTGCCGCAAGGCGTTTCCTGACGGCACGGTCGCTGTACATGATTTGCACCTGACCATAGAACCGGGCGAAACCCTGGCCATTCTCGGGCCTTCCGGGTGCGGCAAGACCACCACCTTGCGCTTGATTGCCGGGCTTGAGCGCCCGGATGTCGGGCAAGTGCTGTTCGACGATCAGGATGTCACGCGCTTGCCTATCGAGCGGCGCGATGTGGGGATGGTGTTCCAGAACTATGCGCTGTTTCCCAATCTCGATGTGGCGGGCAATATCGTTTATGGCCTGAAGATTCGCGGCATGTCGCCCGCCGAGCGCAACAAGCGCTGCACCGAACTGCTGGAGCTGGTGGGCCTGCACGATCATGGCAAGCGCAGCATTCACGAACTGTCCGGCGGGCAGCGTCAGCGCGTGGCATTGGCTCGCGCCCTGGCGCCTCGTCCTCGCGTGCTGTTGCTGGATGAGCCGCTTGCTGCGCTGGATGCCCAGTTGCGTGAGCGTTTGCGCAGTGAACTTGATCAACTGCTGCGTGGCCTGGGGATCACATCCGTGTTTGTCACCCACGATCAGGGCGAAGCCATGGCGCTGGGTGATCGCATTCTGGTCATGGAAAAAGGCCGCGTCGCACAACTGGCCAGCCCGCGGGAAATCTATCAACAACCTGCCAATGCCTTCGTGGCCGGTTTCGTCGGCAACCTCAACGCTTTCAGCGTGCTTGAGCGTACGCCACTTGGTTTGAAAGTCAGTGGCGGCGAGTTGCCCTGGAATGCTGCTCAGGCACCGACCATCGTCTATTGCCGCCCGGAGCACCTGCGCGTGACGTCCGCCAGTGGGCATCTGCAAGGTCGATTGGTAGGGCAGTTTTTCCAGGGCGCGCAAAGCCGCTTGCTGGTGGATGTTGGTGGTGCGCAGCCGCTGTTGGTGGACAGTTCAGACAATGTCATCCATGCCGCCGGTGCCTCTATTGCCTTGAGCGTCGAGCCTCAAGCGCTGTTTACCCTGTCTTCGTGACGCCGTTCTAACCGAGAGATCATTTTGAATCGTCCCTTTCTCATCGCTCAAATCAGCGACCTGCACCTCAAAGCCGGTGGGCGTCTGACCTATGGTGTCGTGGATACTCTGGGTGCTTTGCGTCGTGCGGTTGAACACATCAACGCCAGTACACCGCGCCCCGATATCGTGGTTGTCAGCGGGGACCTGGTGGATTTCGGTCGCGCTGACGAATATGCCGTGCTCAAGCCGGAGCTGGAGCGTTTGCATATGCCGTTCTATCTGGTGCCCGGCAATCATGATGACCGTGAGCATCTGCTGGCCGCTTTTGCCGATCACATGTATTTGCCGCTATCGGCAAGCGCGCCGCTGGACTGGGTGGTCGAGCAGTATCCCGTGCGTTTGATCGGCATGGATTCGACCATTCCAGGTGAGCATGGCGGGCGGCTGGATTACTGCCAGCTCGATTGGCTGCACACCCAGTTATCCCGACGACCCGATGTTCCGACAGTGTTGATCCTGCACCATCCGCCGTTTATCAGCGGCATCGGCCATATGGACCTTCAGCCTTTTGGCAATGCGGCGGCCCTGGAGCAGTTGATTGCCTTGCACCCTCAAGTCGAGCGTTTGCTGTGCGGGCATCTGCACCGACCGATGCAGCGTCGGTTTGGCGGCAGCATGGCGTGTGTTTGCCCCGGTACTTCACATCAGATCGTGCTCGACCTTGAAGAGGCGGCACCGGCGCATTTCAATCTGGAACCCGCGGGCTACCTGTTGCATCGCTGGCATCCACAAGACGGGCTGGTGACTCACAACGCAGTGTTTGGCGATTACGAAGGGCCGTACCCTTTTTATGATGCCAACGGGTTGATTGACTGATATCCCGACAGGCGTAGGAGCGAATTCATTCGCGAATGAATTCGCTCCTACGGGATAAATACCCGTGTGGAGGCGATTGGATCAGGCGCCGATGATGCCGCCATCTTCGCGGGTAATCACCATCACCGAGGACCGTGGTTTGCCGTCGGGCAGGTGCTCGGGGAAGGTGGATCCGCCGTTTTCGCCAGGGTGCTGAATCCCCACGAACATCGTCTTGTAGTCCGGCGCGAAGCTGATGCCGGTCACTTCGCAACCGATCGGCCCGACCAGGAAGCGGCGGATTTCACCGCTGTGCGGGTCGGCGCAGAGCATCTGGTTATTGCCCATGCCCGCGAAGTCACCCTTGTTGCTGGAATCGCCGTCGGTCTGTATCCACAGGCGACCCGCTTCGTCGAAGCTCAGGCCGTCCGGGCTGTTGAACATGTTCTGGGCATTGACGTTGCTCGACCCGCCTTGTGGCTTGCCGGCATGTACGACCGGGTTGCCCGCGACCACGAACAGATCCCACTCGAACTCCATGGCCGATGCATTATCTTCGGCTTCCCTCCAACGCAGGATCTGTCCGTACTGGTTCTTGGCTCTCGGGTTAGGTCCGCCAACAGGCTGGCCGTCATCGCCGCGCTTGGCGTTGTTGGTCAGGGTGCAATAGACCTGGCCATCCTTGGGGCTGACCACGATCCATTCCGGGCGGTCCATGCGTGTGGCTTTCACCACGCTGGCGGCCAGACGTGCATGAATCAGCACTTCGGCCTGGCTGTTGAAGCCGGCAGCGGCATCCAGGCCGTTCTTGCCGTGTGTCAGTTCGATCCACTGGCCTTTGCCTTTCGGACGATCCGGGTTGTTGTCGCCGCCGTCGAACTGCGCCACATACAGCGTGCCGTGATCCAGCAGGTTGCGGTTGGCCTTGGGGTCCTGGTGGTCGATCTTGTCGCGGCTGATGAACTTGTAGATGAACTCGCCACGCTCGTCGTCGCCCATGTACACCACGACGCGACCGCCCTTGGTTTCGGTCAGTGCGGCGTTTTCATGCTTGAAGCGGCCCAGCGCGGTACGTTTGAGAGGTGTGGATTTCGGGTCGAATGGATCGATCTCGACCACCCAGCCGTGACGATTGACCTCGTTGGGGTTCTTGGCGACGTCGAAGCGTGGATCGTGTTGATGCCAGTTGATGTCCTTGCTGGCGGCCACGACGCCGTAACGCTTGAGGCCCGCATCGAACTTCTGCTCTGGATTGCTGCTGCCGAAACAGTCGGTGAAGTTCTCTTCGCAGGTCAGGTAAGTGCCCCATGGCGTCTTGCCGTTGGCGCAGTTCTGGAACGTGCCCAAGGCATGCTTGCCCGCCTTGTCGGCATCGGTCTTGAGCCATTCATGACCGGCAGCCGGGCCGCTGAGGTCGATGGGCGTGTTGCCATGAATGCGACGGTTGTACTTTGAGTCCTGCACGAACTGCCACTGGCCGTTCTTCTGCTGGACTTCGATGACCGATACGCCCTCGGCGGCCAGTGCCTTCTGCACTTCTTCAGCCGATTGCGGCTCCTTGCCGTGATCGAAGAGGTAGCGGTAGTTGGTGTATTCGTTGTTGATCGCCATCAGCGCCCGGTCTTTATGGCCGGGCATCGGGAACAGGCTCATGCCGTCGTTGTTGTCGCCGAACTGCACTTCCTGCGCCTTGGCGGTGCCTTTACCGCTCGGGTCGAAAGCCGGACCGCCTGCCTGCAAGGGCTGGCCCCAACTGATGAGAACCGAGGATTTATAGCCTGGCGGCAGGCTGATGGTATCTGCCGTGGCGGCTGGAATGCTGTCAAAGCCCAGCAGCTTGCCCGATGCGGAGCTGACACTGGTGGCCAGTGCGCTGCGGGTCAGCAGGTTGCCGCCCAGAAACATCGCAGCACCGCACAGTGCGCCTGCGCCAATGAATCCACGACGAGTGAGGCCGACCATCTTTTCGAGGTCGGTTGATTGATTTTCTTCTAATAGTTTCATCATCACGGCTCCCACAGAGGTGGCAGCCACGATAATTGCCGCATATGACGAAATTGTGTCGAGGGGATGACGACACAGGCGCTTACAAAGATGTGCCCAGCAAGACCAGAGACGGCGCGAACTGAACCTGCACCCGACTGCCCGTTTCCAGTTGCAGGGCCTGAAGCTGTTCAGAAGGCGTCAAGGCGCACAGCGTCTGGCCTCCAGGCAGGCTGATGCGTACTTCGCAAGGGCCGTCTTCGGCTTCGAGAATGGTATCGATCAGCCCGAGCAGGCAATTGTTTCCATTTGTTTCTTCGTGGTCGTGGGGAAACAACTCAAGCCAGCCTGCCTTGATGAGAGCGACGACATCGGTATCGAGGCCCAGATCCAGACGCAGGGTGCTGTCATGGGTGATCTGCGCCTCAATGAACACCTCGTCCGCCATTTTCAGGCGAATATGGTCGTTGTGCCCATGTCGCATGATGCTCACGATACGGCCCAGCAACTGGTTGCGGGCGCTGGTGCGCAGGGTCAGGCGACTGAGCAGGTCCAGGTCCGCGCTTTCTTCGGTGGCTTCCAGCACCTGGGCCTGTAATGCCTGCAGTCGTTGATAGAGACGCAGCACGCGCTCACCTTCGGCGGACAGTTTTGCGCCACCGCCACCTCGTCCGCCGACACTGCGCTCGACCAAGGGCTTTTGCGCCAGATTGTTCAGTTCATCGATGGCGTCCCAGGTTGCCTTGTAACTCAACCCCGCACTTTTGGCCGCCCGGGTGATGGAGCCTTGCTCAGCGATGTGTTGCAGCAACTCGATGCGCTGTGGGCGACGGATCATATGTTGCGTCAGCAGAGTCGGTAAGGGCATGGCGACGGATTGTGTGGCTGATGGGAAGAGCGAAGTGTAAGGCAAGTCGGCGAGCGAAACGATCAACCCTCGGGCTTGGGTGTTCTGGCCAGGCAGTAAACATCCACCCGCAGCGCTCCGTTCCTGAGCAGGGCACGGGCAATCACATCGGCTGTAGAACCTGTGGTCAGCACATCGTCTACCAAGGCCAGATGCTTGCCTTGTATCCAGGCCGCATCGACCACCTTGAAGGCGCCGTTCAGGTTACGTTTGCGGGTTTTTGCGTCCAGCCCTTGCTGGGCCGTTGTCTCGCGGATGCGAAGCAACTGGCGTTCATCCACTGGCAGGCTCAGAGTTTTGCCGAGCCAGTCGGCCAGCATGCCCGCCTGGTTGTAGCCGCGCTGGCGCAGACGTTTGTTGGCCAAGGGAACGGGCAGCAGACAATCGGGGCGGGCAAGGCCCTCGTCGAAGCGGTGTTGCAGGAATTGCCCGGCCAGTTCGGCCAGCAATTGCCCCATGGGCCACCGGCTCTGGTGTTTAAAGCGAGTGATCAGGCTGTCGACCGGAAAATCGTACAGCCAGGGAGCGATGACCTCCGTGAACGCCGGTGGCTTTTTGAGGCATTGTCCGCAAGTCAGACCGCAGACCGGCAGCGGCAGGGCGCAATTCAGGCATTGGTCGCCAAGCCAGGGCAAATCGGTTTCACAGGCCACGCAGACAGGAAAAGGTGCATCGCTGAGTTCATCGCATAATAAACAGATTTGTTTGTTTTTTAACCAGATGTAAACCTTGTGTGTGTAATCGGGTTGACAGCGCATGGCTCTTCCTTAAATATGCCGAACATCCGTGTAGCGCTTGTGGGCTTTCTTCGCCTTGGCGCATTGCCTGAAAAAACCAAGGAGCCGCCCAATGAGCGCCAGCACCACCGCCACTCTGCGTCACGACTGGACTTTAGCCGAGGTCAAGGCGTTGTTCGTACAGCCATTCAATGACCTGCTGTTTCAGGCGCAGACTGTGCACCGCGCTCACTTCGACGCCAACCGCGTCCAGGTTTCGACCCTGCTGTCGATCAAGACCGGCGCCTGCCCTGAAGACTGCAAGTACTGTCCGCAATCCGGTCACTACAACACCGGTCTTGAGAAAGAAAAGCTGCTGGAAGTGCAGAAGGTTCTGGAAGAAGCCGCTCGCGCGAAGGCCATCGGTTCGACCCGTTTCTGCATGGGTGCGGCCTGGAAACATCCATCGGCCAAAGACATGCCCTACGTGCTGGAAATGGTCAAAGGTGTCAAAGCCATGGGCCTGGAAACCTGCATGACCCTGGGTCGTCTGGATCAGGACCAGACTGAAGCGCTTGCCCAGGCGGGTCTGGATTACTACAACCACAACCTGGACACCTCGCCGGAGTTCTACGGCAACATCATTACCACCCGCACATACAGCGAGCGTTTGCAGACCCTGGCGTATGTGCGCGATGCGGGAATGAAGATCTGCTCCGGTGGCATTCTGGGCATGGGCGAGTCGCTGGACGACCGCGCCGGGCTGTTGATTCAGTTGGCGAACCTGCCTGAGCACCCGGAGTCGGTGCCGATCAACATGCTGGTGAAAGTCGCAGGCACGCCGCTGGAGAACGCTGAGGAAGTCGATCCATTCGACTTCATCCGCATGCTGGCCGTGGCTCGTATTCTGATGCCGCAGTCCCATGTCCGCCTGTCGGCCGGTCGCGAGGCGATGAACGAGCAGATGCAGGCTCTGGCGTTCTTCGCCGGTGCCAATTCGATTTTCTACGGCGAGAAATTGCTGACTACCGCCAACCCGCAGGCCGACAAGGACATGCTGTTGTTCTCGCGTCTGGGGATCAAGCCCGAAGCCCGCGAAGAGCACGCCGATGAAGTTCACCAGGCCGCCATCGAACAGGCGCTGGTCGAGCAGAAGAGCAGCGCCATGTTCTACGACGCGGCGTCTGCCTGATCCTCGTGACCGGGCCGCTTGCGAGCGGCCCGGTTTGAATCATCTTTTCTGAAGACCGGGGCCTGCATGTCTTTCGATCTCCGCACGCGCCTTGAAGCGCGGCGTGCCGAACATCTCTATCGCCAGCGTCCACTGCTGCAAAGCCCGCAAGGCCCGCAGGTGACGGTCGATGGCCAGCCGCTTGTGGCGTTCTGCAACAACGATTACATGGGCCTGGCCAACCATCCTGAAGTGATCGCCGCCTGGCAGGCGGGCGCAGAGCGTTGGGGCGTGGGTGGTGGCGCTTCACATCTGGTGATCGGTCACAGCGGTCCGCATCACGAGCTTGAAGAAGCCTTGGCCGAACTCACCGGCCGCCCGCGAGCGTTGTTGTTCTCCAATGGCTATATGGCCAACCTCGGTGCCGTGACGGCGCTGGTGGGGCAGGGCGATACGGTGCTGGAAGACCGGCTCAATCATGCTTCGCTGCTGGATGCCGGTCTGCTCAGCGGCGCGCGCTTTTCCCGTTACCTGCACAACGACGTGGCCAGCCTGAATGCCCGGCTGGAAAAAGCCGTCGGCGATACGCTGGTGGTCACCGATGGCGTGTTCAGCATGGATGGCGATATCGCCGACCTGCCCGCGCTGGCGCAAGCTGCAAAAGCCAAGGGTGCCTGGCTGATGGTGGACGATGCCCATGGCTTCGGCCCGCTGGGGGCTAACGGTGCCGGTATCGTCGAGCACTTTGGGCTGAGCATGGAAGATGTGCCGGTGCTGGTCGGCACGCTGGGCAAGTCATTCGGTACGTCGGGTGCTTTTGTGACGGGCAGCGAGGAGTTGATCGAAACCCTGATCCAGTTCGCCCGGCCCTACATTTATACGACCAGCCAGCCGCCCGCACTGGCCTGCGCCACGCTCAAGAGCCTGGAGCTGCTGCGCACCGAGCATTGGCGTCGCGAACATCTGGCACGTTTGATTCAGCAGTTTCGCAGTGGCGCCGAGCAGATCGGTCTGCAACTGATGGACAGCTTCACGCCAATCCAGCCGATCATGATCGGCGATGCCGGCCGTGCCTTGCGCTTGTCGCAGATGTTGCGTGAGCGAGGCTTGCTGGTGACGGCGATTCGTCCACCGACCGTGCCCGCTGGCAGCGCCCGTTTGCGGGTGACGTTGTCTGCGGCGCACAGTGCCGACCAAGTGCAGCTATTGTTGAATGCACTGGAGCAGTGTTACCCGCTGCTGGGTGCAAGTGAATCGATGGAGTCCGAGCATGCGTGATCGCTTGATCCTGCTACCCGGCTGGGGCCTTGGTGTCTCGCCACTTGAGCCGCTGGCCGCTGCATTGCGCGGGCTGGATGAGCATTTGCGGGTCGAGATCGAGCCGTTACCGGTACTCGACAGCAGCGACGTTCAGGATTGGCTCGATGAGCTGGACGCCAACATCCCGGCCGGTGCCTGGCTGGGCGGCTGGTCGCTGGGCGGCATGCTGGCTGCGGAACTGGCAGCGCGACGCGGCGACGATTGCTGCGGGTTGCTGACTCTGGCGAGCAATGCCAGTTTCGTGACCCGTGGCGCGTGGCCCAATGCAATGGCGGAAGGCGAGTTCTCGGCTTTTCTGGCCGGTTGCTCGGCGGATTCCGATGCCACTTTGAAGCGCTTCAGCCTGCTGTGTACCCAGGGCGCTGAAGACCCTCGCGGTCTGTCGCGTCTGCTCAAGGCCGGGGCGCCCCAGACGTCGACGAACACGCTGGTCGATGGCCTGAAAGTACTGGGGCAGCTCGATACCCGCAGTGCCTTGCAGACCTATCGCGGCCCGCAATTGCATCTGTTCGCGGGGCACGATGCTTTCGTGCCCGCCGAGGCCGCAGGTGATCTCCTGGCACTGCTGCCGGATATTGAAGTTGGTCTGATTGAACAGGCCAGCCATGCGTTCATCCTGGAAAACCCTCATGGAGTGGCAGCGGCGATCCAGGCCTTTTTGCATGAGTCGGGCGATGACTGATCTTTCCCACGTCAAATTACCCGGAGGCTTGCCTGACAAGCGTCAGGTCGCCGAGTCATTTTCCCGCGCCGCTGGCAGCTACGACAGCGTGGCGGATTTGCAGCGGGCTGTCGGCCATGAGCTGTTTACACGTTTGCCCGAAGAGTTGAGCCCGTCGCGCTGGCTGGATCTGGGGTGCGGCACCGGCTATTTCAGCCGGCTGCTGGGGCAGGCTTTCAAGGACAGCGAAGGCGTTGC
The DNA here is from genome assembly GCF_030580745.1 of Pseudomonas serbiensis. Taxonomy (NCBI): domain Bacteria; kingdom Pseudomonadati; phylum Pseudomonadota; class Gammaproteobacteria; order Pseudomonadales; family Pseudomonadaceae; genus Pseudomonas; species Pseudomonas serbiensis. The sequence goes on from NZ_JAUQOO010000006.1 coordinate 205,490, forward strand.
ACTGGATATCGCTCAGGGCATGTTGCGTCATGCCCGGCCATTGGGCGGTGCCCGTTACTTTGTGGCGGGCGATGCCGAGCGTATGCCGCTACAGGCGCAAAGTTGCGAGCTGGTTTTCTCCAGCCTCGCGGTGCAGTGGTGTGCGGACTTTGCCGCAGTGCTCAGTGAGGCCAGCCGGGTTTTGCAGCCCGGTGGTGTATTTGCGTTTTCCAGTTTGTGTGTCGGGACTTTGCAGGAACTGCGGGACAGTTGGCAGACAGTCGATGGTCTGGTACACGTCAATCGTTTTCGCGAGCTGGATGACTATCGCCAGTTGTGTGCTGCCAGTGGTTTGCGCGTGCGTAGCCTTGAGGTCCGGCCGCATGTGCTGTATTACCCGGATGTGCGCAGCCTGACCCATGAACTGAAAGCATTGGGTGCGCATAATCTCAATCCCGGACGCCCAGGTGGCTTGACGGGAAGGGAGCGGATTCGTGGCCTGGTTGAGGCCTACGAGACGTTTCGCCAGAACGCTGGGCTACCCGCCACCTATCAAGTGGTCTATGCGGTGCTTGAAAAAAACTGATGGGCTTGCGAGACAAGGGAAGGCCGCCAAGATGAGTGTTGCGTATTTCATCACGGGAACCGATACGGACGCAGGCAAGACCACTGTCGCAGCGGGCCTGCTGCATGCGGCTCGACTGGCCGGGCTGAGCACGGCAGCGGGCAAGCCTGTCGCCTCCGGCAGTGTCATCACATCGCAAGGGCTGCGTAATTCCGATGCCCTGGCCTTGCTGGCCGAGTGCTCGCTGGATGTTGGCTATGACGACGTCAACCCCTTTGCCTTCGAGCCGGCCATCGCGCCGCACCTGGCCGCCCGCGAAGCCGGTGTGTCACTGACGGTCAATTCGTTGCTGCAACCCATGCGCCGCCTGCTGGACAGAAACGCCGATTTCACTCTGATCGAGGGGGCGGGCGGCTGGCGTGTTCCTCTGGCGGATCAGAGCAATCTGTCCGATCTGGCCATGGGTTTGGGATTGCCGGTCATTCTGGTGGTGGGCGTGCGTCTGGGCTGTATCAATCATGCATTGCTGACGGCTGAAGCCATCGCTCGGGACGGGCTGCAACTGGCTGGCTGGGTCGCCAACATCATCGAACCCAAGACCTCTCGGCTGGAAGAAAACCTTGCGACCCTCTCCGAGCGTCTGCCTGCGCCTTGTATCGGGCGTTTGCCGCGTCTGAAGAAAGCGAGTGCCGATGCTGTGGCGGAACACCTGCATCTGGAACTGCTCGACGGATTTTGAAACACATTCACTATGTTGCTGATACACAAGGCGCTTTTGTCCGGTTCAAGGCAGAACCTATTGTCCGGCCATGTGCCATTAGTCTTTTTGTCGAGTATTCCGCTGCATTTACTGGTTCAATAGCACCTGTTCGCTATTTGAACTGAGGACCGGCTTATGCAAATCACCATGAACAATACACTCTATCCAGGCCTGAGCGCGATTCAGGTTGGGCAGGAGCGTGTCGATCAGGCAGCCACCCAGATCGCCAGCACCGGCATCGAAGTCTCCGGAAGAAGCCAGTCTTCGGATTTCCAGCTAGAGAACCTGCGCTCGGTCGACCGTAGCCAGCGTTCCGATCTGCCTGCCAACATCGTTGAACTGGCTGCCGGAAAAGAGCAGATCCAGGCGGGTCTGGCTGCGCAGAAAGCCAGCGACGAAGCGCTGGGTACGCTGATCGATACTTACGCTTGATCCCCGTCTACGCCGTGCCTTCTGCGCACGGCGTCATTCTCTGAATTTCACGCTATCACTTGCCTGTATCACCCCCGCAACCTTCCTTCCCTCAACTAGACTCACGGCATCGTTTCATCAACGCTGCATGCCTTCGCGTGCGCGGTCTGTAGCGCATCGATGATAAACGGTGTGTGAAGTGCTATTGACAAGGTTTAGGCGTAAACGTATGTTTCAAACACCTGTTTGACCGTAAGGCATACGAGATTGTCTGGTGCCTGGGAGTATGCTCCCGGCGACCGCCCGGTCATTCGTTCCAGGATTCATCAGCAGAGGTTTATCGCTATGCCTGAATACAAGGCCCCCTTGCGTGATATTCGTTTCGTTCGTGATGAGCTGCTCGGTTATGAAGCGCACTACCAAAGTCTGCCGGCATGCCAGGACGCAACGCCAGACATGGTCGATGCCATTCTTGAGGAAGGTGCCAAGTTCTGCGAGCAGGTACTGGCTCCCCTGAATCGGGTCGGCGATACCGAAGGCTGCACCTGGAGTGAATCGGGCGTGAAAACCCCGACCGGCTTCAAACAGGCATACAAGCAATTCGTCGAAGGTGGCTGGCCAAGCCTGGCCCATGACGTCGAGCACGGCGGTCAGGGTCTGCCCGAGTCGCTTGGTCTGGCCGTCAGCGAAATGGTTGGCGAGGCCAACTGGTCATGGGGCATGTACCCAGGCTTGTCTCATGGCGCGATGAACACCATTTCCGAACACGGTACGCCTGAGCAGCAAGAGGCCTACATGACCAAGCTGGTGTCCGGCGAATGGACCGGAACCATGTGTCTGACCGAACCTCATTGTGGTACTGACCTTGGCATGCTGCGCACCAAGGCCGAGCCTCAGGCCGATGGTTCCTATAACGTCACCGGCACCAAGATTTTCATTTCCGCTGGCGAACACGACATGGCCGATAACATCGTTCATATCGTGCTGGCGCGTCTGCCGGATGCTCCGGCAGGCACCAAAGGTATTTCGCTGTTCATCGTGCCCAAGTTCCTGCCTGCCGCCGACGGCAGCATCGGTGAGCGCAACGCGGTGACCTGTGGTTCGATCGAACACAAGATGGGTATCCACGGCAACGCTACCTGCGTGATGAACTTCGATTCTGCCAAGGGTTTCCTGATCGGGCCGCCGAACAAAGGCCTGAACTGCATGTTCACCTTCATGAACACCGCTCGCCTGGGGACTGCACTGCAAGGTCTGGCCCACGCCGAAGTCGCGTTCCAGGGTGGCTTGAAATACGCTCGCGATCGTCTGCAGATGCGCTCGCTGACCGGCCCGAAAGCACCGGACAAGGCCGCTGACCCGATCATCGTTCACCCTGACGTACGCCGCATGCTGCTGACCATGAAGGCTTTCGCCGAAGGCACGCGGGCCATGGTGTACTTCACGGCCAAGCAGGTCGATATCGTCAAATACAGCGAAGACGAAGACCAGAAGAAAGCCGCCGACGCACTGCTGGCGTTCATGACGCCGATTGCCAAGGCTTTCATGACAGAAGTGGGCTTCGAGGCCGCTAACCATGGCGTGCAGATCTATGGCGGTCACGGTTTCATCGCCGAGTGGGGCATGGAGCAGAACGTTCGCGACAGCCGTATCTCGATGCTGTACGAAGGCACCACCGGTATCCAGGCGCTGGACCTGCTGGGCCGCAAGGTCTTGATGACACAGGGCGAAGCGCTCAAGGGCTTCACCAAGATCGTCCACAAGTTCTGCCAGGCCAACGAAGGCAGCGAAAGTGTTCAGGAGTTCGTGACGCCATTGGCTGCGCTGAACAAGGAATGGGGCGAGCTGACCATGAAAGTGGGTATGGCGGCCATGAAGGACCGTGAAGAAGTCGGTGCTGCTTCGGTGGATTACCTGATGTATTCCGGCTATGCCTGCCTGGCTTACTTCTGGGCGGACATGGCGCGTCTGGCGGCCGAGAAGCTGGCAGCCGGTACATCCGAGCAAGCGTTCTACACCGCCAAATTGCAGACTGCGCGTTTCTACTTCCAGCGCATCCTGCCGCGTACCCGTACTCATGTCGCCGCTATCCTTTCCGGTGCTGGCAACCTGATGGATATGAAGGAAGAGGATTTCGGTCTGGCTTACTGATAAGCCTGCTCGTTTCTCAAAGCCGTCTGGCCCTGCGGGTCAGGCGGCTTTTTCTTGGATAAATGAAAAGATCGAGAAACCGCTTTCTTTGCCCAGGCAATCAATAAACCTTTTCGATCTCCTGCCGTTACAGAAAAGTAGCCAGCTATCAATCCTGCTGTATGCATTGCTCACTGGATAAAGGCACAATGCCATTACTCCAGATATTCACTCCGATGCCGAGTAGGAGACATTTCCCTTGTTGCGTCCATCTGCTGCACGATTGAGTCATTTTCTTCCTTCTGCAGCGTTGTTGTTTGCAGGACTTGCGGCTGCTTACGTCAAGGACCTGAACGTATTCTTCACCTCCCTGTTCAACGTGCTGCCGACGTTGGTCCTGTTGCTGGGCGGTGCCTATTGCGGTGTTTATCGACGTCAGCGTGAGCTGTTTCTGATGATCACCGTCTATATCGCCTACTTCCTGCTCGATACTCAGACCGATTACTACCGCGATCATGGCAAGGTCCGCGAGGATGCTGCCGTGGTTTTCCATCTTGTGTGCCTGCTACTGCCGGTATTGTTCGGGCTGTATGCGGCATGGGAAGAGCGTACCCATCTGTTCCAGGACCTGGTGGCACGTATTGCGGTACTGGTCGCCGTGGGCAGCGTTGCGTTCGGGCTTGAGCAAAGCTATCCCGCCGAAGTGCAGACCTGGCTGGCGGATATCCGCTGGCCTGCATTGCATGGCTCCTGGATGAGCCTGATACAGCTGTCGTATGCGATGTTTCTGGGCTCGTTCGGCCTGTTGATCTGGCAATACCTGGAAAAGCCACGGCCCTTGCATGCGGCACAGATCGTCGGGTTGCTGGGGCTTTTCTGGGCATTGCCCAAGACCTTCATCCTGCCGTTCACCCTGAATATCATGTGCAGCCAGGTGATGCTGATGATTGCCGCAGCGGTTGCCCATGAAGCCTATCAAATGGCGTTCCGCGACGAGCTCACCGGGTTGCCGGGGCGTCGGGCACTCAATGAGCGCATGCAGCGGCTGGGGCGCAATTACGTGCTGGCGATGAGTGACGTCGATCACTTCAAGAAATTCAACGACACCCATGGCCACGATGTCGGCGACCAGGTGCTGCGTCTGGTGGCCAGCAAGCTGTCGAAAATCACCAACGGCGGTGGCAGGGCCTATCGTTATGGCGGTGAAGAGTTTGCCATCGTCTTTGCTGGCAAGACGCTTGAAGAGTGCCTGCCTCATCTGGAAGCCATCCGCGAGAGCATCGCCAATTACGAAATCCTGTTGCGCAACAAGGACAGTCGCCCGAAGGACGACCAGCAAGGCCGGCAAAAACGGGGTGCTACAGCGTCGAACAGTGTCTCGGTGACGGTGAGTATTGGTGTTGCCGAACGCCAGCCGGAGCATCGGACCCCCGAAGAAGTCCTCAAGGCTGCTGACCAGGCGCTGTATGCCGCCAAAGGGGCAGGGCGCAACTGTGTCATTGCCCATGGTCAGCAGAACAGGCGCGGAGCGGTGCGTACCGCTGAAGCTGTCAGCTAAAGTGGAATTGCTGTCATTGAACGGCGCTGCCTGTCATGCAGCGCCGTGTCGTTTCGTCTGTCGAATATGTTTGTGACTTTAATTTGTATTTTGGTCACACCATGACCCTATGTCTCTGAAACGTTGTTCGGTTAGACTCTTGGACATTGCCACCTGATTCGGGCACGTAGCGTGTCTGGATCTTCTTTCAGGTTTTCTTGCTCCCTGCTTGTGAGGTTTGCCATGGCTGACTACAAAGCGCCGTTGCGCGATATGCGTTTCGTCCTCAATGAAGTGTTCGAGGTTTCCAGACTCTGGGCTCAATTGCCGGCGCTTGCAGAAACTGTCGATGTCGAGACGGTCGATGCGATCCTCGAAGAAGCGAGCAAGGTCTGCAGCAAAACTATCGCCCCGCTCAGCCGTAATGGCGACGAAGAGGGCTGCCACTGGAAGGACACTGTCGTCACCACGCCTGCAGGTTTCCCTGAAGCCTATCGGACCTACGCCGAAGGCGGTTGGGTGGGCGTTGGCGGTAACCCGGATTTTGGCGGCATGGGCATGCCCAAGGTGGTGTCGGCGCAGGTCGAGGAAATGCTCAACTCCGGCAGCCTGGCGTTCGGCCTGTACCCGATGCTGACCACAGGCGCCTGTGTATCGATCAATACCCACGCGACCGAAGAGCTCAAGGCGATTTACCTGCCGAACATGTATGCAGGTATCTGGTGCGGCTCGATGTGCCTGACCGAAGCCCATGCCGGTACCGACCTTGGCATCATCCGCACCAAGGCCGTTCCTCAAGCAGACAATTCCTACAAGATTACCGGCAGCAAAGTGTTCATCACCGGTGGCGAGCACGACCTGACCGAGAACATCATCCATCTGGTCCTCGCCAAGCTGCCCGATGCGCCAGCAGGCCCTAAAGGTATTTCGCTGTTCCTGGTGCCCAAGTTCATGGTCAACGAGGATGGCAGCCTGGGTGAGCGCAATACGGTCAGTTGCGGCTCCATCGAGCACAAGATGGGTATCCAGGCTTCGGCCACCTGCGTGATGAACTTCGATGATGCCGTCGGCTATCTGATCGGCGAGCCCAATAAAGGCCTGGCGGCCATGTTCACCATGATGAACTACGAGCGTCTGGGTGTCGGTATTCAGGGGCTTGCTTCCGGCGTACGTTCTTATCAGAACGCTGTGGAATATGCCCGTGATCGTCTGCAAAGCCGTGCGCCCACCGGTGCGCAGAACAAGGACAAGGTGGCTGACCCGATCATTGTTCACCCGGACGTGCGCCGCATGCTGCTGACGATGAAAGCCTTCAACGAAGGTGGCCGGGCTTTCTCCAGCTATGTCGCCCTGCAACTGGATATCGCCAAGTTCAGCGAAGACGATACCGCTCGTCAGCGCGCCGATGATCTGGTCGCGCTGCTTACTCCGGTCGCCAAGGCCTTCCTGACCGATATCGGCCTGGAAACCACGGTTCACGGCCAGCAAGTATTCGGTGGCCATGGTTACATCCGTGAATGGGGCCAGGAGCAGTTGGTGCGTGATGTGCGCATCACACAGATCTACGAAGGCACCAATGGCATTCAGGCTCTGGATCTGGTGGGCCGCAAGATTGTCGGGTCGAACGGCGCGTTCTATCAGTTGTTCGCCGACGAAGTGCAGGCGTTCATCAACGAAGCCGATAGCTCGCTGGCTGAATTCACCAAGCCTCTGGGTGCTGCGCTGGATATGCTGAATGAACTCACTCGCTGGGTGCTTGACCGCTCGCGAGCCAACCCCAACGAGATCGGCGCAGCTTCGGTGGAGTATCTGCACCTGTTCGGTTACACCGCCTATGCCTACATGTGGGCCAGAATGGCCAAGGCTGCTCTGGGCAAGGAAGGGCAGGAAGACTTCTACGCCAGCAAGCTAGGCACCGCACGTTTCTACTTCGCTCGCTTGCTGCCGCGTATCCACTCCCTCAATGCCAGCGTGCGCGCAGGCAGCGAATCATTGTTCCTGATGGATGCGTCACAATTTTGAAGTCGTAGTCTGTAAGCATTTGCTTACGTGTTGTGTTGGCTTTTTGCCTCTTCCATAAGAATGGATCCAAAGTTACTCTAAATCCATGGACGTAGCGCAGGATGCGCAACAAGACATAACAGGGACACGAAGGGATTCCTGCCAGGATGGCGGGGCGAAAGGGATATCAGGGAAACAGTCTGGAAAGCCCCGCTTAGGCGGGGTTTTCTTTGTTCCTGCGATTTTTATAATGGCTGTGTGCCAGATCCCGTGGAACCCTTGTCGATGCCCAGGGTCGATTAGCTACCAGGCCTGTAAAAGGTCATCTAATCAGGAGCTTGCCCATGGACATCATTCGCATCATCTTCGCTATTCTGCTGCCACCACTGGGCGTGTTCCTGCAAGTCGGTTTCGGTGGTGCCTTCTGGCTGAACATCCTGTTGACGCTGCTGGGTTATATTCCGGGCATCGTGCATGCGGTGTACATCATCGCCACTCGTAAGTGATTTCCATTCGTTAAATGGAGTTTTCGTAGGAGCGAATTCATTCGCGAGGCGTCATCCAAGGCGATAGATTTTCTTCAGGTGTACGAGCCTTCGCGAATGAATTCGCTCCCATAGCAGTGGATTCATTCGCGGAGTACATCCCGATAGAACAGCCATTCAGCCTCCAGCGCATCAGCCAGGTTCTCGGCTTTGCGAAAGCCATGGCGTTCGTCGGGGTAGAAATGCGCCTTGGCCGGGATGCCATTGTCCAGCAAGGCCTTGAGCATGGAGCGGGTCTGTTCAGGCACCACGACCGCATCCAGTTCTCCCTGAAAGAAAATGACCGGCACACTGATGCGCTGGGCATGTAGAACAGGGGTTCTGGCCTGATAGCGTTCGATATCCTCGACCGGGTCGCCAATCAGCCAGTCCAGATAATCACCCTCGAACTTGTGAGTCGCCTTGCCCAGGGCGATAGGGTCGCTTACGCCATAAAGGCTTGCCCCGGCACGGAAGACCTTGTGGAAGGCCAGCGCGCAGAGCGTCGTATAGCCGCCCGAACTTCCTCCACGAATGAATGCCCGATCCTTGTCGATCAAGCCTCGCTGCGCCAGATGCGCAACGACTGCGCAGGCGTCCTCCACATCCGCGACACCCCAGTTCAAATGCAGGCTTTGTCGATAGTCGCGGCCATAGCCCGTGCTGCCTCGATAGTTGAGGTCGGCGACGGCGAAACCGCGTTGGGTCCAGTACTGTATGCGCGGGTCCAGCACCGGATAGCAGGCCGAGGTGGGGCCGCCATGGATAAATACCACCAGTGGCGGCTTTTCGGTGTCGTCCATGGCCGGATAGAAGTAGCCATACGCTTCGGCCCCGCCACTGGCGTAGCACAAGGATTGCGGCAAGCTGATGTGTTCGGGCGGCAATGGCGATACACCGCCTGCCAGCACCTTCATGCTGCGGTCCTGGCGCGAAATGGCCAGTATCGCTGAGGGGCTGATTGCCGATGCCGCGATGCAATAGATGAATTGCTCATCAATGGCCAGGCTGCGAAACCGGGTGTAATTACCGCTGAAGTCTTCGACCGAACCGTTCGGGTGACGCAGGCCCAGTACGCCAAAGCCGTCTTGGGACCAACTGGCAAGGTAGCCGCTGTCTACTGGCAGCCAGGTACAACCGCCCAGTTGCCAGGGGGCTGGTGAGTGGTCGGCAGCAGCGGCCGGAAAAGGCGCAAAGCCTGAAGGCGTTTCGCCCCATGGTTGCCAGAAACCATCACGATCCGTCAGACAGCACAAACGCCCCAGGGCATCGAACTGAGGTTGTTGCAGCGATTCCTGCTCAGGACTATCGCCTGCCACGCAGCGCGCCGCCGACCAGGAGCCATCGCTCAACCGTTCGGCACACATCAACATCGTACTGGTCCAGGGCTGATGTGGGCGTTGCCATTCAATCCAGGCCAGTCGCTGCCCGTCCGGGCCGAGAGTGGGTGATGAGTAGAAGTCCGCACCTTCGGCCAGCAGATGGCGCTTTCCGTCAGCCAGATCAATCGCCACCAGACGATGGATCGCATGATCTTCCTCGACCGCAAGAATCTGTCCGGCAGCGAAACGCACCGCTCCATAGCGTTTGTCGCCATGGGTCAACTGCAAGGGCGCGCTGGCGTCCAGTGCTTGCCGGTAGAGCTGTTGGTCGCGTTCATTGACGAATACGACGGCATCGTCGGCAATACAGAATGCCCCTCCACCGTATTCGTACACCCGACTGCGGACGCTGAAACCGTCGGGCGTCAGGCAGCGGGCATGGCCTTCGGACCAGTGCCAGATACGACTGGCCGCATCCTGTGGGCGAAATTCGCTCCAGAACAGGCCGGCCGCGCTTGCGGCCAGTTCGGCGAAGTCGACACCTGCAGCAACGGCCTGGGAGGCGCTGAACAGATCAGGATTTTGCGATGAGGCGTGAGTTTCGTTCATTGCGAAAGGCCAACTGCTCGATGGTTTTTGTCGCTGTTTCAGCTTCGTCGCGAGCCTGGGTAATCAGCTTGTGATGCGGGGATTTACTGCATACCGGATCGGCATTGGCTGCATCGCCCGTCAGCATGAAAGCCTGGCAACGGCAGCCGCCGAAGTCCTTTTCCTTCTCGTCGCAGGACCGGCAAGGCTCGGGCATCCACTCGTAACCGCGAAAGCGATTGAAGCCGAACGAGTCGTACCAGATGTGTTGCATGCTGTGGTCGCGCACGTTGGGAAACTGGACCGGCAATTGACGCGCGCCATGGCAGGGCAGTGCGGTGCCGTCCGGGGTCACGGTCAGGAACAGCTTGCCCCAACCGTTCATGCAGGCCTTGGGGCGTTCTTCGTAGTAGTCAGGCGTGACGAAGATGAGCTTGCACGGATGTTTTTCGGCTGCCAGCTTTTCCCGGTACTGGTTGGTGATGGCTTCTGCGCGAACCAGTTGATCCTTGGTCGGCAGCAGGCCTACGCGGTTCAGGTGCGCCCAGCCATAGAACTGACAGGTCGCCAGCTCCACGAAGTCGGCTTCCAGCGCCAGGCAAAGCTCGATGATCTTGTCGATCCGGTCGATATTGTGCCGGTGGGTGACGAAGTTCAGCACCATGGGGTAGCCGTGTTTTTTCACCGCACGGGCCATTTCCAGTTTTTGTGCGAAGGCCTTTTTCGAGCCGGCGAGCATGTTGTTCACCTGCTCGTCGCTGGCCTGGAAGCTGATCTGGATATGGTCCAGGCCCGCTTTCTTGAAATCGATGATCTTCTGTTCGGTGAGGCCGATCCCCGAGGTAATCAGGTTGGTGTAATAGCCCAACCGTCGGGCTTCGGCGATAAGCACGGCCAGATCCTGGCGCACCAGCGGCTCTCCGCCGGAAAAGCCGATCTGTGCCGCGCCCATCTGTCGTGCCTGTTGCATCACCGTGAACCACTGCTCGGTGCTCAACTCCTGGCCTTGTTTGGCAAAATCCAGCGGGTTGGAGCAATACGGGCATTGCAACGGGCAGCGATAGGTCAACTCCGCCAGCAGCCACAGCGGTAGCCCGACAGGTGGCGTTGGCGGAATGATCACGCTCTGTTCTGTCTCAGCCAAGGTCGATCCAACTTTCTTTATGAGCGACGCTCATGAAGTCTTCGACATCGGTGCCCAGCTCTGGAATGTTCGGGAAGCGTTCCTGCAGCGATGCGATGATCTGCGCCACATTGCGCTGCCCGTCCACCAAAGCGCCTATCAAGCCCGCACTTTCATTCAACTGGATCATGCCTTCGGGATACAGCAGCACATGGCACTTCTGCGCCTCTTCGTACTGGAAGCGATAACCCTGACGCCAGGTGGGGACTAATTCTCGATCGAATCTCATAGGCTGATTCCCTTATGCCATACGTTCTTGTTGGTGACGCTGTGATAAGGCGGGCGGTGCAACTCGTACGCCATGCTCATGGCGTCCAGCATGCTCCACAAAATGTCGAGTTTGAACTGTAGAATTTCCAGCATGCGTTGCTGGCCTTCATGGGTGGTGTAGTACTCAAGTGTAATCGCCAATCCATGTTCCACATCGCGACGTGCCTGACCGAGGCGAGTGCGAAAGTACTCATAGCCTGCCGGATCGATCCACGGATAATGCTGCGGCCAGGTGTCCAGGCGCGACTGGTGGATCTGCGGCGCGAAAAGTTCGGTCAATGAACTGCTGGCCGCTTCCTGCCAATTGGCGCGGCGGGCGAAGTTCACGTAGGCATCCACCGCGAAGCGAACCCCCGGCAGCACCAGCTCCTGCGAGCGCAACTGGTCCGGGTCCAGCCCCACGGCCTCGCCCAGACGCAGCCAGGCTTCGATACCGCCATCTTCACCGGGCGCGCCGTCGTGGTCGAGCAGGCGCTGAATCCACTCGCGGCGGATCTCGCGGTCCGGGCAGTTGGCCAGAATCGCGGCATCCTTGAGCGGGATATTCACCTGATAGTAGAAGCGGTTGGCGACCCAGCCCTGAATCTGTTCGCGAGTCGCCCGGCCTTCATACATCGCCACGTGGAACGGGTGATGAATATGGTAGTAGGCGCCTTTGGCGCGCAGGGCTTGTTCAAATTCGGCACGGGACAGCGCAGCTTCGCTCATCTTGGCTCCTAAAGTTCGATACTCATGCCGTCATAGGCTACTTCGACATTGCGGCGAACCAGTTCGGCGCGTTCCGGTGAGTCTTCGTCGAGGATTGGGTTGGTGTTGTTGATGTGGATAAGCACCTTTCGCTGGCCGGGAAAACCTTCAAGTACTTCCAGCATGCCGCCGGGACCGTTCTGGGCCAGATGGCCCATTTCCCGGCCGGTACGGGTGCCGACGCCGCGGCGCTGCATTTCATCGTCGTCCCACAATGTACCGTCTACCAGCAGGCAATCGGCCGCGTGCATCTTTTCCAGCAGCGACTCATCGACCTTGCCCAGACCGGGTGCGTAGAACAGTTTGCCGCTGGTCCTCAGGTCTTCGACGATCAGGCCGATGTTGTCGCCAGGATGCGGGTCGAAGCGGTGCGGCGAGTACGGCGGTGCAGCGCTGCGCAGCGGGAACGGCGTGAAACGCAGGTTCGGGCAGGCCGGAATGACGAAGCTGCCTTGCAACTCGATACGGTTCCAGGTCAGGCCGCCATTCCAGTGCTTGAGCATTTCAAATAGCGGGAAGCCGGTGCTCAGGTCTTCATGGACCATATCGGTACACCAGACCTGATGCGGACAACCTTCGCGCAGGCTGAGCAGGCCGGTCGTGTGATCGATCTGGCTGTCCATCAACACGATGGCGCTGATGCCGGTATCGCGCAGTGCCCGGCCCGGTTGCATCGGCGCGAAACCTTGAAGTTGTGCCCGAATGTCCGGCGATGCGTTGCACAGGACCCAGTTGACGCCATCGTCGGAGACCGCGATGGAAGATTGGGTGCGCGCCTTGGCGTTAAGGCTGCCATCACGAAAACCTGCGCAATTGACGCAATTGCAGTTCCACTGGGGGAAACCACCGCCAGCAGCTGAACCTAGAATCTGGATGTACATATCAGCTCCATACCGCGTGACCTGAAACGCTGAAATAAAAATGGCCCGGCCAATAAAAAAAGCCCCGGCGAACCGAGGCTTTGCACCGCATGACTATCAACGGCTTGCGAAGTACATGGTGACTTCAAAGCCGATACGCAGATCAGTGTAAGCAGGTTTGGTCCACATGGGAGAGCTCCTTCAGAATGATTGCAGCGGTTGGTGACTACATCTTAGTGCGTTCGCATGTGCATACGTTCAGATGCTTAGGAAGCTATCTTACTCAATTTAGCCATTTGGCAGGGCGGGAATTACATGAAAGATGCCTGTCATGAAGTGCTGTTACCCGGCCAGGCCTCAGGAACCGGGCGGTTGGACAGGATGAGCCACCCTGCGCGGGCATCCTTCAACTGATCGGCGGCAGTGAGTAACGAGTGTTTTTCCAGATGTAACAGCGTTTTCCGCAAGGCTTCAAGGCAGTCGCCATCACGTCCGGCAAGGCGGGCCTGCCAGAGCAACTCTGCTGTTTGTTCATGAGGCATTGCCGTCATATCGAACTGCTCGGCCAGAGTCTGACGCAGCGCTGGAATATCGGCGTTCTGGATCAGGCTTGGCAGCGCATTGATGAGTGTCTCGATGTGCTGAACAAGTTGCCCGGCGCTGCATGTCGGTGATTGAACCCCGAACAGCAGTCCGCTGCGCCCCGCAATCTGGCGTAGCCCGCTGAAGACCGCATAACCCAGTTGCAGGTCGACCCGCAGGCGTTGATAGAAAGGTGCCTGTATCAAGTGTGCGAGCATGCGCCACACGGCGTCATCTTCGGTGGATAAGCCGGGTGCGGTGCAGAACACCAGTACCGCGTCTTCCGATGAGCCAGATGATTGCGTTTGCCAGCGCTTGCCGGGTGTGGCCGACGGCGCGTCAGGCAATGGCTCATCCGCGGTGCCGGGCATATTCAGCAAGGCCGCATTTAAAAGCGACTGGCTGTGTGCTGGCAGGCCGCTGGCAAAGCTGATCCAGCGTGAACTGGCCCAGACCGCTTGAATATCATCGCTGATTTGCCCCCGAGCCTTATTCAGGAAATGATCGGGAAGCACTTTGAGTAGCTGACGAATCGGAATCAGCGCGGGCTCACTAGTCGCCTGAACATGGCGTGGGGCCGTGTGCTGCAATAACTGCCGGGCGTGCTCGACGATGGCCGCCATCGGTTCATGAATACCGGTCAGTTTGAGTTCCCAGTAATTGCCGTAAGCGCTGAAAGACAGTGCCACACCGGCTTGCCTGGCTTGTTCGATCAGGTTCTGCAGGCCGCCATTGAGTATTCGCCACAATTGGGGCTGAGCTGTCTGCAATTGCCATCGCAGAAAAAATGCCGCTTCACCGCTGCCAGTGCTTACGGGCAGCAGGAAAGGGTTGCTTGAAGGCAGGCACCACTCGACTTGTCCACAGGGCTGGTTATCCACAGGTCGCGCAGTGAGTAGGGTTTCCGGCGTTAACTGATCGAGCACGGCGTTCAGTGCCAGGAGGTCTTGCCCGGGCGCATTGCGGCAGAAATGATGCGCCAGATCCAGCGCACCACAGGTTTGCAGACGCCGTTGTTGCAGGTTGCGGTATTCATCAGCCAAGGCAGGCCCGTGGACCTTGAAGAAGGCAAGCCAGTCGAAAAACAGCGTGGCTATCGTGCTGGACGAATGAGGATCTGCTCCCGTGCAGTCGATATCGAGCAGCAATTGCCCCGCGAACTGATAAAGAGGCGCAGCCTTGAGCGACTCGATAAGTCCTTGCCCGGCCAGCTCGGCAACCAGCCCGCCAGTTTGTGGCGCCATCAGCCAGTGGCAGAAAAATGCGACAGCCTCTTCTGCATGTTCGGGTAAGCCTTCGCAGGCAAACAGCAGATGCACGCTTGGCGCCTGACAATCAGGTTGTTTGTCGATCAAGGGCGGCGGCTTTTGCTGCATGACTTTGCGACCTGCCCGAAAGCTTGCGCCGTGCTCTGTTGCCAGTGCCGTCAGTTCAGCCAGCGATTGAGGGCCGCTCAGGCATAAGGTCATCTGCCCGGCTTGATAGAAACACTGATAAAACCCCTGAAGCGCCTGCTGAAAGGCCGGGTTGGGCACTGAAAGGCTGTAACGATTGCCTGCATGAAAACCACGCAGCGGGTGCTGCGGGTTGATGGGCTCCAGCAGGTGGATCTGCTGACGGGCCTTGGCATCCTGAACCCAGGCGATGAACTCGGCATGCAGCACCTCACGCTCGCGCAACTGATCGGGCATGGCCATACGCGGGTGAGCGAGCATATCGCAAAGACGTTCCAGACCTTGGGCGAATGCTGTTGGGGGCAGTTCAAAGAAGAAGTCAGTGGTGCGTTCGCGAGTGCTGGCATTGATCTGCCCGCCATGGCGCTGCACGAATGCCATGAGGTTCTGATCGGCAGCGAATCGCTCGGTGCCCAGAAAAAACAGATGCTCCAGAAAGTGCGCCAGCCCAGGCCACGCCTGGGGAACATCATGGCTACCGGCCGCAACCCGAAGCGACGCCGCACAACGCTTGAGCCGTGGCGCATGACACAGCACCACGTTCAAGCCATTGGGCAGCACAAGTCGCTGGATATCAGGCATGACCGTTTCCACAGAAAACAAGTCGTCATGCTAACGGTGCATTGATGTAGGAGCGAATTTATTCGCGAATTGTCCTTTCGCGAATGAATTCGCTCCCACAGAACCCCTGTCAGCCTGCCAGCAACCAGACACCGGTTGCCGCCGAAGCCGCACCTGCAATCCTTACCAGCGGCGCAGCAGCCCGAGGCAGTACGCGCACCACTGCATAGCCAGCCGCATGCAATGCAGCCGTTGCTACCACGAAACCGGCCGCATAAGCCCATGGGCTAGACATGTCCGGCAGCTCAAGACCATGGGCCACGCCATGGAACATCGCAAACACTGCCGTGGCCACAACGGCCAGGGCCAGCGGCGGACGTACAGCCAGCGCTACGGCCAGGCCCAGCGCCAGTACTGAAGCCGAGATGCCGCTTTCCAGCGCAGGCAGTTCCAGGCCAGCGAAGCCCAGCAGGCCACCGATCAGCATGGTGCCCACGAAGGTGCAAGGCAGTGCCCAGCGGGCGGCGCCTTGTTGTTGCGCGGCCCACAAACCGACCGCCAGCATGGCCAGCAGGTGATCCAGGCCACCGACCGGATGGCCGAGGCCCGCGATCAGGCCGTTATCGCCATGGCCTGGGTGCGCCAGAGCGAGGGTCGGGGTTAGCAGCAAGGCGAGGGCACCGAGGGCTTTTTTGTAGTTCATGAACAGGTTTCCTTGGAGGTTTGAATTCAGGCGTTGATCGTCAGCAGACCCTGGCGCTCGATAATGGCAATGATCTCTTCCAGACCCTGGCCGGTTTTCTGATTGCTGAACACGAAAGGCTTATCGCCACGCATCTTCCTGGTATCGCGATCCATCATTTCCAGCGAGGCACCCACCAGTGGTGCCAGGTCGATCTTGTTGATCACCAGCAGGTCGGATTTGCAGATGCCGGGGCCACCCTTGCGCGGCAGCTTGTCGCCAGCCGAAACGTCGATCACATAAATCGTCAGGTCCGACAGCTCCGGGCTGAAGGTCGCCGACAGGTTGTCGCCACCGGACTCGACAATGATCAGGTCCAGCCCCTCGAAGCGGCGGTTGAGCTGGTCAACGGCTTCCAGGTTGATGGAGGCGTCTTCGCGAATCGCCGTGTGCGGGCAGCCGCCGGTTTCCACGCCAATGATGCGTTCCGGGGCCAGAGCTTCGTTACGCACCAGAAAGTCGGCATCTTCACGGGTATAGATGTCGTTGGTCACGACTGCCAGGTTGTAGCGCTCACGCAAGGCAAGGCACAGAGCCAGAGTCAGTGCGGTCTTGCCGGAACCGACCGGGCCACCGATACCGACACGCAGAGGTTGGCTGTTCATTGAGTTCTCCATGGATGCTAGGACCGGAACAACCGGCTGTATTGACGTTCATGGGCCATGCTCGCCAGTGACAGGCCGAAGGCGGCGCTGCCGATGTGCTGGATGTCTTGAGCCGTGGCGTTTTGTTGGGCCTGCTGCAACAAGGGCAGCAGTTCACTGGTCAGGCGTTGTGCGGCTTGCTGGCCCAGTGGCAAGGTTTTCATCAGTACCGCCAGCTGGTTTTCCAGCCAGCTCCACAGCCAGGCTGCCAGCGCGTCCTGTGGGTTGATCTGCCAGGCCCGTGCCGCGAGCGCCCAGCCGAGGGCCAGATGCGGTTCGCCGGTCTGTTCCAGAAAACGGCGGGCAGGGCGATCCAGCTCCGGCAGCCCGTTGAGCAACTGTTGCAGGGAGTAGCCCATCTGACGGCTTTCCAGATGCAGCTCACGGGTTTCCCGGCTGGCGCGATGCTGTTCGCTCAGTTGCAGCAACTGGCCCCAATCTTCCTCGGCGGCCGCCGTACAGTGGGCGAGCATCAAGGGAGCCTCGAAGCGGGCGAGGTTGAACAGCAACTGATCGCCGATCCAGCGGGCAGCGGTTTGCGGATCGACCACGATGGATTGCTCCACGGCCATTTCCAGCCCTTGCGAATAGCTGTAGCCGCCAATCGGAAGCTGAGGGCTGGCCAGACGCAAAAGCGCCCAGGCGCGGTTCACTTGCGCACGCCGAACTGGTGCAGGCGCGGCGCGTAATTGAAGTCTTCTTCACCGGCGCGTGAATGGTGATGACCGCCTCCATAAGCTCCGTGCTCCGGCTGGAAGGGCGCCTCGATGGTTTCTGTCGTTGCTCCGAGCTGGTCGAGCATGGCCTTGAGCACGTAGTCGTCGAGCAGGCGCAGCCAGCCGTCGCCCACTTGCAGAGCAACGTGGCGGTTGCCCAGGTGATAGGCCGCGCGGGTCAGTTCAAAGGTGCTGTTGCAGGTGACGTGCAACAACTGCTCCGGGCGTGCGCAGACACGCACGATGCGACCATCTTCGGCTTGCAGGAATTCGCCGTCATGAAGAGGCGGCTGTCCGCGTTGCAAGAATAATCCTACGTCTTCGTTCTCGGCACTGAAGCAGCGCAGGCGACTTTTGCTACGTGCCTCGAAATTCAAATGCAGTTCTGCGGCCCATTCGGGTTGGGGCTCGATTCGTTTATGAATCACCAGCATCAGAAAGCTTCCAGCTAATTGCGATGCTTCAAATCAGAGCAAGGGGCTTGCCAACAGTGCAGAAATCGAAAAAAGACGGGAGCTATTGGAGGGCTGACCAGAAAAGCGTCAATTAAGTGCGCAATTATGGTGCGGCGGTTTGTTTGTGTATCACGCTGGTGCGATTTTTCTGACGGAAACATCAGTCATGGCTGCCAAGGCCTTTCCAGTGCTTGGCGCCCATGAAGATGAATCGCAGTTGCTGGGTAATCTTGGCCTGGGGCGTGAGGTGGGCCGCGAGCGTGGCCGAAGGCGGGTCGATCAGCTCTGGCAGCATGGCGAATACGCTTTTGACAACCAGGTCGGCGATCACCGATAGAGCTTTGACATCGAGGTGCTTCCACTTGGGCATTTTTGCCAGATCGGTCGTCAGGTCGGCGCTGATGCCTTCGCGCAAGGCACCCAGAGCCTGACGCACCTTGAGGGAGCCGCCATATTGCTCGCGGGCCAGAAACAGGAACTGTGAACGGTTGGCCGCCACCTGATCGAGAAAGATCTGCACCGACGCATGAATCAGACCGCCCATGACCAGTTCGTTATGGCGCACCAAGCGAATGGTTTCACGAAAGGTCTGGCCCACTTCACTGACCAGCGCCAACCCCAACTGGTCCATGTCTTCGAAATGACGATAGAAACCGGTCGGCACGATGCCTGCCGTGCGCGCGACTTCCCGCAGGCTCAGACTGGCGAAACCGCGCCCGCTTTCCATCAACTGGTGTGCGGCGTCCAGCAAGGCTCTTCGGGTCAGTTGTTTCTGTTCGGCGCGGGGCAGCATGAGGTAAACATTTCTGCGGTTAGACTGTGCTGCACTCTAGCAAATGAGCTTTGCATGCGTCGAAAGGCTTTTGATGGGATGGTACGAGGCAGCTACCTTTTTCTTTAATGGAACCTGTTGGGCCATTTACCTATCAGAGCAAACCCTCGGCGCTTTTGTCAGTCGAAGGAACATGTCGTATTCAGCGCACCATGGCCGGGGCGCTGGTTTTTGGAGTGTCGTGCAATGACGCGCAGCCGCAAGATTTTCGCCTGGACAGGTGCCACGTTGTTATTGGTGCTTGCCGTACTGGTCATTGTGATCGCCACCTTCGATTGGAACCGCATCAAGCCAACACTCAACGAAAAAGTCAGCGAAGCGCTGCATCGACCGTTCGCCATCAACGGGGATCTTGCTGTCCTCTGGCAGCGAGAGCCGGAGTCCGGTGGCTGGCGCGCCTGGATTCCATGGCCGCATTTCGTGGCTCAGGACTTGAGCCTGGGCAACCCCGAGTGGTCGAAAACCCCGCACATGGTCACGCTCAAGCAAGTCGAGTTTCGTCTTGCCCTGCTGCCTTTGCTGGTGCAGGAGGTTGTGATTCCGCGTATCGACCTGACCGGTCCCGAAGCGAAGCTTGAGCGTCTGGCCGATGGTCGCGCCAACTGGGTATTCGATCTGCCCAAGTCCGACCCCGATGCTGAGCCCTCCAGCTGGGTACTGGATATCGGCGCGATCAAGTTCGACAAAGGGCTGGTCAGCTTCAATGACCAGACCTTGAAGACCCAGCTGGATCTGGTGATCGACATGCTGGGCAAGCCGATCCCTTTCGGTGACATCGTCGGCAGCAAAGAGGTGAAGAAGGCTCAGGAGAAGGGTGCTGTCCCGCAGGATTATGCCTTTGGTCTGTCGGTCAAGGGGCAGTATCACGAGCAGAAGTTGAGCGGTACGGGCAAGGTCGGCGGTTTGCTGGCCTTGAAGGACGCCACGCAACCTTTCCCGGTGCAGGCTGACTTGAAGATCGGCGATACGCAGATTGCAATTGCCGGCACCCTGACCGATCCACAGAATCTTGGCGCGCTTGACCTGCGTCTGAAACTGTCCGGCACAAGCCTGAGCCACCTCTATCCATTGACCGGTGTTGCCTTGCCGGACTCTCCACCCTATTCCACGGATGGCCGTTTGATCGCCAAACTGCACGACGCTGCCGGAGCGAATTTCCGCTACGAAGGCTTCAACGGCAAGATCGGCAGCAGCGATATTCATGGCGACCTGAGTTTTGTGGCCAGTCAGCCACGGCCCAGGCTCAGTGGGGTATTGGTTTCCAACCAGTTGCTGTTCAGCGACCTTGCGCCTCTGATTGGCGCTGACTCCAATGCCGCGCAGAAAAAACGCGGTGGCGAGAGCAAACAGCCCAAGGGCAAGGTCCTGCCCGTGGAAGAGTTTCAGACCGACCGCTGGCGGGCGATGGATGCCGATGTGGAGTTCACCGGCAAGCGCATCGTACAGAGCCCGGACTTGCCCTTTACAGACCTGTATACGCATCTGTTACTCAATGACGGCCAGTTGAGCCTTCAGCCGCTGCGCTTTGGTGTGGCGGGTGGCAAGCTGGATGCCGAAATCCGTCTTGATGGCCGCACCCAGCCGTTGCAGGGCCGGGCCAGGCTGTCGGCGCGTAACTTCAAGCTCAAGCAGTTGTTTCCGACTTTCGAGCCCATGAAAACCAGCTTCGGCGAGCTCAATGGTGATGCCGATATCAGCGGCCGTGGCAACTCGGTTGCGGCTCTGTTGGGCACGGCCAATGGCGACTTGAAGATGTTGGTCAACGACGGAGCCATCAGCCAGGGCCTGATGGAAATCGCGGGGCTCAATGTAGGTAACTACGTGGTCGGCAAACTGTTCGGCGACAAGGACGTGAAGATCAACTGCGCCGCGTCAGACTTCGGCATCAAGGACGGTCTGGCCACCAGCCGCCTGTTCGTGTTCGATACCGAGAACGCAATCATCTACATCGACGGCACCGCAAACTTCAAGACCGAACAACTGGACCTGAAGATCAACCCCGAGTCCAAGGGCTTCAGGGTGTTCTCGCTGCGTTCGCCACTCTATGTGAATGGCCCGTTCGCCAGCCCCAATGCCGGCGTGCAATCAGGCCCATTGCTGTTGCGCGGAGCGGGCATGGTGTTGCTGGGCGCTACGGTCGGTCCTGCGGCGGGGCTGCTGGCACTGGTCGCCACTGGCGACAGCACACCGAATCAGTGCGGGCCATTGCTGGAGCAGATGAGGGCGGGCAAGGCACCCAAGACCGTGAAGTGAAACTGATACTTCACCTGACCTGTCGCGAGCAAGCTCCCTCCCACAGATCGTGGGAGGGAACTTGCTCGCGACGGTGTTTTGAAGATTTACAGGTCGTTCAGGATATCGGCCATGTCATCCGCATGCTCTTCTTCCTGGGCCAGGATGTCTTCGAAGATGCGACGGGTAGTCGGGTCCGATTCGCCGATGTATTGAATGATTTCACGGTAGCTGTCGATGGCAATGCGCTCGGCAACCAGATCCTCATAGACCATTTCCTTGAGGGTCTTGCCTGCAACGTATTGGGCATGAGAGTTCTTCGACAGGGTGTCCGGGTTGAACTCCGGCTCGCCGCCCAGCTGCACAATACGCTCAGCCAGTTTGTCGGCGTGCTCGGCTTCCTGCTGCGCATGCTCCAGAAACTCGTCTGCCGCCAGGCTCGCCTTCAGCCCGTTCGCCATGAAGTAGTGACGTTTGTAGCGCAGTACGCAGACCAGCTCGGTCGCTAGCGACTCATTGAGCAAACGCAGGATGGTTTCCCGGTCCGCGCTATACCCTTCGGTGACGGCACCGTTCTCAACGTTGTGGCGGGCACGTTCACGCAGGCTGCTGACATCGGATAGCTGGGGTGCAGAAATCATGATTTATCTCCATGGTTCATCAGGTATGCGTCCCGCTCTTGGTGAAGGGCTCGGCGAGATCATCAATAGGTGTGAGTAATGAATGCGGAGAAAGTTTTATCGGATTTTGGATAACCCGCCGTTGGCCTGATATGTAAAAAATATAAGAAACGACTGCCGAACACCGAGGTCCCTAATTTGAGGCATTCATTTATGGAGATACCAAATGCTCAAGTTTTTGGGTGGCACCGTCGGCATCATTTTCCTGATTGGTTTGATCGTGGTCATTGCGCTGTTCAAGCTGGTTTTCTAACGCACGCTCAAAAAGCTCGATGCTCCAGGCATCGAGCTTTTTGATGAGCGCAGGCATTAAGCCTTGATGCGCAAATATCTGCGCACCCCATCCTTGATAAAACACCCCTGTAACCGCCGCCAAGCCTTATGAACAGGGCTTTTCGACCAGCTGCGCAAGATATTGCGCAGGTGCGCACGGGCTTGCGCACTTTTTCGGGAGTTTTGTATGAAAAATAACCAGTTTTTATGGGTTTTAAATTTAAACTATTGATTTATATTTAGAAAAATTAACAGGCATGACTCTTGATACAGACCGTTCCCACGTCCGAGCGAAGTCGCTCGGCAACCATCAGGGAACAAGGGATGTTCATGCTCGTTTACCAGGCTCCTCGCTTCATCACTCTTCACCTCCAGGTATCCGCTGAAGACGCACGCAACGGTGCGTCCCATGACTAAGAAACACGGCACCCTGCAAGAACGGCGTGGGGCGCGCTTCGACAAGTCTCCGTCTTCTGCCACCTGTGCCTGTTCGCTCAAGACGGCGGACATCGCGATTGTCCCGGTGCGTTATGCCCTGGACCGTTCGCGCTACGATGTCGAACCCGCACAGCTCAAGCCCTTGCCCGCCCGTGGCTAGTGGAGCCCACTGCCACGACTCAAGACCCGCAGCTACACCTTGCGTCAGCTCTCGCTCAGGCTGTTCATCGACACAGCCAACCCGAAAACCCTGCTGTACCTGCAAACCGTCATGACCGACTTGCTGATGGTCTATGGCCAGGATCAACAGGCCAGTGCCTGGCTGGCCAAGCAGGAAGCCAGAGGCGGTAGCCTGTTCGGGACCATGCGTTATGGATTCTCTCCCGCCCTCAAGGAAGCCCTGCATCAGGAAGCCAACGCCCTGCTCAACGGCATTGGCGACTTCACCAACCTGGCCACCCGCGCTGGCGAACTCAACGCCGCGCTCAACCATCAGGGTTTCGCCGACGCGGCCTGGATGAAAAAGCTGAAACAGCCGGTGCAGGACACCTTCAAGGCCCTGCGCGAACTGGCGAGCGGGGCAGGCAAAACGATATCCGAAAACATGCTGCTGGCCTGGGTGCCGGTCGACAGCCGTCTGGCGCTGGGCAAGGGCCAGAACCTCGCGGCCTTGATCCGCAACTTCATGATTGGCCAGATTCTGGCCAATACGCCGGAAATGATCCGCATCAACGAACAAATCGCCTCCCGACTCAAGCAGTGGAAACGCGAATGGTGGCTGCTCACCAAACAGATCGACGACACCCGCTTTAACTGGCTCTACCCGCACCATCCTCGCGAACGCCGAAACCTGGTCCGCCTGCTGCAATCACAACTGGAAGCGTTGCGCCTGCACGAACTGAAAATCCCGGGCCTGCTGGACTTTCAGAACAACCAGTACGCCCAACTGCTGCAGGACGAAATCCGCGCCTTCTTCAAGTCCGGCCTGGACGTCGCCAAGGACTGGCATACCCGCGCCAAAGCCTGGAGCGAGCGTTTAGGTGGTTTCGGAGCCGGGATCACCTGGGGCGTCATCCTGCTCAACTTCATCAACACCGCATTCCTCTATGAAGACCTGACCCGCGATGGCGACTTCAGCGGCAAGGATATCGTCAAGGTCGGTTACAGCCTGGGTTACAGCTTCAATCTGTTGATGGCTGTTTTTGTCGAAGCGCCGTGGGCGGTGATCAAGAATGCGACGCCGGTGCTGATCGACGGCAAAAGCATAGGCATTCTGGATCGCTCTTCCGCCTACTGGAAAGCTCAGGGAAACAACGCTTGGGGAGATGCGATTCGCGGGTTCAGGAGCACGGTGGTGGCTTTGGGAGCGTTTGCGGTGGTAGCGGCGGTGTTGGAGTTTGTGGATCTGCTCGACGATCACGACAGCGCTAAAACTTCAGAAGAGCGGATGGCAATAACAATAAAGAAGTTTGCTGTACTTGGCACAGGCTTTGGCGGTGCACTGTACGTATTGTCGGGTTTAAACATATTCAGCAAAGTAAAATTCTTTGTAATGAATCCATGGTTTGCGGTGGGGCTTTTTGTCGTGGGCGCAATTTATTTACTCGCGTGCCTGGCCTTGAACTATTTCAAGAAAGACAGTATTGGTTGGTGGTTGAAAAAGTGCTGCTGGTCACGCTCCATAGAGTTTCGCCATGCAGATAATCCTGAAGGACGCATCGAGGAAAAGCGCTCTCTATTGGAAATCCAGCTAAGCCCTCAAGTGTTTGTCAAAAGCACGGTTGTTTATGAGCAACGTTATCTGGGCAAAGGCGACTACATGGAAGTGGCCGTGCCAAATGGCGCATGGGTTCAGATTCAACTCCCCAATGCCGTACGTGGAAAGTGCATTCAGCTCAACATTATCAGTAGCAAACGTCCTCTGGGTATTCTGCTTGTCACCAAGATCGAGTCTTCTATAAAGACTATCTTTGAAGAGCGCGGACAGTACACGCATATTAGAAAATTCACAAAAGTCAGCAACGAGCGCCCACCCTTCGGCCCACCAGAACTGCATTTTCCGATCATGCCCGAGAACGAGGATGTTGTCTGGCAGGTCTGGGTACCGCTTGACAGGAGTGCTGACTATATCGAACTGCAGATATGGTACCCCAGTGATGTGGTCAGTCCTGGAAAAGAGGAGCGAGGTTACCTTTATCAGATAGAGCTCGACAAGAATGGGAATGGCACAGCAGATGGATTAACCACACCCCATCTTTTGATAAGTGCTGAGCACCGCAGCCAATCCCTGACACTTGCAACCCCGGAATAAGTAGGCGATATGCACAACGAGAAAAAAGCTTCGCTCAGTGACGAGTCTCTGAATGATACCGAAAAACAAAATGCTGCTTATCATTTTGATGAGTTGAAAGACTGCGAAAAAATATTTGACGGGTCCATAAAGACTATAAGCGGCACTCCAAAAGACATAATGGAAGGCCAGGTGCTTATTTTTTGCGCTGGTACGGCATGGGGGCTTTTACTTACTTTTTTGACTTGGTGGAAAAGTCAAATTCATGTGCCCGAACTAATGGTCGGCGCTATATTTCTATACTGTAATGTGTTTTTTTATATACTCATCTTCAGACAAAAAACCATATTCAACTACAGTGTCACCTCACAAAAAGCACTGCTTGAATATTACGACTACTACCCAAGCTTCGCAGGCCCGCTCTTCAAAGGCATCGCCATTTTCACCATCCTGCTATTTCTCGGCGTGGCCCTCGTCACAGGCTCCCTGCTCTTTCTGGTCGGCCCCGCCGCCATTTCAATCGGGGCTGCACGCTCTTTGCTGAATTGGGAGAATAAAATCAATAACGAACAGAGCTTGCCCTGGAACGAGTACAACTTTGTCACGGTGGATCGCAAGCGTTCCATGATCATCACTCACCGAACAGACATCACGGTGGGATTTGAATTTCGCTTTCCCGACAAAGATTTATTCGAGAAATTCCTGCAATTCCTGCACTCGGTCCTGCCACCCACAGCCGAGTTCATGGAAAGAGACTGGGAGTGGTGAAAAGCCCGGTGCTTGATGCAACGAGATACTTGTAGGAAGCAGCTTGCTGGCGAAAAAGGCCTGAAAACCGGCAGATATTCTGCGTCGGTACGCTGAAGTCGCCAGGCTGCCTCCCACAAAGTGAGTTATGACCTTAACTGTTCGGCATCAGCCTTACAGGGCGCGTTCGTTCGCTTCGCGCTGTTCGCAGGTCATGAAGCCTTTGTTGGTAACACGGCCGTCGCCGTTGAAGCTGACGTGGTAGACCTGTTTGTGGCCATCTTTGGTCATCACGTAGTTATTGCAGGTTCCTGGGCTGACCTTGCGGTCCACTGTGGACGATGGTTCGCCGCCGATGGTCAGCACTTGCTGTCGAGTCATGCCGTTTTCGACCTGCTTGACCAGTGGCTCGTTGCGATAGGTCACGAAGTCCACCGGATTCTGTACGGTTGCCGTACCGCAACCCGCCAATGTCCCCAATACACAGGTAGCCGCCAGGATTTTCTTGTACATCATTGTCTCTCCGCATGACAGAGCCGGTCTTGGCCCGATGTGCTTTGGAGAGGGGAAGGTGCGTGAGAGTTCGATAATGGATGGCAATAAGGCAGTACACGTGTTTGTCATATATATCTGTCTTGCTGCCAAACACCGCTAAGGTTCTAGCTATTGGCTAACGTCGGAGAGGACACATGGCGCAAGAACAAGCTACGCGATATCCGTTATTGCTGGTGCCCGGTCTCTTGGGGTTTGTGCGTTTGCTGGTTTATCCCTATTGGTTCGGCATCATCAAGGCACTGGAGCGGGGTGGGGCGACGGTGATTCCGGTGATGGTTTCCGGGGTCAACTCAACCGAGATACGGGGAGAGCAACTGCTCAAGATCATTGAGAAGACCGTCCGTGAAACCGGCGCAGCCAAGGTCAACCTGATCGGCCATAGCCAGGGCGCGTTGACTGTTCGTTATGTCGCCGCCAAACGTCCTGAACTGGTGGCCTCGGTGACGTCAGTGGCCGGTCCCAATCAGGGCTCAGAGCTGGCGGATTATCTGGAGCGTACTTTTCCGGTTGGCAGTGCGGGTGGGCGTGTCGTCAATGCGGTGATCGGTTTGCTGTCCTGGACGATCACGACGTTTGAGACCGGGTATCGCGGACCCAAGTTGCCGATGAATATCTCGGCTTCCCACCAGTCGCTGACCACGACCGGGGTTGCGCTGTTTAACAGGCAGTACCCTCAAGGGTTGCCGCAAACCTGGGGTGGGCAAGGCGAGGAACTGGTCAATGGCGTTCGCTATTACTCCTGGTCCGGGATTCTGAAGCCGGGGATTACCAATCGAGGACGTAACCTGATCGACGGGACCAACGTGACCTGTCGTATTTTCGCCCGCACCTTCGTCAAGGAAAAAGGCCAGTGCGACGGCATGGTCGGGCGTTTCAGCTCGCATCTGGGGACTGTGATCGGCGATGACTTCCCGCTCGATCACTTCGATATCGTCAACCAGACCTTTGGCCTTGTGGGCAAGGGCGCGAACCCCGTAAAGCTCTTCCTTGACCATGCGGCACGTCTCAAGGCCGCTGGGCTTTAAGCGGTCTGCCGCATCGGGGTTTTCCAGCGCTCTGCCAGGATGACTCCGCACAAGGTCAATGCTCCACCGGCCAGGTGATAAAGCGCCAGTTGCTCGCCCAGAAAGGCTGCCGCGATCAGGGCAGTCGCAATGGGCATCAGGTTGAAGAACAGCGTTGTGCGGCTTGGTCCCAGACGCATGATGGCGGTCATCCACAACCATGGCGCGAGCATAGAAGTCGGAATGGCCGCATACAGGACCATGGGGATGTTGCTCATGTTCAGGCCTGTCCGGGGCGAGAGAATGAACAGCGGAAACAGCACAATGATCGCAATCAGTATTTGCAGGTACAGCAACTGCAAGGGCGGCAGGCACAACTGCCACTTTTTCAGCAGGGTGCTGTAGACGGCATAGGCTGCTGCGGCGACCAGAACCATCGCATCCCCACGATTGATGCCCTGCTCGATGAGCCCGGCCAGATTGCCGGCCGACACCACCACGACTACACCGGCAAAAGACAATACGGCCCCGAACAAGGCGCCGAAAGTCAGTCGATTACCCAGGCAGGCAATTGAAAGCCCCAGCGCCATCATGGGCACCAGGGATTGAATGATCCCCATGTTGGTGGCCGTGGTCATGCTGGCGGCGAAATACGCCAGGCTCTGGTACACCGCCATGCCCAGCACGCCCAATACGACGATCTTGCCCAGCACCGGTTTGATGAACGCCCGGTTCTTCCACACTGGTCTGAGCATGAACGGTGTGAACAGGAGGCCTGCCAGTAGCCAGCGATAGAAACCGATCTCGGCGGGGAAGATCACTTCCGATGCAGCCTTGGTAATGACGGTATTGGCTGCCCAGATCAGGATGGTCAGCAGAGGAAATGCGTATTGCATGAGGTAACCGATAAAAAGCGAGAGGTGATTATCCGCCTGACAAGGTGTCTTGGCTCGACATATATCGCAACATCTTTGACTACACTCTTTTGAGACCGCGCTGATCGGTACGGTCGTTCTGGAGAGTTGACCTGATGAAGACGCTCGGTATTTCTTTGTTGCTCGTTGGTCTGATGGTATCCGCCCAAGGCTTTGCTGCCACGGCGCAGCAGAACAAGATGACCTCCTGTAACGCGGATGCCACTGCCAAGTCGCTCAAGGGCGATGAACGTAAGGCATTCATGAGCACATGCCTGAAGGCTGCACCGGCTCCGGCGCAAACCCAGCAGGAAAAAATGAAGACCTGCAATGCGACCGCTACCACTCAAGCCCTCAAGGGCGATGCTCGCAAGAGCTTCATGAGTGATTGTCTCAAGAAGAAATAATTTTCCGGTGATGGGCTCACTGGCCTGAATATTGGCCCAGGTGCGGGAAATAAAGCGCTTGGGCCTGATTCGCACCGTAGCTATTGAGCCGAGGCGCGTGCTATTGCTGTTCTGACCTTCGGATCACTGGTCCTCGGCTCTGAACGCTGGCAGACTGCCGTCTTCTTTGGGCCGCCCGTTGAGGCTTTATGCCAACGTTTTCTTTGCGTCAGGTGTTATTGGCCAGCTGGATTCTGGTTTTTGGCGGTTTGCTGCTGATTTTGCCTTTCAAGCTTTTGCCAAGTCTGTTGGCAGGTCTGCTGGTCTACGAATTGGTCAACATGCTGACCCCAAGGCTGCAACGCCTGATTTCCGGTGAGCGTGCCCGATGGCTTGCCGTGGCCTTGCTGGGGACCATCATTGTCAGTCTGCTGACGCTGATTTTCGCCGGTGCCATCAGTTTTGTATTGCATGAGGCCGAGAATCCCGGCGCGTCACTGGACAAGTTCATGGTTCTGGTGGACCGCGCCCGTGGGCAGTTACCGCCTTTCATTGATGCCTACCTGCCGGCCAGTGCAGCCGAGTTTCAGGTGTCCCTGGGCCAATGGCTGCAAAAGCATATCGGTGAGTTGCAGATGATCGGCAAGGGCGCGGCCCACATGTTCGTGACCATGCTGATCGGCATGGTGCTGGGCGCGATCATCGCCTTGCAGCGAATCTCGGACGTTCATACCCGCAAGCCACTGGCTGCTGCGCTGTTCGACCGGCTGAGCCTGTTGAGCCGTGCGTTCCGCAATATCGTCTTTGCCCAGATCAAGATCTCGCTGCTCAACACCGCCTTTACGTCGGTATTCCTGGCGATTGTCCTGCCGTTGTGGGGCATTCACCTGCCATTGACCAAGACCCTGATCATCATGACCTTCCTGCTCGGCCTGCTGCCGGTAGTGGGTAACCTGATGTCCAACACCCTGATCTTCATCGTCGGCATGTCGGTGTCGATCTGGGTGGCCTTCGCGGCGCTGACCTACCTGATCGTGATCCACAAGGTCGAATACTTCCTCAATGCGCGGATCGTCGGCGGGCAGATCAATGCCAAGTCGTGGGAGCTGCTGCTGGCCATGCTTCTCTTCGAGGCAGCCTTCGGCCTGCCGGGCGTGGTGGCCGGGCCGATCTACTATGCGTATCTCAAGAGCGAGTTGCAGAAGGAAGGGTTGGTGTAGGAGGGGAAGTTTCAAGCTGCAAGCTTTAAGCGGCAAGTAAAAGCACAGCGCGTATACCGTCTGCTTTTTCTTGCAGCTTGAAGCTTAAAACTTGCAGCTCACTTTTTACCCATACCTTTTCTTCGCTTCGATCGCCAGGCCGCTACCAATACTGCCGAAGATATTGCCTTCCACATGGCGGGCATTGGGCAGCATTGCAGACACGCTGTTGCGCAGGGCCGGAATGCCGCTTGAACCACCGGTGAAGAACACCGTGTTCACTTGCTCGACACCCACGCCTGCATCGCTCAACAGTTTGCTCACGCTGTCACGCACGCGCTCAAGCTGGGCATCGATGGCTGACTCGAACATTGCCCGGCTCAAATCCACGCTCAGGCCGCTTTCGATACGATCCATGGGCACATGGCGGCTTTCGGCGTTGGTCAGCTGGATCTTGGTTTCTTCCACTTCCATTGCCAGCCAGTGCCCGGCGCGTTGCTCGATCAGTTTGAACAGGCGGTCGATACCACCGGTATCTTCGATGTCGTAGCGCATGCTGCCCAGCGCCAACTGGGATTTCTGCGAGTACACGGCGTTGATGGTGTGCCAGGTCGCCAGGTTCATGTGATGACTGGTAGGCATGTAGGCACCGCTTTTCATGCGGCTGCCATAACCGAACAGCGGCATCACGCCTTGCAGGCTCAGTTGTTTGTCGAAGTCGGTCCCGCCGATATGCACGCCGCCCGTGGCCAGGATGTCTTCATGACGGTCGTTGTGGGTACGTCGCTCCGGTGACAGGCGCACCAACGAGAAGTCCGAAGTACCACCGCCGATGTCGACGATCAGCACCAGCTCTTCGCTATTGATGCTCGACTCATAGTCGAAGGCTGCGGCGATGGGTTCGTACTGGAATGACACGTCCTTGAAGCCGATCTTGCGAGCGACTTCGGCCAGGGTGTCTTCGGCTTCCTGGTCCGCTTGCGCGTCGTCATCGACGAAATGCACCGGACGGCCCAGCACAACCTGCTCGAACTCCCGGCCAGCGGTGCGTTCTGCACGCTTTTTCAGCTCGCCGATGAACAGCCCCAGCAAATCCTTGAATGGCATGGCCGTGCCCAGCACGCTGGTGTCGTGTTTGATCAGCTTGGAACCCAGCAGGCTCTTGAGCGAGCGCATCAGGCGGCCTTCGTAGCCTTCCAGATACTCGTGCAGCGCCAGGCGGCCATACACCGGGCGGCGCTCTTCCATGTTGAAGAACACCACTGACGGCAGAGTGATCTTGTCGTCCTCCAGCGCAATCAACGATTCCACGCCTGGTCTTTGCCAGCCGACAGTGGAGTTGGACGTGCCGAAATCGATGCCGCAGGCACGGGCCGGGGATTGGTCATTCATGTCTTTTACGTTCCAGTCAAAAAACGGCCGCGCAGTGTATGTCAGTGCATCGTGATTGCGTAGTGCTGTCAGGCGAATGGAGTTACAGCATTTTACGTGACATGATCCCGCCGCCCTCTGGTTTCTGCATGGTTTGTGGTTGAGGCCCAGGCTCTCGTTTTCAATAAGGAAGTTGAATGCCCGTACTCAAGGGAACCCTCCCGTTTTACCTTTCCGTCGGCTTTTTGCAGGCCGTCGTGATGGTGTTCGCCTGGGAGTTCGAAAGGAATTCTGTTGTCGTGGCTGCTCTGGTTTTCGGGGTCAACCTGCAATTGCTGGGTAACCATTTCAGGCAGCGTGGTGCCTGGATCGGGGCCGGGTTGCTGGCTTTGATACTGGCCGCCATTACTGAATGGGCCATGCACAGGTCGTTGAGATCCTGGGACGAGCACTGGATCTTTGGCTCACTTATCGTGGGTTATATCTGTTCGGCCTTCATCCTCAGCTGGCCATCAGGCGAGAGGCTACGGCTGCCTTATCGGGTGCTGTTTCAGCACGCCTGGAACAGTGGCCTCATCCTGCTGCTGGCTCTGTTGCTGACAGGACTGTTCTGGTCACTGTTGCAGCTATGCGCGAGTCTGTTCCAGATGATTGGCATCGGCGCACTCAAAGAGGTGATCAAGACCCGGAACTTCAATATTGTCAGTCTGTGCATGGTGTTCTCCTTGGGCATACGCATAGGGCGTGAGAACGACAAAGTCATCAGCATGCTGCGGGGTGTTCTGCTGAGTCTGTGCCGTTTTCTGGCACCGCTGACGGCGTTGATCGTGGTGTTTTTCTCTCTGGCACTGCCGTTTACCGGGCTGCAGTCAATCTGGGAGACTGGCCGCGCCACTACGATCCTGCTGTCTCTGGTGGCTGCGAATCTGTTTCTGGTCAACGGCGTGTTTCAGGATGGCAGCCAGCCACAGGCTTATCCACAGGGGCTCAACTGGATGATAAACGCCAGCCTGCTGCTATTGCCGGTGCTGGCAGTGTTGGCGGCTTATTCAACCTGGCTGCGTATCGAGCAATACGGGCTGTCTCCATCGCGCGTCATCGGTCTGTTGTCAGTGGTGATCGCCGTTCTATACAGTCTGGCTGCGCTGTGGGCGGTCTTGAGATCAGGCGCTGACTGGCTGGGCAATCTACGAGCAACCAATCCCTGGCTGGCCTTGCTGGTGTGCGTAGTGGTGGTTTCGACTCACACGCCTTGGTGGAACCCGGAAGAGTTGAGCGCTCGTAATCAGATACAACGGTTGATGGACGGAACGACATCGCCTGCCATTTTCGATGCCTATTCCCTGCGCAACTCTTTGGGTAAACCGGGGCTGCGGGCATTTAACCGTCTGATGGCGGACCTGGACCAGCTCCCGCAGAACATGGACGCCAATGCCCGTGAAGTCCTCAAGACGCGGATGTATGACGCATTGGAAACCTCTACGAAACGCTACAGGGCGATCCCTGTACCAGATCAGAACCGGATCTGGATCGGCGAGCCAGTGGATGGTCATGAACAATTCGCCAATCCCAAGCTGGGGAGTCTCAACTGCAATAAGTTGCAATGCGTTATGTGGGTTATCGATCTGGATGGTGACGGTCAGAACGAAGTGGTGCAGTTTTTTGCTTCGACTCAGGCGTGGATGTATATCTTCAAACGCAATGCAGACGGCCAGTGGGAAGAGATCGGGAGAATGGATGGCTCGTTTCATACCGGCAAGGAGCTGGCCGATATGATCCGGGCGGGTAAGGTAAGGCTCGTCGAGCCGCGTTATCGAAATCTGGATATCGACGGGCAGTTGTATACCCCGAATATAGAGAGAGATCACACGTCAGCCCATCAATAGGCTATGGCGTTGTCATCCATTGCGACCGTTTACGGATACACTCTGCGACTTGAGTTTTCCAGGCACCGCCCCATGACAGGGTAGATAGTTACGTATGGTGCGGCTGGGCATATTGGGGATGGGTGATCGTTAGATGGATTTCAAAGATTATTACAAGATTCTCGGCGTTGAGCCGACGGTCGACGACAAGGCGCTCAAGGCGGCCTATCGCAAGCTTGCGCGCAAGTATCATCCGGACGTCAGCAGAGAAGCCGGCGCGGAAGACAAGTTCAAGGAAGCGTCCGAGGCTTATGAAGTCCTGAGCAGCCCGGACAAGCGTGCCGAGTATGACGAGCTGCGCAAGTACGGGCGTCAGGGGCGGCCTTTCCAGCCGCCACCCGGCTGGCAGAGCCGTGCGGGGGCGGGCGGCGGTGGTTTTGGTGGGGATACTACGGACTTCTCCGAGTTCTTCAGTTCGATCTTCGGTGGTCGGGCTCAGCAGCAGGGCGGTCGTACCCGTAACCAGGGCCGCAAGGGGCAGGATGTGGAAATGGAACTGGCGATCTTCCTGGAAGAAACCCTGTCGGGTGAGTCCAAGCAGGTCAGTTTCAAGGTTCCGCAGCACAGCCCCAACGGGCAACGCATGGCTGACGTCACCAAGACCCTGAACGTGAAGATTCCTGCCGGGGTCGTGGATGGCGAGCGTATCCGCCTCAAGGGCCAGGGCGCGCCGGGTGTTGCAGGTGGCGAGAATGGCGATCTGTACCTGATCATCCGCCTGGCACCGCATCCGATGTTCGAGGTCGAGAATCATGACCTGATCATCACCGTGCCGCTGGCTCCATGGGAGGCTGCGCTGGGTGCCAAGGTCGCTGTGCCGACCCTGACCGGCAAGATCAACCTGACCATTCGTCCGGAAAGCCAGAACGGTCAGCGTCTGCGTATCAAGGGCAATGGCTTGCTGGACAAGAAAGGCGAGCGTGGCGACCTGTACGCTCAGCTCAAGATCGTCATGCCCAGAACGATCGATGATGCCACCAAGACCCTCTGGCAAAAGCTGGCTGACAAGTCTGCCTTTGATCCACGGAGCCAGTGGGGTAATTGAGCCATGAGTCAGGTGGTCGACAGACCGGCCACCTGCAGGTTCAAGCCGTGCGCGGCAGGACCACGGTAAACGTGGTTCCATCGCCGATGGTCGATGTCACCGTAATGCTGCCGGCATGGGCATTGACCACTTCCTTGACGATGAACAAGCCCAGACCAAGGCTGGTCGATGGGTTGTGGGTTTCGGCGTCAGGGTTCACGCTGCGTACCATCGGGTCGAAAATCGTGCCGATGGCGTCCTCCGCAATGGGCTCGCCATCGTTGTGGACGATCAGTTCCACATTGTCCTCCCAGCCAGTGACCTTGACGCTGACTTCGTTGCTCGAGGTGCCGTGCTGCAACGCATTGCCGATCAGGTTCTGTAGCAGTTGGCCAATCCTGGCGCTGTCCCACTCGCCTCGGGTATTGCCCGCCACTTTCAGGGTCGGTGTGCTGGCTGGCTGACCGGCACAGGCTTCTTCGATGGCTTCGCGGCATGCAGCGGCCAGGTCCATGGGCTTGCGCTCCACCGGCAGGCTGGCGCCGAGTCGGCTGCGCACGAATTCCAGCAGGTCCCCGACCATGGCGCCCATGTGCCGAGTGCTGCTTTTGATCTGGGAAATATAGGAGAGCGTCTTTTCATTCTGCTCTGTCTTGCGCATCAACATGTCTGTAGACATGCTCACGGCCTGTAACGGCGCACGCAGGTCATGGCCGAGAATGGCCAGAAACATATCCCGCGAGCGGGTTACCTGCTCGACGTACGCAGCGGTGGATTCGGCCAGTGCTTCGTCGATGACTTCGTTGAAGCTGATCATGTCCTCAAAAGAGGCTTGTGCCGGTGTCTCCAGGCTTTCGGTCCACAAGCGAGTGACGCTGGAGCGCAAATGGCGAAACTCGGAAGTCATCTGCACCAGATCGAAGCCCACGGTATGCCGAAGCTCGCCATGGCTGGCGGCTGCTTCATCCAGGTTCAGTACAGTGCCCGGAACTCTGGCGGCCTGTTTGCTCCTGGCAGCATCCATGTCCCGTGCAGCGGCCAGCAGAATCGACTTGGCATGGTCGCGCAGTTCGACACGGCTCATGGAGTCAGCCGCAGGAGTCAGGGTCTTGGCGAAGTCTTCCCATTCATCGACGATGCGATCCACATGAGCGACGATGAATTCGGATAGGCGCATTGCCGGTTACCTTGCTTCGGGGTAATGAGGAGGTGTCGGGCATATTATCGTCTTTGCTTTGTCCGACAAACAGCCGTTTGACGTTATTTGTCTCTTAAGTCAACTTTTTGAGAGTCACTTCAATATGTTGAAAGTGACCGGCTTGATCGCAAAGGGCGAGTATAGGCTCCCGATAGCCTACCCCGGCGCGGCTGAAAACCCAAAGGGCCTTCCCGCAGGAAGGCCCTCGTCGGGTCAGAACAGGAAATACCGCTGCGCCATCGGCAGCACATCCGCCGGTTCACACCACAGCAATACGCCGTCGGCCTTGACCTGATAGGTTTGTGGATCGACATCGATGTCGGGCAGGTAGTCGTTGTGAATCAGGTCTTTCTTCTGAACGCTGCGGCAACCCTTGACCACACCAATCTGTTTCTTCAGGCCCAGGGCTTCTGGCACGCCGGCGTCGAACGCTGCCTGGCTGATGAAGGTCAGGCTGGTGGCGTGCAATGAGCTGCCATAACTGGCAAACATCGGGCGGTAATGCACGGGTTGCGGTGTCGGAATAGAGGCGTTGGCGTCGCCCATCAGGCTGGCCGCGATGGCACCGCCCTTGAGGATCAGCGTCGGTTTTACACCGAAGAATGCAGGCCGCCACAGCACCAGATCCGCCCATTTGCCCACTTCGATGGAGCCCACTTCATGGCTGATGCCATGGGTGATTGCCGGGTTGATGGTGTATTTGGCGATGTAGCGTTTGGCGCGGAAGTTGTCGTTGCCTGGACCATCCCCAGGTAGCGGGCCGCGCTGTTTCTTCATCTTGTCGGCGGTCTGCCAGGTGCGCATGATCACTTCACCGACACGGCCCATGGCTTGGCTGTCGGAACTGAGCATCGAGAACGCACCCAGGTCGTGAAGGATGTCTTCGGCGGCAATGGTTTCCCGGCGGATGCGGCTTTCGGCGAAGGCCACGTCTTCGGCAATGCTTGGGTCCAGGTGATGGCAGACCATCAACATGTCCAGGTGCTCGTCGATGGTGTTGCGGGTGAACGGCCGTGTCGGGTTGGTGGAGCTTGGCAGGACGTTGGGCGAGCCGCAGGCCTTGATGATGTCCGGCGCATGGCCGCCACCGGCACCTTCTGTGTGATAGGTGTGGATGGTGCGGTTCTTGAACGCTCCCAGTGTGGTTTCGACGAAACCTGATTCGTTGAGCGTGTCGGTGTGAATCGCGACCTGCACATCGTATTCGTCGGCCACGCTCAGGCAGTTGTCGATGGCTGCGGGCGTGGTGCCCCAGTCTTCGTGCAGCTTCAGGCCGATGGCCCCGGCCTTGACCTGTTCGATCAACGGGCCGGGAACGCTGACGTTGCCTTTGCCGGTCAGGCCAATGTTCATCGGAAACGAGTCGGCGGCCTGGAGCATGCGCGCCATATGCCAAGGGCCGGGTGTTACGGTGGTGGCATTGGTGCCGGTGGCCGGGCCGGTGCCGCCGCCGATCATGGTGGTCACGCCACTCATCAACGCTTCTTCGATCTGCTGCGGGCAGATGAAGTGAATGTGCGTATCGACGCCGCCTGCGGTCAGGATCATGCCTTCACCGGCAATCACTTCGGTCGCCGCGCCCACGGCGATGGTCACGTCCGGCTGAATATCCGGGTTGCCCGCCTTGCCGATGGCGGCGATGCGGCCATTCTTGAGCCCGACGTCAGCCTTGACGATGCCCCAGTGATCGATGATCAGGGCGTTGGTGATCAGCGTGTCCACCACTTCAGCGGCCAGCAACTGGCCCTGGCCCATGCCGTCACGAATGACCTTGCCACCGCCGAATTTCACTTCCTCACCGTAGGTGGTGAAGTCCTTTTCGACCTCGATCCACAGCTCGGTATCGGCCAGGCGAACCTTGTCGCCAACGGTGGGGCCGAACATGTCGGCGTAGGCTTGTCGGCTTATTTTCATCTTTCGGGTCTCGGGGTTGGAGCTGCAAGCTTCAAGCTGCGAGCTATAAGTTGTTCGATGCCGTACTGCTTTTATCTTGCAGCTTGAAGCTTGCAGCTAGTGCTGGCCTCTTCGCCAACGAGTTGGCTCCTACATGGAATCCGTTTCTGGGTGAAAGCGTTATTTCAATCCAGGTCTCCCATAACGCGACCCGCAAACCCGAAAACCCGCCTCAACCCGGCCAGATCCACCAGTTCTACTTCCCGGGCCTGGCCCGGCTCGAAGCGTACGGCGGTGCCGGCCGGGATGTTCAGGCGCATGCCTCGGCTGGCGGCACGGTCGAAGGTCAGGGCGTCGTTGGTCTCGAAGAAATGAAAGTGCGAGCCGACCTGGATCGGGCGGTCGCCGCTGTTGGCGACGGTCAGGCTGATGGTGCGGCGTCCGGCGTTGAGTTCGATGTCGCCGGGCTGAATCTGGTATTGGCCAGGGATCATGTCTGTTGCCCCAAGGTTTTGAAATAAATGGCGGTTGGCATGTAGCGGCCATCCGGTGTGGCGCAGTAATCCGGCAGTTCGCCGACACGGGTGTAGGCGAGGGTGCGGTAGAAGGCTTCCGCAGGCGAGCCTGCCTCCGTGTCCAGATGCAACAGGCCGCGCTTGTGCTGGACGGCGGCATGCTCGACGGCCTCCATCAACTGTGTGCCCAGGCCGCGACCTCTGGCTTGTTGCAGCACCATGAGTTTTTGCACTTCAGCGCGATTGAGCCCGTTGGGCTTCTGGCACAGCGACAATTGCGCGCTGGCCAGCACCTGTTCTTCCTGGACCACCACCCACAACAGCAGGTTGCCGCTGGAGATATCCGTTTTCAGGCCATCACACCAGGCAAGGGCCTGCACTGTATCCAGGTCGGCCATGAATCCTACCGAAGCACCGTGGCGTACAGCATCGAGCAACAGCTCGGCCAGCCCGTGGCGGTAATGCGCAAAGCTGTCAGCGTTTACACGACGTAACTGTGCAGGATTCATGGAGGATGCCCTAGTGAGGTTGTGGAGCCTGGGAGGCCGGTGCCTGTGCGCCGGGCGACAGATTCAGTTGCATGAAAGTCAGATCCAGCCAGCGCCCGAACTTGGTACCGACCTGAGGCATTTGCCCGGTGGTCTTGAAGCCCAGACGTTCATGCAGAGCGATGGAGGCCGTGTTACCGCTTTCGATGGCCGCCACCATGATGTGCTTGTCGCAAAGGCGGGCGCGTTCTATCAGCGCGGCCATCAACTTTGGCCCCAGCCCCTTGCCGCGCTGATCGGCGCGTATATAGACCGAATGCTCGACCGTGTGACGAAAGCCCTCGAAAGGGCGCCAGTCGCCGAATGACGAGTAGCCCAGTACTTCACCCGCATCGTCGACAGCGATCAGGATCGGATAGGCCTGTGTCTGGCGCGCCTCGAACCAGGCCTGACGATTGGCCAGGTCTACGGGCTGTTCGTTCCATATCGCCGTGGTGTTGAGCACCGCGTCGTTGTAGATGGCGAGAATGCCCGGCAGATCGGCTGGCAGTGCATCGCGAATCAGGTCGTTCATAAGTCTCTTGGCTCAGGCAATCGGTTGATGCACGGTGACCAGCTTGGTGCCGTCCGGGAAGGTGGCTTCCACCTGGATCTCGGGGATCATTTCCGGGATGCCTTCCATCACTTGGTCGCGGCTCAGCAGCGTGGTGCCGTAATGCATCAGCTCAGCCACGGTCTGCCCGTCACGGGCACCTTCCAGCAGGGCTGCGGAGATATAGGCCATGGCTTCCGGGTAGTTGAGCTTCACTCCGCGAGCCAGACGGCGTTCGGCAACCAGGCCAGCGGTGAAAATCAGCAGTTTGTCTTTTTCGCGTGGACTCAGATCCATGGTGTATTCCGTTTCTTAAAGTTCTGGTGTGGAAGCGAATCGGGCGGCGCTCCGCTCATTCGCGAACAAACGCACACACCGTAAAATCATGTGTTCCATATTCTGGGGGTGACCGCCTCGCGGCCCAACAAGGCCGGGCGCAGCAGTTTCCATAGTTCGATCAGCCAGGCCCGGGCATGCAGGGCTTCATCCGCCAGACAGCGGGCAACCACCAGCCCCGGCAATTGAGTCAGGTCGCCGCGTACCGGATTGGGCAGCGAGAGCGAGCGGCAGGTTTCGAGCAGATCACTGTTTATTTCTCCGGTGATCAGCAGGGTTGCGAATACTGTTCTGCCGTCCAGGCCGATGGGCGAATCCAGCAAACCGTCGCCTCCGACAATGCGCTGCCGCTCATGCCATAGCAACTGGCCGTCGCGACGGATATCCAGATGAGACTGAAAATGCCCCTGCTCGAAACGCTCGCCACTGGCCGGACGTCCCAGCGCCACCACGTCCCAGTAACACAGCCTGGCATCGCCCTGAAGTTCGATACGGGTGGTCAGTTCGGCCTGGGCCTTGCTGAACACGATGGTTTCCTGCGGCAGCCACTCCAGCGTAGCGCCGGGTTCTACGCGCAGGTCCAGTTGCTGATAGGCCGGGCTCGCGGCGCGATACCATTTGGCTGCGCCGGGGCTGGTCAGTTGCGCCCAGGCCTGGGGGCCGACAGTGGCCGAGATATCCAGCCGGTCACCGCCCGCAATCCCGCCAGGCGGGTGAACAATGATGTGCTGGCAGACTTGCGGACCTTCGGCATACAGATGTTTCTGTACTCGCAGCGGTCCTTTATGGCGTCGCTGGATCGGCCGCGTGCAGTCGTCGAAACGTCCATAACCCAGTTCCAGCTCGGCGTGCCAGCTGGGGGTGAACAGGGCGGTGTGGGCAGGCAGATTCATGGTGTCTTCATTGCTTTGTCGAGTCATGCACCTTAACGGATTGGCGTCTCAAATGGTGACAAGACCACGAACGCCTTCGGCTTCCATATTCTCGCC
This sequence comes from Pseudomonas serbiensis, assembly GCF_030580745.1. Taxonomy (NCBI): domain Bacteria; kingdom Pseudomonadati; phylum Pseudomonadota; class Gammaproteobacteria; order Pseudomonadales; family Pseudomonadaceae; genus Pseudomonas; species Pseudomonas serbiensis. The sequence goes on from NZ_JAUQOO010000006.1 coordinate 245,402, forward strand.
ACGGCCTTGCTGGACGATTTCGCCACGGGACATCACCAGATACTGGTCGGCCAGCTCTGCCGCGAAATCGTAGAACTGCTCCACCAGCAGAATAGCCATGTCGCCACGCTCGGCCAGTTTCTTGATGACCGCGCCTATTTCCTTGATGACCGATGGCTGAATGCCTTCGGTGGGCTCATCGAGAATCAACAGGCGAGGACGACTCGCCAGTGCCCGGCCGATTGCCAATTGCTGTTGTTGACCACCGGACAGGTCGCCGCCACGTCGATGTTTCATTTGCAGCAGCACCGGGAACAGTTCGTAGATAAAGGCCGGAACTTCCTTGGCTTCGGAGCCGGGGAAGCGCGACAGGCCCATCAGCAGATTTTCCTCGACCGTCAGCCGCCCGAAAATCTCCCGGCCCTGAGGCACATAGGCAATACCGGCATGCACCCGCTGGTGCGGCTTGAATCCGGTGATGGGCTTGCCTTCCCACTCGACTGAACCCTCTTTGGACGGCAACAACCCCATCAATACCTTGAGCAACGTGGTCTTGCCGACACCGTTACGTCCCAGCAGACAGGTGACTTCGCCGACTTTCACGTCAAAGGACAGACCGCGAAGAATGTGACTGCCGCCGTAGTATTGATGGAGTTTGCTAACGTTCAGCATGTTTGTTCCTCGGAGCTGAAAGCGGCAAGCTAAAAGCCGCAAGAAAAATCAAAAGCAGAAAAGCAGTCATCAAGCGGAAAGCTACAAGCCCCAAGAAAAATCAAAAGCCAGGGCGCTTTTTCTTGTCGCTTGCAGCTCACAGCTTGCAACTGGGCGCTTCAGCGCCCCAAATACACTTCGATCACTCGTTCATCGGCCTGCACTTCTTCCAGCGACCCTTCAGCCAGAACGCTGCCCTGGTGCAGGACGGTCACGTGGTCGGCAATCGAGCCGACGAAGCCCATGTCGTGCTCCACCACCATCAGCGAATGCTTGCCTGCCAGGCTTTTGAACAGCTCGGCCGTGAATTCGGTTTCGGCGTCGGTCATGCCGGCAACGGGTTCGTCGAGCAGCAATAATTGCGGGTCCTGAACCAGCAGCATGCCGATTTCCAGAAACTGCTTCTGGCCGTGGGACAGCAAACCTGCCGGGCGATGCATCGATGCGCTCAGGCGGATGGTTTCCAGCACGTCATTGATCCGGTCCTTTTGCTCGCCTGTGAGGCGTGCGCGCAGGCTGGCCCAGACCGACTTGTCGGTTTTCTGCGCCAGCTCCAGGTTCTCGAACACGCTCAAGGCTTCAAATACCGTGGGCTTCTGAAACTTGCGGCCGATCCCTGCCTGAGCGATCTGCACTTCGCTCATGTGTGTCAGGTCCAGGGTTTCACCGAACCAGGCTTTGCCGTGGCTGGGGCGTGTCTTGCCGGTAATCACGTCCATCAGCGTGGTCTTGCCTGCGCCGTTGGGGCCGATGATGCAGCGCAACTCGCCAACGCCGATGTACAGATTCAGGTTATTCAGGGCCTTGAAGCCGTCGAAGCTGACGCTGATGTCTTCCAGGGTCAGGATCGTGCCGTGCCGGGTATTGAGCCCCTGGCCCGCTATCTGGCCCAGGCCGATGGCGTCGCGGCTGGTCCCGGCGTCGGAGTTGGGGTCCAGAATCGGTTCAAGCATGAAAGCGGGTGTCGATGTGGTTTTCATGACTCGCTCCTTTTCTTCAGCAGGCCGATCACGCCCTTGGGCAGATACAGCGTCACGATGATGAACAGTGCGCCGAGAAAGAACAGCCAGTATTCAGGGAAGGCCACGGTGAACCAGCTCTTCATGCCGTTGACCAGACCTGCGCCCAGTAACGGGCCGATCAGTGTGCCGCGTCCACCCAGCGCTACCCACACGGCAGCTTCGATGGAGTTGGTCGGTGACATTTCGCTGGGGTTGATGATGCCGACCTGCGGCACATACAAGGCTCCGGCCAGACCGCAGAGCACAGCGCTCAGGACCCAGACGAACAGCTTGAAACCACGGGGATCGTAGCCACAGAACATCAGGCGGTTTTCTGCATCGCGCAGCGCGGTCAGTACTCGACCGAACTTGCTCTGGGCAAGGCGCCAGCCCACATACAGGCTTGCGACCAGCAACAGGACCGTCAGCAGAAACAGCGTGGCCCGGGTGCCTTGGGAGCTGATGCTGAAACCCAGAATGCTGCGGAAGTTGGTGAAGCCGTTATTGCCGCCAAAACCGGTTTCGTTGCGGAAGAACAGCAGCATGCCGGCAAAGGTCAGGGCCTGGGTCATGATCGAGAAGTACACGCCTTTGATCCGTGAACGGAAGGCGAAGAAACCGAATACCAGCGCCAGCAAGCCCGGCGCCAACACCACCAGACACATGGCCCAGAGGAAATTGTCGGTGCCTGCCCAGTACCAGGGCAGTTCGGTCCATGACAGAAAGGTCATGAAGGCGGGCAAGCCATCGCCCGCTGCTTCACGCATCAGGTACATGCCCATGGCGTAGCCGCCGAGAGCGAAGAACAGGCCGTGGCCCAGCGACAACAGACCGGCGTAACCCCAGACCAGATCCAGCGCCAGGGCGACGATGGCGTAGCACAGGATCTTGCCTACCAGCGTCAGGGTGTAGGCCGAAACCTGCAGGCCGTTATCGGCAGGCAGCAACGACAACAGCGGCATGGCCAGCAATATGGCCAGAACCAGAATGCCCACGGTCAGCGTGCCTTTTGGCCCGACTTTCTGTGCGGCGGTCACTATCAATGGCTGATTCATCAGTCGATCACCCGTCCTTTCAATGCGAAGAGGCCTTGCGGACGTTTCTGGATAAACAGAATGATCAGCGCCAGGATCAGGATCTTGCCCAATACGGCACCGATTTGCGGTTCAAGAATCTTGTTGGCGATGCCCAGCCCGAAAGCGGCCATTACGCTGCCCGCCAGTTGACCGACACCGCCGAGCACCACCACCAGGAACGAGTCGATGATGTAGCTCTGGCCCAGGTCCGGGCCGACGTTACCGATCTGACTCAAGGCCACTCCGCCCAGCCCGGCGATGCCCGAGCCCAGCCCGAAGGCCATCATGTCGATACGCCCGGTGGGCACGCCGCAGCAGGCGGCCATGTTGCGGTTCTGGGTCACGGCACGCACGTTCAGGCCCAGGCGGGTCTTGTTCAACAGCAGCCAGGTCAGTACCACCACGAAAAGCGCGAAGGCGATGATGACGATGCGGTTGTAAGGCAGCACCAGATTGGGCAGCACTTGAATGCCGCCCGACAGCCATTCGGGGTTGGCGACTTCAACGTTCTGCGCGCCGAAAGCCAGACGCACCGCCTGGATCAGCATCAGGCTGATACCCCAGGTGGCTAGCAGGGTTTCCAGCGGGCGGCCATACAAGTGGCGAATCACGGTGCGCTCCAGCGCCATGCCGATCAGTGCCGTGACGAAAAACGCCACCGGCAAGGCAATCAGCGGGTAGTACTCGATGGCACCCGGCGCATAGCGCTGGAACATCAACTGCACCACATAGGTGGAATAGGCACCCAGCATCAGCATTTCGCCGTGGGCCATATTGATCACGCCCAGCAGGCCGAAGGTGATCGCCAGACCGAGAGCGGCCAGCAGCAGAATCGAACCCAGGGACATGCCACTGAAGGCCTGGCCCAAGACTTCGCCAACCATCAGCTTGCGGGTGACCTGCGCCAGGCTGGTTTCAGCGGCAATGCGCACCGTTGCATCGGTTTCCACGCCCGGCGACAGCAGTGATTCAAGTCGTGTGCGGGCCAGCGGGTCGCCGGTTTCACCCAGCAGACGCACGGCGGCCAGACGCACCGAAGGGCTGCTGTCGACCAGTTGCAGGTTGGCCAGCGCCAGCGTCAATGCGCTATGCACGCCGGAGTCGGTTTCGGCAGCGACCCGTTGTGTCAGCAGTTCGATCTGAGCGGGGCGGGCGCTTTTTTGCAATTGCCGGGCGGCGGCCAGACGCAGTTTTGCATCGGCGGCCAGCAATTGGTGACTGGCCAGCGCGGTCTCGACCAGACCACGCAGCCGGTTGTTCAGGCGCAGTTTGCGCGGTTCATCCGGGGTTGGAGCATCGGCGGCAGCAGGAGCCTGCGCATCCACGGCCACGTATTGCTCATTGTTTTCGAGGTAGGCGCGTTTGCTGCTGTCCGCAGCAACACGGCCATCGCGCAAGGCTTCAAGCAATTCGACGCGCTCAGGCACAGGTTTGGCTGCCCAGGTTTCAAGCAGATCGGCCTGTTGCGAAGAGCTGGCAGAAACGAAATCGCCAGCATCACTGGCGTGTACTGCCAATGGCAGCAGGAACGCGAGCGTGAGAATGAGGCGGTACAGGGTTTTGGGCATATCGGTAGCCTGGGAGTCGGCGGTGAGGCATTTCGCGAATGAATTGCGCCGTCAGAAGCGAATTCATTCGCGAAGGTATTGGCTAGGTCTTAATTACTCTTCACTGCATGATCCGGCTTCTTGTCGTTGCCAGGGATGTACGGGCTCCATGGCTGTGCACGGATCGGATCCTTGGTCTGCCAGACCACGTTGAACTGACCGTTATCCTCGACTTCACCGATCATTACCGGCTTGTGCAGGTGATGGTTGGTCTTGTCCATGGTCAGGGTGAAGCCCGACGGCGCGGCGAAGGTCTGGCCAGCCATGGCTTCGCGAACCTTGTCGACATCGGTGGACTTGGCTTTTTCGACGGCCTGCGCCCACATGTGAATACCGACGTAGGTGGCTTCCATCGGGTCGTTGGTCACGGCCTTGTCTGCGCCCGGCAGGTTTTTCTTCGTTGCGTAGGCTTTCCAGTCAGCGACGAACTTCTTGTTGACCGGGTTTTCCACGGACTGGAAGTAGTTCCAGGCAGCCAGATGGCCGACCAGTGGCTTGGTGTCGATGCCGCGCAGTTCTTCTTCGCCGACCGAGAACGCAACCACTGGCACGTCGGTGGCCTTGAGGCCCTGGTTGGCCAGTTCCTTGTAGAACGGCACGTTGGAGTCGCCGTTCACGGTAGAAATCACAGCGGTCTTGCCGCCTGCCGAGAACTTCTTGATGTTCGCCACGATGGTCTGGTAATCGGCGTGGCCGAACGGGGTGTAAACCTCTTCGATATCGCTGTCCTTCACGCCTTTGGAGTGCAGGAACGAGCGCAGAATCTTGTTGGTGGTGCGCGGGTAAACGTAGTCGGTGCCCAGCAGGAAGAAGCGCTTGGCCGAGCCGCCGTCTTCGCTCATCAGGTACTCGACCGCAGGAATGGCCTGCTGGTTAGGCGCTGCACCGGTGTAGAACACGTTTGGCGACATTTCTTCGCCTTCGTACTGCACGGGGTAGAACAGCAGGCCATTGAGCTCTTCAAATACCGGCAGTACCGATTTGCGCGATACCGACGTCCAGCAACCGAACACCACAGCGACCTTGTCCTGAGTCAGCAACTGACGGCCCTTTTCCGCGAACAGCGGCCAGTTGGAGGCCGGGTCCACGACTACAGCTTCCAGCATCTTGCCGTTCACGCCACCCTTGGCATTGATTTCGTCAATGGTCATCAGCGCCATGTCCTTGAGCGAAGTCTCGGAGATGGCCATGGTCCCGGAAAGCGAATGCAGAATACCGACCTTGATCGTTTCGGCTGCCTGAACTGTCCAGGTCATACCCATTGCGGCGATTGATGCGGTCAGGGTGAAAGCTTTGATCAGGCTGCGACGCTTCATTGGACGGGCTCCGTTCGGTTGGCTTTTTTTGGTAGGGCGAAAGAATTGCCTCAGGGGTCCTAAGCAAAGGCTGTGCCCAGCCGGGCAAATGGAGTGCATATCCGTTCTAGAGGAGTCGCTGGCGAGGTTCGCGCACTGAAGTGGCGCTGATCGTGGTGCGTCGCTGGATTTTTGTTCGTTGTTGGTGCGCGACGTGCCCGGGAGAAATGAAAAAGCCGCTTTCGCGGCTTTTTCAGAAGATCTGACGAGGCCCGAACCGGTCGGGTGAGGAATTCATCACAAAACCGCCCGCCGGTTTCAGGCTTCGTAGCTGCAATTTAAGCTGCCGCCGACGATTTAGCAAAGCGTGAAAAAACTATCCGATCGAACGCCCATACCGCCAGCAGGGAAACGCCTACCAGCGGAAACGCTACAGCAAGCCCGAACATGATCACGATTGCGGTTTTCCAGCGGGGTAAATCATGGCGCAAGGGCGGCACACCAAGGCCTCCCGTAGGGCGGCGCTTCCACCAGATCACCAGCCCGCTTACCGATCCGAGCAGGATCATCAGGCAGGCCACAAAGATCAGCATCTGGTTGATCCAGCCGAAGAACTTGCCTTCATGGAGCATCACGCTCATCTCGGTGGCCCTGGAAACCAGGCTGTAATCCTTCCAGCCCACGTCAGCCAGAATTTTGCCGCTGTACTGATCGATATGCAGGGTCGCGTCATTGCGCGGATCGTCCGCGAACACCGCCACCGTGAAGACCCCTTCGGCGGTCTTGGGCGCGGTAATACTGTAGCCGGGCTCGACGCCCTGTTCGGTGGCGATATCGACGACTTGCTGTAACGTGACTTTCGGTGCCGCTGGGCCGGCAGACATGCCGTGATGGTGCATGTGTTCGGCATGCTCGCCTGTGGACTGCGGCATCGGCGTGTTTTCCAGTGCCCAGGGCACGGTCTGTACGCTGGCGGTATTGAGTTCGCCCGCCAGTTGCGTGGATTTGGGCACGTCAGTCCACATCGCAGCCGGGAAGGTGTTCCACAACTCGGCGTACTGCTTGCCCCAGAAGCCGGTCCAGGTCATGCCGCTGAGCAGCATGAACAACAGAATCAGTGATCCCCAGAAACCGGTGACCGCATGCAGGTCGCGCCACAGCACTCGCCCGCGACTGCTCAGACGCGGCCACAGCACCCCGGCGGCATTGGTCCCGCGCGGCCACCACAGATAAAGACCGGACACCACCAGCATGATGCCCCAGCCAGCGGCCAGTTCGATCAGCCGGTCACCCACGGTGCCGATCATCAGTTCGCCATGCAGCGCACGGGCGATGGCTTGCAGGTTGTTTTTGGCATCCTGGGTGCCCAGGATCTCGCCGCGATAAGGGTCGATAAACACATTCAGCTCACGACCCTGCTCGCGCACCACAAACTGCGCGCTGCCTTCGGCGCTGACGGGCGGGAAGTATTTGCTGATTGCCGACTGGGGATAACGGCTCAGTACCCGCTGCTGCAACTCGTCGGCGCTGATCTGGTGATGAGCGGGTTTGACGGTCAGCAGGTCGCTGTACATCAGGTTGTCCAGCTGTGGCTTGAACAGGTAAATGATCCCGGTCAGCGACAGCAGGATCATGAACGGAGCGACGAACAGCCCGGCATAGAAGTGCCAGCGCCAGGCCAGGTTATAGAAAGAGACTTTACGCTGTGACATGGAAAGCGTGCTCACGGTAAAAAAGTACAGGACTGAATGGCGGATCATTGCAAGCCCATCTCTGGGACAGGTTTGCGGCAAATCAGTCAGGTTCGAGCGGCCTTCCGGGCTGCGCTCGTTATGGTGTCAGGACAGGGCTGAAGAGGGCGGCGCCCGGCTGCGGGCATGCAGGAAGGCGCTCTGTCGCGCATGGCTTTGCCGGGTGATGGCGACAAAGAAGTCGGAGGGTTTGGGAGGTGTGGCAGCTATCAGTGTCAGTACTTGAGGCAGAGCGGGGCAACTGAACAGCAAGGTGCAGTAGCCACATTTGGCCCACAGCGCGTGATCGTCCATGCCCGTATCGACAGGCTTGGGATGCTCACTGCCGTGGTGGGCGTGGTGCGTCTCCATATCCATGGAGGCTGGCATCGACATGGACATACCGGCGTGATGCTCCATCGGCATCGACTGGGAAACCAGTGGGCCGATAAAGATCATCAACATGGCGAACAGACTCAGCCACGTGCCCCGGACTTTACGAGGCGTGGATGAGCGGACGCGATCAGTGCGCATGGCGCTCAAGTCAGGCAGTCACTCAATGCTTGTGTTCTGGTTCCTGCTTCTGGATCACGACTTGTACGTCGACATCACCAGCTTTCTCGAAGTGCAGCGTCATTGGGAAACGCTGACCGAGGGTGAGCATAGACCGGTCTTTGATATCCAGCAGCATGACGTGATACGCCATGGGCGCAAAGCTGACTTTGGCACCGGCTGGAACCTCGACTGACGGAACCTGGCGCATTTTCATCAGACCGTCGGCCTGCACGTGCTCATGCAACTGTGCCTGGCCTGCGATCGGGGTCTTGACGCTGAGCAGGCGGTCGGCACTGCTGCCTTTGTTCTCGATGGTGAAATATGCCGCGACGGTCGGCGCATTCGGTGGCAGCTCCATGGACCACGGGTGGCCGATCAGCAACTGGCCGCCTTTGTATTCGTGGGCATTGGCAAAACAGGCATGCAGCAACAATGCAGCCAGCATGAGGGCTTTCTTGAACATGGGTGATTCTCCGGTCAATTCATTCAGGTGCTTCAAGACACGTGCGCAGTGAATGTCAGGCTGGCGGAGAGGCTCGGGGATTAGCGCTTGGCCATTGCTGGCGGGGCGAGGTGTGGGTCAGGAATATGGCTTGCGGAAAGTAATCCGGGCCAGGTCGCGTCTGCGGGCCATGGGTAAAGCCTGAAGGGATGACGACCACGATCGAACCTGAGCAGCATGCACAATGCTGCATGCTGGCGTGTTCTTCATGGTCAGGGATGCTTTTTGCAGTATCGCCCAGGGAAATCGCCACCAGACGTGTGCCACTGCCACTACAGAAACTGCCCCACAACAACTGCTCACCCTGAACGCGCGGTGCGCTCGGTGACAGCGGCATGGCCAGCAGGCTGAACAGCACCGCAAAGCAGGCAATCCAGACCGATGTTGTCCGACGTTGGGACATTACGGTTTCCGTTTTATCGAAGGGTCCAGTCAACTCCGCCATTTAGCCTGAACGGGGGCGATAAGTAAAAAGGGAGACGTGTGGCCGGGTGTCGCGGGGAATCTGGGGCGAATTCATTCGCGAAGGGCATGCAGGGTTTCCTCGACACTTTCCAGCACTCGATCCACCTCTGGCAACACAGGCCGTTTCAACACCAGCACCGGCAACCCACGCTCCCGGGCGACTTCCAGTTTGGGTTCGGTGGAGCTGCTGCCGCTGTTCTTGCTGATCAGGACATCGATCTGTCGGCGCTCGAACAGGGCGCGTTCTTCTTCAAGGTGGAAAGGTCCGCGTGCGCCGATCACTTCGCAGCGTTCGTTGCCGGGGTATGGGTCCAGGGCGCGGAGGGTCCAGAACTGGTGCTCAGGAATTTCGTGCAGGTGCTGCAAGGGCTCGCGGCCCAGAGTAAACAGCGGACGCTTGAATGTGGCCAGGGCCGTAATCAGTTCTGACCAGTCAGCCACTTCGCGCCAGTCATCACCTGGGCCTGGCTGCCACGCCGGACGACGCAGTGCCCAGCACTCGATCCCGGCCAGCTCCGCCGCGACGGCAGCATTGCGGCTGATCTGTGCTGCATAGGGATGGGTGGCATCCAGCAACAGGTCGACACCCTGTTCACGTATGAATTGCGCCATGCCTTCAGCGCCGCCATAACCGCCAACCTTGAGCTGGCAGGTCAGGTCCGTCGGCACGCGGCCAACACCGGCCAGACTGTAGATGTGCTCCGGCCCCAGGGTTCGGGCGATGGCCAGTGCTTCGGTCACGCCACCCAGCAGCAATATGCGTTTCATGCAGTCACTCCGGCTTTTCCGACAATACCGCCCTGACGATCAATGGCGAAAACCTCTACCTGAACCTGCGCGGGGACCACACTGCGGGCGAAGTCCAGAGCGTGCTGGCAGACCGTATCGCCCAGAGGCACACCCGCCGCCGCGCTCATGGCCAGTGCTTGCTGGCTGGTATTGGCGTCGCGAATCTGCTGCTGCAACCTTTCATCGGCCCCTGCATCCGCTGCCCATTGCGCCAGTTGCGGCAGGTCGATGCTGGAATGACGGCTGTGCAGGTCCATATGACCGGCAGCCAGTTTGCTGATCTTGCCGAAGCCGCCGCAGATGCTCAGTTTATCCACAGGCACCTTGCGCAGATGCTTGAGCACCGCGCCTACGAAGTCGCCCATTTCGATCAGGGCGATGTCCGGGATCCCGTAGACCCTGCGCATCGTGTCCTCGCTGGCGTTGCCGGTGCAGGCGGCGATATGCAGGTAGCCATTGGTCTTGGCAACATCGATACCCTGATGGATGGAAGCGATGTAAGCCGCGCAGGAGAATGGCCGGACGATGCCGCTGGTTCCCAGAATCGACAGCCCGCCGAGAATGCCCAGGCGCGGGTTCATTGTTTTCAGCGCAAGCGCTTCACCGCCTTCGACGCCCACCGTCACCTCGAAACCGCCCGCATAGCTCATCTCTTGCGCCAGCCCCAGCAAATGCTCGGTCATCATGCGACGTGGCACCGGATTGATGGCGGGTTCGCCGACATTCAAGACCAGACCGGGGCGTGTCACCGTGCCCACTCCCGAGCCGGCGACAAAGCGCACGCCAGGCTCGGCATCAAGCCGTACACGGGCAAATACCAGTGCGCCATGGGTCACGTCGGGGTCGTCCCCGGCGTCCTTGATGGTTGCGGCCTCCGCGCCATCTTCGACAAGACGGCAGAACTCCAGACGCATCTGCACCTGTTTGCCCTTGGGCAATACGATCTGCACCGCATCGTTGACCTGCCCGCCGAGTAACAGGCGAGCCGCCGCCAGACTGGTCGCCGTGGCGCAACTGCCGGTGGTCAGGCCACTGCGTAGAGGGGCGGGCTGTTCGGCGGTTTCTTCACGCATCAGGGCTTGACCACATCCAGCAGGGTAATGGGCAGCGCCTGACGCCAGGTGTCGAACTCCCCCAGAGGTTTGGCATGGGCGACATGGATGCGTGTCAGCTCGCCGCCATGCTGTTCGCGCCAGGCCATCAGGGTGACTTCGCTTTGCAGGGTCACGGCATTGGCGACCAGCCGGCCACCGGAGCGAAGTTGCTTCCAGCAGGCCTCCAGCACGCCGGGGCGGGTAACGCCGCCGCCGATGAAGATGGCATCGGGTGTTTCAAGGCCGTTCAGTGCTTCGGGCGCACTGCCGCGCACCAGTTGCAGGCCCGGCACGCCCAGAGCATCGCGGTTGAATTCGATCAGATGCTGACGACCTTCATCTGCCTCAATGGCCAGGGTGCGGCAGGTGGGATGGGCGCGCATCCATTCGATGCCGATGGAGCCACAGCCCGCACCTACGTCCCAGAGCAGTTCGCCGGGCACCGGGGCCAGGCGCGCCAGCGTGATTGCCCGTACATCGCGTTTGGTAAGCTGGCCGTCATGCTCGAACGCCGAGTCCGGCAAGCCCGCCAGGGTGCTCAGACGTGGGGCGTCGATGTCTGCGCGACAGTCGATGGCCACCAGATTCAGCGCCGCTGTTTCCGGGTTGCCCCATTCACTGGCCTGCCCGTCGATACGCCGCTCGGCCTCGCCGCCCAGATGTTCAAGTACGGTCATCTGGCTCGGGCCGAATCCTCGCTCGCGCAACAACCCGGCAATGGCCGCCGGGCTGCTGCCATCGTTGCTCAGCACCAGCAGGCGCACACCATGGTGAAATTGTGAGTTCAGGGCGGCCAACGGACGGGCAACTACCGAAAGCGTGACGACTTCCTGCAACGGCCAACCCAGACGTGCCGCAGCAAGGGAATAAGAGGACGGGGCCGATACGATGCGCATCTCTTCGATGTCGACCACGCGGGCAAGGCTGGCGCCGACACCAAACAGCATCGGATCACCGCTGGCCAGTACACAGACTTCGGCCCCGCGCTGTTCCAGCACCGGGTTCAGGGAAAACGGGCGGGGCCAGTTCCTGCGCTCTGCACGAATGCAACGCGGCAGCAAGGCGAGCTGGCGCGGGCTGCCGAACACCTGATCGGCGTGCAGCAGCGCATGCCGGGCATTCTTGCCCAGGCCTTTGTAACCGTCTTCCCCGATTCCCACGACTGTCAGCCACGGCGACATGTACATCCCTCGATCCAAACTTCCGACAGAGCGTCTTTTCATGCTGGCGGACAAAGCAGGCATAATACCGCGCCCGATAGGCACATGTGCCTATTGAAGCGGCAACCAGGGTCCAGAAAGTCCAGATCGGGTGATTCATTGAACGAGCCGAAGTACGCTCGCAAGTCCTCCATAACCATTCGCCCCTCGGCCTGTCCGGGGTTGCTGCGTATCGTCCCGGCTCTGGACGGCGGAATCTGCCGGATCAAGCTGGCCGGTGGCGTGGTCAGTGCCGCTCAGGCGTTGGCGGTGGCGCAGGCTGCGAGTACTTATGCTCAGGGCGTGATCGAGGCGACCAACCGGTCCAACCTTCAGATTCGCGGGATCGGCGCCGATCATGACGGGTTGATCCAGTCGCTGATGGCTGCGGGGCTTGGTCCGGCCAATCCTGACAGCGACGATGTGCGCAACCTGATGCTCAGCCCGACCGCCGGCCTGGACCCGCACATGCTGTTCGATACCCGGCCGCTGGCGGCGCAGATTCTGACTTCTCTGGAAACGCACTCACGCTTTCATGAGCTGTCGGCCAAGTTTGCCCTCTCGCTGGATGGTGGCGAGGCGCTGGTCATGCTGGAGCATCCTCATGACCTGTGGCTTTCGGCGCTGGCTGTGGACGGTGAAGTGCTGCTGGCCTTCGGACTGGCGGGTTGCCCGGCCCATGATCGACCGCTGGCGGCGGTGCCTCTGGCGAGCGGGCATGAGTTGGTTATCGCCTTGCTGGAACTGTTTCTCGATCTGGCCCGGGCCGAACACACTCGCATGCGGCATTTGCTGGCTGAAGTGCCGGTTGCGGAAATTCTGCGCCAGTTGTCTGAGCGCTTGAGCGTTGCGCTGCGGGCTGATCAGAAAATAACCGAATGGCAGCGTCCGACGAATGGCGATAGCCATCATGTCGGCATTTATCCACAGGCGCAGCCGGGGCTGGTGTCAGTCGGTGGTGTCGTGCCCCTTGGGCGTCTGGATCCCGCGTTGCTGAGCGCTGTCGCCCGACTGGCCAGCGAAAAGGGCGACGGAACCTTGCGCTTTACGCCCTGGCAAAGCCTGTTGCTGCCCAATGTGCCCGGCGAGCAAGCACAGCAGGTGGCGGCGGCATTGCAGGCGGCAGGCCTGATCTGTTCGAGCGAACAGCCGCTGTCGCGCATCGTGGCTTGTACCGGTTCGGCAGGCTGCGGCAAAGGGCTTGCCGATACCAAGGCCGATGCGTTGCTGCTGGCCGGGCAGTTGCCTCGCAATGAAGCAGCGCACCTGACCGGCTGTGGTCGCTCCTGCGCTGCTGCGCATGTTGCGCCTGTGACTTTGCTGGCGGTTTCGCCGGGTCATTACGACCTCTATTTTCGCGACGCAGCACACCCCGGTTTCGGCGTGCTGCGTGCGCGTGACCTCACTATTGAAGCAGTTGGCGCGCAGTTGGCGGCCAACTCACGGAGCAGTTCTGCATGATTGATTACATCCGCGATGGTCAGGAGATTTATCGCAACTCCTTCTCGATCATTCGCGCCGAAGCGCGTCTGGATACGATCCCGGCCGATCTGGAAAAGCTGGCTGTGCGTGTCATCCACGCCTGCGGCATGGTCGAGGTCATTGAAGACCTGCGCTTCTCGCCGGGTGCCGGAACTGCCGGGCGTCATGCACTGGCGGCGGGCGCGCCGATCCTCTGCGATGCGCGGATGGTGTCCGAAGGCATCACCCGTTCGCGGCTGCCGGCCAACAATCAGATCATCTGCACCTTGCATGACGAAGGCGTTCCGCAAATGGCCCGTGAGCTGGGCAATACCCGTTCCGCCGTGGCGCTGGAGCTGTGGCGTCCGCACCTGGAAGGTAGCGTCGTGGTGATCGGCAATGCTCCGACCGCGCTGTTCTATCTCTTGGAGATGCTTGATGCAGGTGCTCCGAAACCGGCGTTGATCCTCGGTTTTCCGGTGGGCTTCGTCGGTGCTGCCGAATCCAAGGCCATGCTGGCCGCCGACAGCCGTGGCGTGCCTTTCGTCATCATGCAAGGCCGTCGTGGCGGCAGCGCCATGGCCGTTGCGGCGGTCAACGCACTGGCGACGGAGATCGAATGATGCAGGCTCGTGGTCGATTGATTGGCCTGGGCGTCGGCCCCGGCGACCCGGAACTGATTACCGTCAAGGCGCTGCGTCTGTTGCGCGAATCGCCTGTGGTGGCCTACTTCGTGGCCAAGGGCAAGAAAGGCAATGCGTTCGGCATCATCGAAGGTCACTTGCAGGAAGCCCAGACGCTGATGCCGCTGGTGTACCCGGTGACCACCGAAGCGCTACCTGCGCCGCTGTCCTACGAGCAGGTCATCAGTGACTTCTATGACGAAGCCAGTCTGGATGTGGCGGCGCATCTGGATGCCGGTCGCGATGTGGCGGTGATCTGTGAAGGCGACCCGTTTTTCTACGGCTCCTACATGTACCTGCATGACCGTCTGGCCGAGCGTTATGAAGCTCAGGTGATTCCGGGTGTGTGCTCGATGCTGGGCGGTGCGTCCGTGCTGGGTGCGCCACTGGTGTATCGCAATCAGAGCCTGTCGGTGTTGTCCGGCGTGCTGCCGCACGACGAGCTCAAACGCAAGCTGGCTGACGCCGATGCGGCGGTCATCATGAAGCTGGGTCGCAACTTTCCCAAAGTGCGTGATGTGCTGGCAGAACTTGGTATGGCCGGGCGTGCGCTGTACGTTGAGCGTGCCACCATGGCCAACCAGAAAATCGTGCCGCTGGATCAGGTCGACCCCATGTCGTCGCCTTATTTCTCGCTGATTATCGTTCCCGGCGAAAGGTGGCAAGGCTGATGGTCCAGAACATTCCAGCCATTGTGATTCTGGGCAATGGCAGCCTGGCTACCGCGCGACGGATTCAGCAGCTATACCCGGATGCACTGATTCATGGTCTGGCCGAGCGTGTGCAGGGAGCGGATAGCACTTACAGCGAATTTGGCACGACTCTGCGCCAGCTTTATCAACAGAACACGCCGATCATTGCCCTGTGCGCGGCCGGGATCGTGATTCGGACTCTGGCACCACTGCTGCTGGAAAAGGGGGTCGAACCTGCCGTGCTGGCCGTGGCCGAAGACGGCAGCGCAGTCGTGCCGCTGCTGGGCGGGCTGGGTGGGGTTAATGTCATGGCTCGTGAAATAGCCGCTGGCCTTGGCGTTGCACCGGCTATCACCACCAGTGGTGAGCTGCGTTTCGGCACCTGCCTGCTCAACCCGCCCAATGGTTATGCCTTGGGCGATCTGGAGCTGGGCAAGCGCTTTGTTTCCGATCTGCTCTCCGGCGAGCACGTACGCATCGAAGGCGCGGCACCGTGGCTGGCCCAGGCGCAACTGCCGGAAGATCCCCACGCGGATCTGGCGATTCATGTGGGTTGTGCCGAGCGCGAGCCCTCAAGCAACGAATTGCTGATTTACCCGCGCAGCGTGCTGGTTGCGGTCAGTGAGACAGGCCCGGAACTGGCTGACAACGTGCGGGCTGCCTTGCACGAAGCCAGAGTCGCCGTGCAATCCCTGGCCTGCCTGCTGGCCGGAGATGCTCAGATGGCCGATGCTGATTTGCATCAGGCCGCAGCCGGTTTGGGTGTGCCAGTGCGTTTTGTCAAAAGCGAAGCCGCCAGCGAGATGGCCCGGCATGCGGTACCGCAGCTGCTGCCGCCAATCAGTGTGGGCGAGGGCATTGCGATTGCCGTTGCCCACCAGCCACTGGATGTTCAGCAGATCGGCCGTGGACGCGGACGGCTTGCGGTCATTGGTCTGGGGCCTGGCGCTGCCGAATTCATGGTGCCTGCGGTCAAGGCCGAACTGGCACGTGCCAACGACGTGCTGGGTTATGAAACCTATGTGCGTATGGCCGGGCCATTCCGTGCCGATCAGGTGCTGCATTGCACCGACAACCGCGAAGAAATGATGCGTGCTCGCCATGCGTTTGAACTGGCGGCGCAAGGTCGCTCGGTGGTGGTGGTGTCGTCCGGTGATCCGGGTGTGTTTGCCATGGCCTCGGCCGTGCTTGAGGCATTGCATGAATCCAGTGACCCTCAATGGCATGCCGTTGAGCTGGAAATCCTGCCGGGCGTCTCTGCTTCCCTGGCGACGGCTGCCCAGGCTGGCGCGCCCTTGGGGCATGACTTCTGTGTCATGTCGCTGTCGGACAACCTCAAGCCTTGGGATGTGATCGAAAAGCGTCTGGACCTGGCATCTCAGGCTGACCTTGCGTTGGCTTTCTACAACCCGATCTCGCGCTCTCGCCCTTGGCAACTGGGACGGGCGCTGGAAATCGTGCGCCAGCACCGTAACCCTGAAACGCCCGTGACGCTGGGGCGTGATATCGGTCGTCCGGGGCAGACCCTGCGTGTCATTACCCTGGGTGAGCTGACGCCTGAGCAGGTGGATATGCGCACCATGGTGCTCATCGGTTCTTCGACCACCTGCACCTTTGCCCGCCCCAATGGCGAGCGATGGGTGTATACGCCACGCTGGTATCCGGTAAAACCGGGTAGTTGATGTTGTTTGTGAATGAATTCGCTCCGGCAGGCTATAGGAGCGAGTTCATTCACGACGATAAAGTAAGAAGTCTCTTTAATCCCTGCGGGTCGTTGTTTATTGTTGTTGTAATCTTGTACTTTTAGCCGTTTTCTGTGTTGTGCAGCTGCGTCAGCTTGGCTAGTTTCATATCCTTGTTTCTATAAGGATGTAGATAATGGCAAGTCAAGACTTCAATGCCCTGATAGCGGGCAATACTATCGTTTCTTTCTCTTCGACTGTTTCAAGACAGGCCCGTGAAGATATTGCGGATATGCTGCTGTATGCCGAGTTCTTTGCGACCCAGAGTTACCGGCCAAACGAGTTCTGGACCAGTTGGCTCAACTATTACCGCAGTACCCTGGTCCGTTCAGGGTGCAAACTGAAAAGTCAGATCGTCAAGGAGCCGATGGTCATTACCGGTGCTGAAGAGCTGGATAGCATCAGTTTCGATATCACCGGTTCAGTGCGTGTCGACAACCTGCTGGAACTCACCCGGCGCTCATTCAAGGCGGCGCGGCTCAATCAGTATGCGCGGCATTTCTTTCAGTACGGGTCGGGTTCGGGATCGGTCGGTAATTTTCAGATCGTGCCCTGCGAAGAGGTTGCCGGGGAAGTACATCTCCTGCTGTGCGGTCTGCATGCCAGCTCGACCATTACCTCGGATAGCCGCGGCGGCGACTCGTGGATCAATCGCGAGATGGTCGTGCGCCTGGGGGGTGGTGTCTATGCGTTCAACAGGACCGTTTTTGCTTCGCAAAGGGAGCGTATCCGCGCCAGATTGAAAGCTGTCGGTAACCTCAATATCCGTCAGATAGACATCTGAATTATTTGCTTACAGCAGAGGCTGTAAGAAATATCCATTGATGTGCTGGGTATTTGGGTTGCTCTGATGTCATCCAGGTTCTTTGATGGTGAAGGACCTGAATAGGATTTTTAAAACAACGCCCGTTCTGCTCCTTTGCTTATCTTGTACTTGTGGGGTGTGCGGTATTTATTTGTTATTTCTCTATATGCCTGTCGAGGTCCTACTTTTTGCAGTCGGCGGCTTTTGCACGGTATGGAGAAACCCGAATGCATGGAGTAGCTTTGAGTTGTCCTTCAAGGATGAACCCAACTTAAAAAAGGAACTTGAAATGTTTGATGAAGTTGAAAAAAGCAAGATCGAAATCGCTAACTGTGACCTGGGTGACTGTGATCACCAGGAACATGTCGATAACAAGAGGAAGTCTCTCGGCCTTATGGAAGTGGATGAGAAGAATCCCGGTGCTCTGGTGGCCGGAGATACCGTAGTCTCTATCGTTTCCGGCATGTCCAAAGAGAACAAACAGATTATCAAGGACAGCGTTCTGCTCGCTTCGCTGGCCGCCAACAAGAAGTACCGGGACAGCAATGAGAATGCCGTGCAGTGGTACGAAACCTTCACCAAGGTGCTGGGTTACTGCGGCTGGTTCTCCCAGTCCAAAGAGCTTTCGGACTATCGAAGCAGCAATACCCGTTTCACCATGGAACAGGAAGCGCTCAAGATTCTGGAATCGGCCATCGTTGCCATGGCAGTGCCAGGCCCGACTTCTGTATTGCTGCTCAAGGTCGCGAAGGACACCGTGAAGGCACTGCAAGCCAGTGACAAGCCTCTGCGGTTGTTCGAGAACTCAAGCAAAACCCATAAAAGTGCCAAGTTCACTATCGCGTCCGCAGCCGAGTCCAGTGATGGTGAAGTGGTCATGGCGATGGGGGCCGTGAACTTCGTTACCTCTCAGGACATAACCAACGTGCTGTTCTGGGAATGGAACAATGCTTCTGTGCGCATCAAGCGTGCCGAGAACAATCTGGTCCTGAACCTTCAGCATTATGCGCGGGTAAAGGGTGAGGTCGAGGCGAAGCTGACGGCAAATGCCCGATCTGCACTGGCTGAGTTCGAGATTTGACGAGGTGTTGAGCCGCGGTTCGCCGCGGCTTTTTTTCGATGAGCGTAATGAGGGAATCTTATGTGCAAGGGAATGCAACAGCGTTATATCAACGCAGGCAGCCTGTTCTTTTTTTCCAGCGGCGTATCCTCTTCATTCAAGTCGGATGTGCTGGACTGTAGCCTGTATAGCCAGTTGGCCGCCTCGGCCAGGCATGAGAAGTTTGCCGAGCCTGTCGAATGGCGTCAGACCTATCTCAGTGCTCTGACCCGGTTTCGCTGCAATATCACCTACCGCGAGGTGCAGGATGCGCCCCTGGAGTACACAGGTTCACTGTGGGACTACACCAGGGAAAAGCTGGCCAGTCGAGTGCCTTTGCCGTTCATCGAGCATGCAGAGCGCACCTTGAAGCACTTTGTAAGTGGCACCGAAGAGATTGCCGCCAAGGCTTTGTTTATTGAACAGACGACCCGCTGTCTGCCGGCCCCGATGCTTCCCGGGTCGACGGCAGAGTTGGCCTCGCCCGACAGGCAGGATTGCTCCATAACCCTGCAACTGGGGTTTGTCGATGTCGAGCCGGTGCTCAACCTGATCATTCTTTCGTTCAAAAGCACGCCACTCGCAGGTGAAATGCCGCTTTCGCAATTGTTCGCCCGACCGGACAGCTTGAAGAATCTGGAGATCGCAACTGTTTCGGCCGAGCTGGATGAACACGGCTTCGGTTATTTCAGGAAGGATCTGGTCGCCAGGCTGGGTGAAAGACGTGATCAGTTGATTGTCGATCTGGGGGAGGGCGAGTGATGAATTCGAACTCTCTGTTGATGGCCAATAACCTGGTTTCTTTCCTGCCCGGCATTGATGCGCAGGAGCGTGCGGATATTCAGGACTGCCTCTTGCTGGCCGAGCTGTGTGCTTTCGAGGCTTATGACCGCAAGAGAAACTGGGAGGGCTGGATCAATGCGTACCAGCAGAAGCTGGTGACGTGCGGGCTTTCACGCACATCGGTGATTGATCAAAAGTCCGCGGTCTTCAATAAACCCAAGGATTTCCAGCGTCAGGCCGCGTTGCTTGTGGCCCGTATCACTTCTCCCCGGCTTGCTGAACTGGCGAAATCTTCGCTTCAGCTCATGTTCAACAGCGAGCATGCAAAAGACTTTTTCAGCAGTTGGTTCAGTGTGGGGCGCTCCGAAAGCTTTCAGATAGTGCCTTGCGAGAAACGAGAGTCCGGGCAGATTCATATCGTGATCTGTGGGCTGCAAATGATCAGCCTTACCAAGCCAAAACCCTGGTACTCATGGATATCCAGGATTCCCATGTGGCCGCTCAATTATGAAATGAGGCTGTTGCTCAAGGGCGGCGGCTTCGTCTTCGACAGCGCTCAATACGCTTTGAACCGCGACCGTGTGCGAAAGGAATTACAGGGCAGGGGAGCGGAGCGTATCAAGCGCATTCCGCTCTGAGGTCTCAGGGAACCAGATACCCTCTGACACCGGTAAAAATGATCTGCGCTGCCAGAGCACAGACGAACAACCCCATCAGGCGGCTGACAATCTGCAGGCCCTGGTCACCGAGGATGCGTTCGATTCGATCAGACAGATACAGAACGACTCCAACGCTGAAACTGGCCAGGGCAATACTCAGAATGGCGGTGAGCTTGTCGTCCCAATGAGGCTGGCTGACGCCCATGACCAGCAGCGCACCGATGGTGCCGGGGCCGACGGTGATCGGTATGGTCAAGGGAACGATGGTGACATCCTGCTGGATGTTATCGGTCTGGACCGCTGATTTGCCTTGCGCCATGCCCAGTGCCGAAATGAACAGCACGCTGCCAGCGCCAATCCGGAAGGCATCCACAGTGATGCCGAATACATCGAAGATCACTCGCCCGAACAGATAGAGCAGCACGCTGGAAATCAGTGTCGCCAGTGCGACCTTCCACGCCAGGCGTCGTTGCTCCTTGCGCGAGTGGCCGCGGGTCAGGCTGATGAAGCAGGAAAGAACGAAGAACGGGCTATAGAGCACCAGCATCTTCAAATAAACGCTGAACAGCACATGGAGCATGATCTTGGCTCACGGCAGCAAGTGGGGAGAGGCAGGCAAGTCTATCAGGCGGCTTTGTTTCGACTCATCAGTTCTGCTGGTAAAGGCTGCCGTTCGACGTCAGGTTGCGTGTTGCTTCACGCTGCGCGACCCAGTATTCGATCAGTTCCCTCAGCTGCGAAAGCTCGATGGGTTTTGCCATGTGCCCGTCCATGCCTGCCTGACGGGCGCGGTCCTTGTGTTCGGCCAGGATGTGCGCCGTAAGGGCCACGACCGGGGTCCGTACGCGCTGGTTGCCCACTTCCCAGGCTCGCAGTTGTTCGGTCGCCGAGAAACCATCGAGGATCGGCATTTCACAATCCATCAGGACCAGATCATAACGCTGGGCTTTCATGGCACGCAGGGCTTCTTCGCCGTTGCTGGCAGTATCGGGGTGCAGATTGAGCTTTCCGAGCATGCCGCGGATGACCTTGGTGGAGATGCTGTTGTCTTCGGCCACCAGGATGCGGAAGTCGCCGGGCACGCTGACCGGAGTGTTCAAGGAAGGCTGCGCCGGGAGAGGCACGACACCTTTGTTCAACTGGGTCAGTTCGTCCGCCAGTGTGGTCTTGAGCGTGTAACCGGCTACCGGCTTGGCCAGGATACGCTTGATACCGGCATTGCGGGCGATGATCTTGCTGGGTGCATTACTGATGCCGGTGAGCATGATCAGCAGGATATCGTGATTGAGGCTCGGGTCTTCCTTGATCTTGGCAGCCAGTTGCATGCCGCTCATGCCGGGCATGTTCTGGTCTAGCAGCACCACGTCGAAATAGTCGCGCAGATGCGCCTTGGTGCGCAGCAGCGCCAGGGCTTCCTTGCCGGACGGTACGGCACTGACGTTCAGGCCCCACGCACTGCATTGCTGCACCAGTACCTTGCGGCAGGTATCGTTGTCGTCGACGACCAGCACACGGGCATCCTTGAGCGGGCCGTCCAGATCGGTAGTCGGCTGCTCCAGCAGTTTGGAGTCCAGTGGCAGGCTCAGCCAGAGCGTGGTGCCCTGAGGGTTGCCGTTCTGGATGCCGAATTCGCCATCCATCAATTCCGTCAGCCGGCGTGCGATCACCAGGCCCAGATGGCCGCCGAGCTTGTTGCTGGTCAGGAAGTGCTTGCTGTGCAGTTCGGTGTGCATCAAGGCATCGCGTTCCTCGGTAGACAGGGGCATGCCGCTGTCCTGCACAGAAATACGCACGCGATGTTTGCCGGGTTTGGAGTCAAGAGCGACTGCCAGCAGGATCTCGCCCTCTTCGGTTTTCTTCAGGGCGTTTTCCAGCAGGCTCATCAGCGTCTGGCGCAGACGTGTCGGGTCACCACTGATGACGCGCGGAACCTGAGGGTGAATCATGCTGATCAGCTCGACATTCTGCTGCTCGGCCTTGGCGCGGAAGATATTCAGGCAGTCTTCGACCAGAGCGCTGATATCGAACTGCACATCGTCGAGTTCGATCTGCCCCGATTCCAGCTTGGTGATGTCGAGAATCTCGTTGATGAGTGTCAGCAGTTCGTTGCCTGCACTGTGGATGGTTTCCACATAGTCGCGCTGCTTGACCGACAGTGGCGTGTCCAGCAGCAGCTCGGTCATGCCGAGCACGCCGTTCATCGGGGTGCGTATTTCGTGGCTGATCTTGGCCAGGAACTCGGCTTTGGCATTGACCTCTGCCGTGCTGGCAGCCTGGTCGCGGCTGAGGCTGAACTTGTCCTCGGTAATGCTGCGCGAACGCTCGTTCAGGGCGATGCCCATCAGCAGGCCGCAGATACAGAAAACCCCCAGCAGGGCGAGGATCAGCCACTGCGGCGGGATCAGGCTCAGCCACAGCAGGCCCGGAACGATGACCAGATAGCCGAGGTTGAAGATGATCATCGAAACCACGAACAGGCGCGCCGGCCGGTAGCCTTTCTGCCAGTGCCAGATCGATACCGTCAGGATGCTCAGCGTGGTCAGGGAAACCAGCAGGAAAGTCATGACGTTGAGCGGCAGGCTGTCGAAGAGCAGTACCAGCAGCACACCCGTGCCCATGAGTACGGCGTCGATCTGCATCAGCCGGTCGAGTGGCTTGATGCCCCGATGCACAAAGAAGCAATAGGTATAAAACAGCCCCGCCACGGCGGCGAGCAACAGCGCAATGTGAGCGCCCGGAGTTTGCGCGATATGCCAGGTCTTGGCCATGTCGAGCAGGTTGAGCAGCAGGAACGCACTCAGCGCGAGCAGGGTTTCACAGGCTGCCAGCCACAGGTTGCTGCGCGATTTGGTATGCCAGTAGCGCGTGAGGTTCTGGGTGATCAGCATGATCAGCGCGCCGAACAACAGGCCGAACAGAAAGGGTTCGCGCTCATCTGCCGCGCTGGCTATCGCCGGTTGCAGCGTGATGCTGGGGCGCAGTTTCTGGGTCGAGACGAGTCGCAGATACAAGTCCAGCGGGACGTCGCTTTGCGGGACGGGTAGCAGAAAATCGTTGGAGGGCAGTCGCTGGTCCTGCTTGGGCACATCGTTGCCTGTGCGCAGGTGATCGACCAGCTTTTCGCCTTCGATGATGTACAGGTCTCCGCTGGCCAGGTCTGGCGCGAAGATGCGTATCAGTTGTTCGTGCCGGGTAGGAGGGACCCGATAGTGAAGCCATAGCGCGCTGTTGCGGTCTGCGGCAGTGACCCGTTCAAGGTCGATGGGGCTGAACTGGTTCTGGTAGCGGGCCGAGCGGATATCGTTCAGTTGCAGGCTTGCCTGTTCGTCGAGCAGCGTCGACCAGCCTGCGCCATGCTCGGCCTTGGCCGTAAGCATGAAGAGCAAGGACAGTAATCCGGCTGTTGAAACTATGGCAATCCTGAGCCAGCGCACGTTGATATCCCTTCCTGAGTGAATGCCTGATAACAGTGCGCAGTACCGGAGCAACCGACCAGCCCCCTTGTCAGGGGCTGGTCCGGCAGACTTATTCCTGACTCTCACCACGCTCACGGGCAATGGCGCGATAGCCAATGTCCTTGCGGTAGAAGCAACCTTCCCAATCAATCTTCGCAGCCAGGGCGTAGGCGTTTTCCTGTGCGTTACCGACGCTGTCGCCCAGTGCGGTTGCACACAATACGCGACCACCGCTTGTGACGACACGCTCATCTTTCAGTGCCGTGCCTGCATGGAATACCTTGCCCGGCAGTTGTGCCGCTGCATCCAGACCTTCAATCGCCGCGCCTTTGGCGTAATCGCCAGGGTAGCCACCGGCAGCCAGAACGATACCCAGGCTTGGACGAGGGTCCCACTGTGCTTCAACCTTGTCCAGTGCCTGGGCCAAAGCGGCCTCGACCAGCAGCACCAGGCTCGATTGCAGGCGCAGCATGACAGGTTGGGTTTCCGGGTCGCCAAAGCGGCAGTTGAACTCGATGACTTTCGGGTTGCCAGCCTTGTCGATCATCAGACCAGCATAGAGGAAACCGGTATAAACGTTGCCTTCTTCTGCCATGCCGCGAACAGTTGGCCAGATGACCAGATCCATGACGCGCTGGTGAACTTCGGCAGTAACCACAGGAGCAGGGGAGTAAGCACCCATGCCGCCGGTGTTCGGACCGCTGTCGCCGTCGCCGACACGTTTGTGGTCCTGGCTGGTGGCCATTGGCAGAACATTCTTGCCATCGACCATCACAATGAAGCTGGCTTCTTCGCCATCGAGGAATTCTTCGATCACAACTCGCGAACCGGCTTCGCCAAAGGCATTGCCTGCCAGCATGTCGCGAACGGCGTCTTCTGCTTCGGTCAGCGTCATTGCAACGATCACGCCTTTACCGGCTGCCAGACCGTCGGCCTTGATGACGATAGGGGCGCCTTTCTCACGCAGATAAGCCAGGGCAGGCTCGATCTCTGTGAAGTTCTGGTAGTCGGCAGTCGGGATCTTGTGGCGAGCCAGGAAGTCCTTGGTGAACGCCTTGGAGCCTTCGAGCTGAGCGGCACCGGCAGTCGGGCCAAAGCAGTCCAGGCCACGGCTGCGGAACAGATCCACGACGCCTGCAACCAGCGGGACTTCCGGACCAACGATGGTCAGGGACACGTTCTTCTCGGCAAAGTCGGCCAGTTGCTCAAGAGCCAGTACGTCGATGGCGACGTTCTCGCACTTGGCTTCGATGGCCGTACCGGCGTTGCCCGGCGCGACGAAAACCTTCTCGACCCGCGGGTCCTGAGCCACTTTCCAGGCCAGAGCGTGTTCACGACCGCCGCTGCCGATAATCAATACGTTCATAAGTGAAAGTCTCCTTCGGAGAAAAGCTACAAGCTGCAAGTGAAGGCTGATCGCGCAGCTCTCGAACTACAGCTTATGGCTTTGAAAAATTGAACTGCCGCATCAAGAAAGAACGGCGCAATCCGCTCTTTCTTGTCGCTTGCAGCTTGAGGCTCAAAACTGCAATCAGTGTCTGAAATGGCGCATGCCGGTAAATACCATCGCAATGCCCGCTTCGTCTGCTGCCGCAATCACTTCGCTGTCGCGCATCGAGCCACCTGGCTGGATGACGGCAGTGATGCCTGCCTTGGCGGCATTGTCGATGCCGTCGCGGAACGGGAAGAATGCGTCGGAAGCCATGACCGCGCCCTGAACCTGCAAGCCAGCGTGCTCAGCCTTGATGGCGGCGATGCGTGCGGAGTTCACGCGGCTCATCTGGCCTGCGCCGACGCCGATGGTCTGGCGATTCTTGGCGTAGACGATGGCGTTGGACTTGACGTACTTGGCGACTTTCCAGGCGAAGATCAGGTCGTGTACTTCGTGTTCGGTCGGTGCGCGCTGGGTGACGATCTTGAGGTCGGCAGAAGTGATCATGCCGATGTCGCGGCTTTGTACCAGCAGGCCGCCATTGACGCGCTTGTAATCCCAGGCAGCGCCACGTTCGGCAGCCCATTGGCCGGTGGTCAGCAGGCGAACGTTGGCTTTGGCCGCAACGATGGCAGCAGCTTCGGCGCTGACGCTTGGTGCGATGATGACTTCAACGAACTGACGGTCAACGATGGCCTTGGCGGTGTCGGCGTCCAGCTCGCGGTTGAAGGCAATGATGCCGCCAAAAGCGGATTCGGCGTCGGTGGCGTAGGCCAGGTCATAGGCCTTGCGAATGCCGCCTTCGTCGTCCGGGCTGACGGCGACGCCGCACGGGTTGGCGTGCTTGACGATCACGCAGGCTGGCTTGACGAAGCTCTTGACGCATTCCAGGGCGGCATCGGTGTCGGCCACGTTGTTGAACGACAGTTCCTTGCCTTGCAACTGGGTAGCGGTCGCGATGCCGACTTCGGCAGGTCTGGCCTCAACGTAGAACGCCGCGCTCTGGTGCGGGTTCTCGCCGTAGCGCATTTCCTGCGCCTTGATGAACTGGGTGTTGAAGGTACGCGGGAACTGGCTGCGGCCTTCGGTGCTGAGGGTTTCGGCGCTCTGGTCGACGCTGCCCAGGTAGTTGGCGATCATGCCGTCGTAGGCAGCAGTGTGCTCGAAAGCCTTGAGCATCAGGTCGAAACGCTGAGCGTAGGTCAGGCCGCCGGCCTTGAGGTTTTCCAGGACCTGGGCGTAGTCGCTGGCATTGACCACGATGGCGACGTCCTTGTGGTTCTTCGCAGCGGAACGAACCATGGTCGGGCCGCCGATATCGATGTTCTCGATGGCGGTCGGCAGGTCGCAGCCCGGCTTGGAAACCGTGGCTTCAAACGGATAGAGGTTGACCGCGACCAGATCGATCGGCTTGATGCCATGCTCGTTCATGATTGCATCGTCGATACCGCGACGACCCAGGATGCCGCCGTGGATCTTGGGGTGCAGGGTTTTGACCCGGCCATCCATCATCTCGGCGAAACCGGTGTAATCGGCCACTTCCACGGCTGCAACACCGTTGTCCTGCAGCAGCTTGAAAGTACCGCCAGTCGAAAGAATCTCGACGCCCAGCGCTTCAAGCTCGCGTGCGAATTCGAGGATTCCTGTCTTGTCGGAAACGCTGATCAAAGCGCGGCGGATCGGCAGGCGGGTAGTCTGGTCGGTCATTTCAATTTCCATCAAAAGCAAAGGAAGTCAGCAAAAAAAGGCGACCGCTGTGCAAGGCGGGTCGCCTTTTCTGTATTGAATAATGCTTAAAGCAGGTCGTACTGCTTGAGTTTCTTGCGCAGCGTGCCGCGATTGAGGCCCAGCAGTTCGGAAGCCTTCGTCTGGTTGCCCTTGACGTAGTTCATCACGCTTTCGAGAAGCGGAGCCTCGACTTCCGACAACACCAGGTTGTACACGTCAGTGACGGAAGCGCCTTCGAGGTGGGCGAAATAATTGTGCAGCGCCTTCTCGACACTGCCGCGCAGGGTCTGACCCTCTTCGCTCGGCGTGTTGAGGTGCTGTTTCAAATTGACGTTGTCGCTCACGGGTGTTGTTCCACTCACTAAAGTCTCGGTCATCATCGTCATGCGGCCACCTCTTCTTTATTCTGGTTATCCGGGCCCTTGTAGCCTTGGCTCAAGAACTCCCGGACGTTGGCGCACTGTGCTTCCGTATCTTCCAAACGATTGAAATGGGCGCGAAATTCCCTGGCGCCCGGCAAGGTTGCGAGATACCAACCGACATGCTTGCGTGCAATACGCACGCCCATCACGTCCCCATAGAAGGCGTGGAGGGCTGTCAGATGTTCAAGCAGAATACGTTCCACTTCACTGACCGGCAGCGCTGGCAGTTTTTCGCCAGTACGCAGGTAGTGATCTATTTCACGAAAAATCCATGGTCGCCCCTGGGCGGCCCTTCCAATCAGTAGCCCGTCCGCTCCGGTGGCCTGTAGCACGTACCGGGCTTTTTCGGGTGAATCGATGTCGCCATTGGCGAATACCGGAATCGACATCGCCTGCTTGATTTCGGCAATGGTGTCGTACTCGGCTTCGCCGGTGTAAAGGTCTGCACGGGTCCGACCGTGAACCGCCAGCGCCTGTATTCCTGACTGTTCGGCGATTCTGGCGACCGTAAGGCCGTTCTTGTTGTCGCGGTCCCAGCCGGTGCGGATCTTCAGGGTCACCGGTACATCGACTGCAGCCACTACGGCCTGCAGAATCTCACTCACCAGCTTTTCATCTTTCAGAAGCGCCGAGCCTGCGGCCTTGTTACAGACCTTCTTGGCCGGGCAGCCCATGTTGATGTCGATGATCTGGGCACCCAGTTCGACATTGGCCCGCGCTGCCTGCGCGAGCATCTGCGGATCACCGCCGGCGATCTGGACCGAGCGGGGCTCGGGATCACCTTCGTGGATCATGCGCAGACGCGATTTGCGACTGTTCCACAGGCTCATGTCACTGGTGACCATTTCCGATACCACCAGGCCTGCGCCGAGTTCTCTGCACAGTTGCCGGAAAGGCTGGTCGGTGACGCCCGCCATCGGGGCGAGAATCAAGCCATTCTGTAACGTATACGGACCGATGCGTACCGCCGACATAGCTTTACCTATCGTGGGGCCGGATCATCCGCAGGCCGTGTAAAAAACCGTTCCACACGGTCTGCAACAGCCCCGTCTTCAGTTGCTTGCGCAACCTTGAGACTGAACCGAGAGTTTGAAAAAGGGTTGGCATGATACCCGCTCTCGATGACTGGATAAAGGCTGAATTGGATAAAATCTGAACAGTTATTTTCTTATCGCTAACGGTTCGCTTTTTGGGCGAAATGTCATGAAAACTTCGCTATTTATGCTTCATGGCCCGCGCAAACGTGCTTTCAGGCACCTGAGAGCATCGGCGGGCAGGGTGAGGCCGGGCTCATTCCGGTGAGCGGAAGTTCAGGCTGTAATTCACGGCTTTGGCGCCAGGATCGAGGATATCCAGCGCAATATGGATCGGTGTCTGGGGTGGCATCTCTTCCTTGCCAGCCATTTCGCCGCTCAGGTATTCGCCCGGTTTGAACCGACGACTGGCAATGAGCTGACCGCTGGTATCGGCAAATCTTAGCTCAAGAAGCGGAAACGGCTGTGAGAATGATGCGCGGTTGTAGATGATTGCGTCCACTACCAGTGCGCCCTGAAACTCCGGATGGCTGCGCACCACCAGATTGCTGCTCTTGAGCAGTGCAATGTCGACCTTCGATGGCACCTTGCAGTCAATTTTCGGGCAGATCTGCTGGAACCAGGGGCGGTACTGGTCCTGTCTGGCCAGATGGTCGAAGTGATACCAGATGTACTGGCCCGCCAGCCCTGCCAGGGCGAGCAGAACCAGCAGGCCCCAGAACAGGCGGCGTCCCCAGCGTGGCTTGGGGCGTTGCCAGTCCAGTTGCAGCGGGTCATCGGTCAGGTCCAGAAGTGCCTGATCGCGCACCGCCGGTTCGTTTCGCGTGCGTTTGCCGCGAGGGTCGATCGATGGCTCGTGTTCGTCGTCGTGATCGTCTTCCTCTTCATCCCGTGCCGACCAGCGCTCAGTGCTTTCACTGGTTGGCTGCTTGCGGGTGCTGAGTGCCGGCTGGTCATCGTCCAGATCGACGTCGCCCAGTGACAATGACGGCTCGGTCCGTTCACGGCCGGCAGGCTGCTCGGGTTCGGGGCTTGAGTCGGGTTCGGGCTCTGCAGTCGGCTCTGTGGCGGTGACAACTTCGGCCTGTATTTCCGGCAGGTGGCTGACATCGTCATTGCGCAGGCTGCCGACCCATGTGCTTTCTTCGGCTTCCGCATTGTCCCGCTGGGCCGTCAGCAATGCATCGCCGTTGCGGGTGTTTGCCTTGCCGAAGGTGTCGGGCAGCTGGATTTCCCGCTGTTCAAGCCGGGCGAGTTCTTCGTCGAGGTCCAGATTGTCCAGGTCGAACTCGCTGACCTTCCAGGGATCGTCATCTTCCGGGATGACTTCCTGAGGTGCCGGAGTCGGTTCGGGCTCGACGATCGGCGCGGGAGGCGCTTGTTCGGTGACTTGCGGGGCGGCGATTTCCTGTGCGGGCGGTTGCGTGATCTCGGGTTCGTCGGCCGAGCGCTGCTCCAGCAGTTGCCGGGCGGCATTGAAAACCTGCAGACAGGCTCCGCAGCGCACCACGCCGCGGGCCACGCTCAGTTGGGCGTGGCTGACTCTGAAACTGGTTTGGCAGTGGGGGCACTGGGTGACGAAGCTGTCGGTCATGCTGCTGTCCGGTTCAGGCGGCTGTTAACGGCGACGACCTGTGATGCGTACCCAGCCATCACGGTTGGCGATAGGGTCCAGATCGAATGTAGCAGCATAGGCTGCGGCTACTTCCTCACCTTGTTCTGCAAGAATTCCGGACAGTGCCAGACGACCGCCGGTCTTGACCAGTGTTGCCAGTTGCGGTGCCAGCGATACCAGCGGGCCGGCCAGGATATTGGCGACCAGCACGTCGGCCTGTTGCTGTGGCATGTCTTCAGGCAGGTACAGCGGGAAGCGCTCGGCTGCGATGTTGTTGCGTCCGGCATTGTCACGAGAGGCTTCAAGTGCCTGAACGTCGATATCGGTGCCCACTGCCTGCTCGGCGCCCAGCAACAGTGCAGCGATTGCCAGGATGCCCGAGCCACAGCCGAAATCCAGCACGTTGCAGCCTTTGAGGTCCTGGCCGTCCAGCCATTCCAGGCACAGTGCAGTGGTCGGGTGGGTGCCGGTGCCGAATGCCAGGCCCGGATCGAGCAGCAGGTTCACGGCGTCAGGCTCTGGAGCAGCGTGCCAGCTCGGGACGATCCACAGGCGCTGGCCGAAGCGCATTGGCTGGAAGTTATCCATCCAGCTGCGCTCCCAGTCCTGGTCTTCGATGACTTCGGCGGTGTGCTCGGGCAGTTCGGCGTCGGTCAGCAGGCGCAGGTGCGCCAGTGCCAGATCGGCGTCGGTGTCTGCTTCGAACAGGGCCAGCAGGTGGGTGTGTGCCCACAGCGGGGTGGTATTGAGTTCAGGCTCGAAAATCGGCTGGTCTTCGGCATCCATGAAGGTCACGGATACGGCGCCGACTTCAAGCAGCGCGTCCTCGTAG
This sequence comes from Pseudomonas serbiensis, assembly GCF_030580745.1. NCBI lineage: Bacteria > Pseudomonadati > Pseudomonadota > Gammaproteobacteria > Pseudomonadales > Pseudomonadaceae > Pseudomonas > Pseudomonas serbiensis. The sequence goes on from NZ_JAUQOO010000006.1 coordinate 275,847, forward strand.
GTTTCGGCTTGTTCTGGGCTGATGGCGAGGCGGACTTGCAGCCAAGGCATGGCGGATTACCTTCGAGTCAAAATGTGTGCGCGGTACTGCCGCGAAGAAGCGGGCAAGTTTACTTCTATGCGGCGCAAACAACAAAGCCGCATCGCTGCGGCTTTGTTGATCTGAAACACGCTGACTTATTGATTGGCCAGTTTGTGCTCAAGATAGTGGATGTTGACTCCGCCTTCGCAGAAGCCTTCATCACGGGTCAGGTCGCGGTGCAGCGGGATATTGGTCTTGATCCCGTCGACCACGATTTCGTCCAGGGCATTGCGCATGCGTGCCATGGCTTCGTCGCGGGTCGCGCCCCATGTGATCAGCTTGCCGATCAACGAGTCGTAGTTCGATGGAACCTTGTAGCCGCTGTACAGATGCGAGTCTACACGCACGCCGTTACCGCCTGGCGCGTGGAAGTGCTTGACCAGGCCCGGGCTCGGAATGAAGGTTTTCGGATCTTCAGCGTTGATACGGCATTCCAGCGCATGGCCCGTGATGACAACGTCATCCTGGGTGTACGACAGTTTGTTGCCGGCGGCGATGCTCAGCATCTCCTTGACGATGTCGATACCGGTGACCATCTCCGAAACCGGGTGCTCTACCTGAACACGAGTGTTCATTTCGATGAAGTAGAAGCGGCCGTTCTCGTACAGGAACTCGAACGTGCCGGCGCCACGGTAGCCGATGTCCACGCATGCTTTTACGCAAGCTGCGAACACGTCCTTGCGGGCTTGTTCGTCGATGAACGGTGCCGGTGCTTCTTCCAGGACTTTCTGGTGACGGCGTTGCAGCGAGCAGTCACGGTCGCCCAGGTGAATGGCATTGCCCTGGCCATCGGAAATGACCTGAACTTCCACGTGACGTGGGTTGGTCAGGTATTTTTCCAGGTAGACCATCGGGTTGCTGAACCAGGCAGCCGCTTCGGCGCGGGTCTGGCTGGCAGCTTCGATAAGGTCTTCCTCGCGGTGAACCACGCGCATGCCGCGACCACCACCGCCACCGGCGGCCTTGATGATCACCGGGTAGCCGACTTCACGGCCGATGCGCAGCGCGGTTTCTTCGTCTTCCGGCAGTGGGCCGTCAGAACCTGGAACCGTCGGTACGCTGGCGCGCTTCATGGCGTCCTTGGCGGAAACCTTGTCGCCCATCAGGCGAATGGTGTCTGCTTTTGGGCCGATGAAGGCGAAGCCCGATTTCTCTACCTGTTCGGCGAAATCCGCGTTTTCCGCAAGAAAGCCGTAGCCCGGGTGAATCGCCGTGGCGCCGGTCAGTTCGGCTGCCGAGATGATTGCCGGGATATTCAGGTAGGACAGGTTGGCTGGAGCCGGACCGATACAGACGGTTTCATCTGCCAGGCCCAGGTGCATCAACTCGCGATCTGCCGTGGAGTGTACAGCGACGGTCTTGATGCCCAGTTCCTTACAGGCACGCAGGATGCGCAAGGCAATTTCGCCGCGGTTGGCGATCAGAACTTTTTCCAACATCGCAGGCTCTCCCCGGTTCAAACGATAGTGAACAGCGGCTGGTCAAATTCAACCGGCTGACCGTTTTCTACCAGGATGGATTCGATCACACCGCTGGCTTCTGCCTGGATGTGGTTCATCATTTTCATCGCTTCGACGATGCAGATGGTGTCGCCTTTCTTGACGGTCTGGCCGACTTCGACGAATGCAGGCGAAGTAGGTGCCGGAGTGCGGTAGAACGTACCGACCATTGGCGACTTGACCACGTGACCGTTCAGCTTCGGAGCCGAAGGTGCTTCTGCGGCAGCAGCAGCGGCAACCGGTGCGACCGGAGCAGCAGCTACAGGCGCGGCAACTGGAGCCGGCGCGTAATACGGTTGTGCCGGAGTCTTGCTGTGACGGCTGATCCGTACGGATTCTTCGCCTTCACGGATCTCCAGCTCGTCGATACCAGATTCTTCCAGCAGTTCGATCAGTTTCTTGACTTTGCGAATATCCATTAATCATCAACTCCCAAGGGGTCTGTCAGGGCATTTCGGCAGCCGGTTCAAGCCGTGAGGGCCAGCGATGCTGGTCCGGTCATGGCTTGGAGCTAACGGCCAATTGTTCCAGGGCGGCCTCCAGGGCCAGTCGGTAACCGCTGGCGCCAAGGCCGCAGATCACTCCTACAGCAGCATCTGAAAAGTAGGAGTGATGGCGGAAAGGTTCGCGTTTGTGCACGTTTGATAAATGCACTTCGATGAATGGGATGCTCACTCCCAGCAGCGCGTCACGTATTGCCACACTTGTATGTGTAAAAGCAGCCGGATTGATGATGATGAAGTCCACGCCTTCGGTGCGTGCAGCATGGATTCGGTCGATCAATTCGTACTCGGCGTTGCTTTGCAGGTACATCAGATGGTGACCGGCATCGCGAGCGCGCTGCTCCAGATCCTGGTTGATTTGAGCCAGGGTGACGGCACCATATATCCCGGGCTCGCGAGTACCGAGCAGATTCAGGTTGGGGCCGTGCAGTACCAGGAAAGTCGCCATCGTTTATTCCTTTATTTTGTTTACGGGCGTTCACGCCCGGCGACTATGCCGCAAGGGGAATGTACTGTCCAGTTAACTACAGTAGCCAGCACAATGAGCGATGTTTGCGTAAAGTTTATGACCCGACACCTAATTTTGGTCATTTGCTCTATTTATGCGCTCAAGGAAAGCAGGAACGTCGATTTCACCAATGACTCGGACATTTTTCAGTTCTTCGCCGCTTTTACTGAAAAATAACAACGCGGGTGGTCCGAACAGCTTGTAGCGGTCAAGCAGGGCACGTTGCTCTGCATTGCTGTCTGTCATGTCGAACCGGATCAGGCTGTAGCCCGTCAGTTTCTCGACGACGCCTGGATCAGGCAGGACTTCATGCTCGATAACCTTGCAACTGATGCACCAGTCGGCATACCAGTCGAGCAGCAAGGGTTTGCCTGCATCTTTTGCTTCGCTCAAGGCCCGGTCCAGTTCGGCAGACGTGGTGATGGTCTGCCATTGGGACGTCACCGGTATTGCCATACCGTTGCTGATGGTGGCTGCCTGTGGGCGCCCCAGTGGACGAGTCGGGTCAGTTTGCCCGCTCAATGCGCCGTACCAGCATGCCAGAGCGTAGACGAACAAAAGCAGGCCGAGAAGTTGCGCGAGTTTTTGGCGTGAAGATTTTGCAGTGAATTCCAGGGCTCCGAGGAACAGCGCGACACCGGCACACAGAATGCCGATCAGCAGCAAGGTGATCTGCCCTGGCAGTACGCGGCTCAGCAAGCCTATGGCCAGGCCCAGCAGCAGCACGCCAATGGCGTTTTTCACGGTTACCAGCCATGGGCCACTCTTTGGCAGCCACGCCGCTCCGCCGGTCGCGACCAGCAATAACGGCGCTCCCATGCCCAGCCCCAGGGCGAACAGTTTCAGGCCGCCGCCCAGAGCATCTCCGCTGGCGCTTATATAGAGCAGCGCGCCGGCCAGTGGCGCCGAGACGCAAGGTGATACCAGCAGGCTGGAAACCACGCCGAGCACGGCTGCGCCCCAGAGCGAACCACCTTCGGTCTTGCCTGCGATACGATCCAGTCTGTTGCTGATGGCTTGCGGAAGACGCAGTTCAAAGACGCCGAACATCGCCACGGCAAACAGCACGAAGAACAGCGAAAACGGCACCAGTACCCAGGCCGATTGCAGACGTGCCTGCAGGTTCAGGCCCGCTCCGAACATGCCCATCAAGGCGCCCAGCACGGCGAAGCACACGGCCATCGGTAAAACGTAGGCCAGTGAAAGACTCAGGCCGCGCAGACCGCCGACCTGACCCCGCAAGACCACGCCGGAAAGAATCGGCAACATTGGCAGCACGCAGGGCGTGAATGTCAGGCCGATACCTGCGAGAAAAAACAGCGCCAGCTCTTTCCAGCTCCAGGCCTGCTTGCCTGCCGCTGATGCGGTGTCGGCAGGTGGCACGTCACCAATATTCAGTCGCTCGGTTTCCGGCGGGTAACACAAGCCTTTATCGGCGCAGCCCTGATAGCTCACGCTCAGGACAAAAGGCCGCTCTTCACCGGGCTTGCGGGGCAGGTCGATGTCCAGAATGCCGTGATAGACCTCGACGTCGCCAAAGTACTCGTCGTGTTTCTTTTCGCCTTGGGGCAATTGCGCCTCACCCAGGCCGATGTCGGCAGGTTCGGTGCGGAACTGGAAGCGATGGCGATACAGGTAATAGCCGTCGGTGGCGACGAAGCGTAGCTTGATCGATTGCGGGGTCGTTTCGATCAGGCTCAATTTGAATGCCTGGCGTACAGGCAGGAATTCCTTGCTGTTATCCAGTGTGGCGCCGCCCAGTGTCGGTGCAGGGCGACTGTCCAGCAGGCTGGTCCCGAAAGCGGGCAGGGCCAGGATCAACAGCATCAGGCATAACAAACGGCGCATGGCAGGCTCGATTCTCGAAAGTCAGCGCATGATAGCGGAGTGTTTCACGGCATGCAGGGATGAGGTTTGTAAGGATGGATTTCGGGAGGGGCCTTGAACGACTGAGCTTTCAGGCCTGAATCTCAGGCAATACCACGTGGTAAGGCACCTCGACGACCGCCGAATGCACTTGATTGCGCCCGGCATGCTTGGCGCGATACAGCGCGTTGTCGGCCTGGGATGCAAGAGTCAGGCTGTCATCATGCACGCCGAGTGCGACCACGCCGGCACTGAAGGTGCAGAACAGGTCTGTGGGTTGCGCGGGGTAATGTATTTCCGCAAAGCGATAACGAATTTCTTCGAGCACCTGATGTGCGCTCTGAATGTCGGTGTCCGGCATCACGATGGCGAACTCTTCGCCGCCGTAGCGGCCAATGAAATCGGTTTTACGCAGGCGCTGTTTGAGGAATAACGCCAGGCTCTTGATGACACGGTCGCCCATCGGGTGGCCATGGGTGTCGTTGACCTTCTTGAAGTGGTCGATATCGAGCATGGCAAAGCACAGGGGCTTGTTCTCGCGGCGTGCGCGGAAGCTGCAATCCTCCAGCAACTGGAGGATGTGTGTGTGGTTGTACAGGCCGGTCAGGCTGTCGCGCACCATGCGGGCCTTCAGGCTTCGCGCCCGGGCTGCCCGATTGCGCACGGTGGTGATCAGGTGGCGTGGCTTGATGGGCTTGGTCAGGAAGTCATCGCCGCCTTCGCTCATTGCGTCGAGCTGTTTGTCCTGATCATCTTCGGCAGACAGATAAATGATCGGAACGCTGACGTAGCGGTCATTGTGGCGAATGACCTTGGCCAGTTCCGTGCCGGTGCATCCGGGCATGTACATGTCGAGGATGATCAGGTCCGGCTGGAATTCGGCCAGTTCGGACATGGCCTGGATCGGGTCCAGCAATGTCCGGGTCACGATTCCGGCGGCATTGAGCAGGCGTTCGGTGTGAGTGGCCTGGGCGCGGGAGTCATCGATGACCAGCACTTTATAAGGCTCATACTGGGCAACGCAGGTCAGAACCTCGATTTTCTCCAGCAGGCTTGAGGCTTCCAGTGTGCCGGTCAGAAACTCTTCGCCACCGGCGCGCACTGCGGCCAGCCTGGTCGGCGTATCGGTTTCATGATGGCTGAAGAACAGCAGCGGCAGTTTCTGCTCCAGCCCTTCCTGAACCTGGGAGGCGAGCTTCAGGCCTTCGCCCGGGCCGCTGAAATCCACGTCCATGATGATGACCGACGGATGGCGCTCCAGCATCGCGGACTGGAACTGTGCCACGTTGTCCAGTGACAGGGCCGACAGGCCGAAGAACTCCAGCTGTTTGGCCAGCCGTTCGGCCCGCTCGCGGTCCTGCAAGACCACATAGACTGGCTTGCGCAGTGGCGGAAGGGAGGTTTGTTCCAGTTTGTCGCCGTGACGCAGGCCTGTACGTGAGAGGCGTTGCATCAAACGGTTGAGTTCGGTGATCAGGCTGCTATTGAGGCGGCCGCGATTGGCTTCGACCGTTTCCAGCGCCAGGCCGATATCCCGGGCCAGTTGCAGGTGTTCGGCCTGCTCGAAACGCTCGGCGAAACGCAGCAGACGCAGGGTCGAATCCTTCAGCTCGGCCATGTCGGCGAGCGACCACTCGGATTTCTGCAGGCGTTGCCAAGTCTCAAGAATCTGACGCGCTTGATGAGTGACCCTTTGGGCAAAATGATGCTTGAGACGATCGCGGCTAGGGTCTTCTGACTCGGTCATATTATGAGTACTGTGGGTTCGCTGAGTAGTACCACTGCTGGCGCTATGCTAGCACCTCCGATTGTATAGAAGAGTGCCGTAAGTCACTTATTCGTCAACAAAAGAGCGTCTGGTTTCTGTCAGAGTCATTTTTGTGCCCAAAGGTTGCGTGATGGTCGTTATTTCTCTGCCATTCGCACCTTGTTCCTGAGTCGGGGTGTTGGTGCGGCAACAAAACCTTGCGCCGTACATGTCAGCAAAAGGCACCTTGCTGTAAGGTTGCGGTCGAAGCCCTGAACCTGTGATTGAAAAGGACCCTTACCATGCTGGATTGGAAGAACCGCGCAGGCAGCGCGGGTGAGCGTACCGCTGATACTGCGTCGGTCAAGAGACGTGGTTACCTGGGCAACCTTTTCTATAGCAGGGCCCTGGGCTCCCTGATTCTGATCTATCTCCTGGTCTCCCTGCTGGTGGGCTGGTACTGGAGCAAGGAACCTGCCCTGTTTCCCGTGCAGCAGAATGCGCAGGCCGCCGCCGAGCGTGAAGGCAAGCCGATGGTCATTGGCTACACCACCGTCGAAACCCTCAAGACAGTTACCCAGACGCTGCTCACCAAGCGTGGCGGTTATCTGTCCAACGACCGCTTTCCGCCAGGCCTGTGGCTGGACAACATGCCAAGCTGGGAATATGGCGTGCTGGTGCAGGTTCGTGACCTGAGTCGTGCGTTGCGCAAGGACTTTGCCCGTTCGCAGTCGCAATCGGCTGAAGACGGGGATCTGGCCCGTGCCGAGCCGTTGTTCAACTTCGACAACCGCAGTTGGGTGTTGCCATCGAGCGAGTCGCAGTACACCGATGGCATCAATGCCTTGAGCCGTTATCAGGCCCGCTTGTCCGATCCTAACCAGAAGGGCGCGTTGTTCTACGCCCGTGCCGACAACCTGAATAACTGGCTGGGCGATGTCGGCACCCGTCTGGGTTCCCTGTCGCAACGCCTGTCGGCCAGTGTCGGTCGGGTCAAGCTCAACAGCACTCTGAAAACCGAAGCCATTGCCTCGGTCAAGCCGGGCGAAGTGCCGCAGGTCGATGAGGAAATAGTGGAAACCCCATGGTTGCAAATCGACAACGTCTTCTATGAAGCTCGTGGTCAGGCCTGGGCGTTGTCGCATCTGCTGCGTGCCATCGAGGTGGACTTCGCGGACGTACTGGCCAAGAAGAACGCTACCGTCAGCGTGCGTCAGATCATTCGTGAGCTGGAGGCCTCTCAGGAGCCGCTGTGGAGCCCGATGGTCCTGAACGGCAGCGCATTTGGCGTGTTGGCCAACCACTCGCTGGTCATGGCCAACTACATCTCGCGAGCCAACGCGGCAGTTATTGACCTTCGTCAGTTGCTGTCCCAGGGCTGATGGCCGTTTCTTCGCACGAGGCCGCGCACCGCGCCGCCTCGGATGCCGAACTGATCGCCTGGGTCGATGAGCAGGATCAGCTATTGGGCTCGCTCCCCCGTGCCCAATTGCGCGAGCGCGGCCTTATAGGGCGGGGTACCTATATATTGCTGTTCAATTCGGCAGGCGAACTCTGCGTTCACCAAAGAACCCTGAGCAAGGCCATTTACCCAGGTTTCTGGGATGTGGCGGCGGGCGGTATGGTTCAGGCTGGCGAAAGCTATGCCGAGTCCGCAGCCCGCGAGCTTGAGGAAGAACTGGGCGTCGCTGGCGTTGCGTTGCAGGCCCATGAGCAGTTTCTCTTCGATCAGCCGGGCAACCGGATCTGGTGCGCGGTGTTTTCCGCCGTCTGGGACGGGCCTCTGAGCCTGCAACCGGAAGAGGTGTTGCAGGCGCGTTTTATCCCGGTTGCCCAAGTGCTGACGGAAACCGCTGAAAAGCCTTATTGCCCGGACTCTCTGGCGGCGCTGAAACGCTATCTGGAGCAGGTCGCAAATGTTCAGTAAATTGGCGCATTCAGGCTCTTAGCAAGCATGCTTTTTGCCGGTACACTGCGCGACCTTTTCAAGCTGGGCCGGCCGAGCCGTTCCAGTAGCGCTGCCCCTGCCAGAGTGGGGCTTCGCGGTCGAAGGCTCAATACCGAGCCCGGCCCGTCTTCAGTCCTCAACAAGAGGATTTCCCGTGGCTAAAAAAGCCGCATCCTTTGCCGCCTTGGGTGGCCTGGTGTTTTCAACCGACGCAGGGCGCCATTGCCCCGAATGTCGTCAGCCCGTCGATGCCTGCACCTGCAAGCAAACCGTCATCCCTGAAGGAGACGGCATTGCGCGCGTGCGGCGCGAGAGCAAAGGCCGTGGAGGCAAGACCGTGACCACCATCACGGGCGTGCCGCTGGCCGAGGAAGGGCTCAAGGATCTGGCCAAGGCGCTCAAGCAGCGTTGCGGTACAGGCGGAGCCCTCAAGGACGGAGTGATCGAGATTCAGGGCGATCACGTCGAGCTGTTGCTGGCAGAACTGGTCAAGAAAGGCTTCAAGGCCAAAAAGTCTGGCGGCTGAGCGAGAACCAAACCGTCATTTCCACTCTCTACACTGCGCATGCCTGTCATTGGGCCGGCGCTACATGACTTATCTATAGGGGACTTCGATGTCCGTACGACGCACACGCAAAGACGATGGCAGCCAATGGACCGTTGCGGACAGCCGCAGTGTTTACGGGATTCGTCATTGGGGGGCCGGTTATTTTGCGATCAATGAAGCCGGTCGCGTTGAAGTTCGTCCCAAGGGGCCGGGCAGTTCGCCCATCGATCTCTATGAGCAGGTCGACAATCTGCGCAAGAGCGGTCTGTCCCTGCCATTGCTGGTGCGTTTCCCCGATATCCTGCAGGACCGTGTCCGCCAGTTGACCGGCGCTTTCGACAGCAACATTGCACGCCTGGAATACCAGAGCCAGTACACGGCGCTGTACCCGATCAAGGTCAACCAGCAGGAAGCGGTGGTGGAAAACATCATCGCCACCCAGAACGTCTCCATTGGTCTGGAAGCGGGTTCCAAGCCCGAGCTGATGGCGGTGCTGGCGCTGGCCCCCAAGGGCGGGACCATCGTCTGCAACGGTTACAAGGACCGCGAGTTCATCCGCCTGGCACTGATGGGCCAGAAGCTGGGTCACAACGTCTTCATCGTGATCGAGAAAGAATCCGAAGTCGAACTGGTGATCGAAGAAGCCGCAGAACTCAAGGTCGCTCCGCAAGTGGGCCTGCGCGTGCGTCTGTCTTCGCTGGCCTCCAGCAAGTGGGCCGATACCGGTGGCGAAAAATCCAAGTTCGGGCTGTCGGCCGCACAGTTGCTCTCGGTGGTCGAGCGTTTCCGCAAGGCTGGTCTGGACCAGGGCATTCGTCTGCTGCACTTCCACATGGGTTCACAGATCGCCAACCTGGCGGACTACCAGCATGGTTTCAAGGAAGCGATTCGTTACTACGGCGAGCTGCGCAACCTGGGGCTGCCGGTGGATCACATCGATGTGGGCGGCGGTCTGGGTGTGGACTACGACGGCACGCACTCGCGTAATGCCAGCTCGATCAACTACGACATGGACGACTACGCCGGTGTCGTGGTCGGCATGCTCAAGGAGTTCTGCGATGCGCAGGGCTTGCCGCATCCGCACATCTTCTCCGAAAGTGGCCGTTCTCTGACCGCGCACCACGCCATGTTGGTGGTGCAGGTGACTGACGTCGAAAGACACAACGATGACGTCCCGGTGATCGAAGACAAGGAAAGCCTGCCGGAAACCGTGCAGTGGCTGATCGATCTGCTTGGCCCGACCGATATCGAGATGGTGACCGAGACTTACTGGCGCGCTACGCACTACATGAGCGATATCGCGACCCAGTACGCCGACGGCAAGATCAGCCTGGCGCAGAAGGCCTTGGGCGAGCAGTGCTATTTCGCAGTCTGCCGCCGTCTGCATAACTCGCTGAAGGCCCGTCAGCGCTCCCACCGTCAGGTGCTGGACGAACTCAACGACAAGCTGGCCGACAAGTACATCTGCAATTTCTCGGTATTCCAGAGCCTGCCCGATACCTGGGCCATCGGGCAGGTGCTGCCGATCATCCCCTTGCATCGTCTGGACGAAGAGCCTGTGCGCCGTGCGGTGCTTCAGGACCTGACCTGTGACTCGGATGGCAAGATCAACCAGTACGTGGACGAGCAGAGCATCGAAACCAGCATGCCGGTGCATGCCCTGAATGAAGGCGAAGACTACCTGCTGGGGATTTTCCTGGTGGGCGCCTATCAGGAGATCCTGGGTGACATGCACAACCTGTTCGGTGATACCGATTCGGTGAACATTTACCAGAACCTGGACGGCAGCGTGTACCACGCCGGTATCGAAACCCACGACACCATCGAGGACATGCTGCGTTACGTACACTTGTCGCCGGAAGAACTGATGACCCATTACCGGGACAAGGTTGCCAGCGCCAGGATCAGCCCGCGTGAGCGTACGCAGTATCTGGATGCGTTGCGCCTTGGCCTGACTCGTTCGTCTTACTTGTCTTCCTGATCTGTTCTTCTCGAATGAGCGGAACGCCGCCCGATTCGCTCCTACCCCACACCTCGTAGGAGCGAATC